>NZ_JBIAVW010000031.1:0-97903 GCF_042894785.1 Streptomyces sp. NPDC001502
GGCCGGCCGAGCTCGACCTGATGGCACGGATCGCCGGGCTCGAGAGGGAACGTCGCGTCGCGGACTGGGACGGGGCGCCGTTCACCCAGGACTCCGCGAAGCACATCTCCGTGTGGCGCAAGCCAACCTGAGGTCGGCCACCGGGCCGTCAACGTAAGCCGTGCCTGTCTTGAAACTCCTACCGGGAGTTCAGACGTCGCCAGCAGATCAGTGCGCATCCGAGGGTGAGGAAGGCTTCGTGGATGTCGTCGCGTATCTCCCAGCGGATCCGCAGGCGGCGGAACCAGTGCAGGTGGGCGAATGCTCGCTCCACGACCCGGCGTTGGGCGCCGAGTCCGGAGCCATGCTCGGTGCCCCGGCGGGCGATAAGCGGCTTTACACCGCGACCCCGGACGAGGCGGCGGTACTTGTCGTGGTCGTAGCCGCGGTCGCCCCACACCACGTCCGGGCGGTGCCGGGGCCGGCCTCGCTTGCCCCGCACCGGCGGTACCGCCTGAAGCAAGCGGGATCAGCTGGGTGACGTCGTTGCGGTTGCCGCCGGTCAAGGTGGCGGCGAGCGGGATACCAGTGGCGTCGGTGATCAGGTGATGCTTGCTGCCCGTCCTGCCCCGGTCAACGGGGCTTCGTCCCGTCTTGGATCCACCACTCCGCCCACCACGGAGTGCTGCTGGAGGGCACCGAGCCGATGACGGCGTGCGCCACGCACTTGCCCGGCCTCGCCCCGATCGGCGAACACACCAGCTCACTTTGGACTGCTCAGGCCGGACTGTGTCGGTCTGAAGGCTTCCCTCACTCATCTGATTCGTTGGCGAGTCGGCGACGCATACGGGCGGCTTCCTCGGTGCGGCCGATTCTGTCTAGGACGTCGACCCGTGCGGCCAGGGCCGCACGCAGGTAGCCGTCGTACACGCCGGGCCTCGCCTGGGCCAGTCCGTGAAAGAGCGCCACGGACTCCCTTACCGCCTCTAGCGCTACGGGCAGCATCTCCTCTTCTGCCACCTCCAGCATGCTTCTGCCAAGGTTGGTCAGCGTTTTGGCCAGATTAGGCTCGTAGGCTGCCGGGCTGGCCTCGGCCAGCCGCCGGTAGATGTCGACGGCCTCCCGAGCTGGTACCACCGCCTCCTCCGGCCGACGCACGTGCGACAGGCAGTTGCCGAGATTGTTCAGGGCTGCGGCCAGATTGGGCTCGTAGGTTGCCGGGCTGGCCTCGGCCAGCCGCCGGTAGATGTCGACGGCTTCCCGAGCTGGTGCCACCGCCTCCTCTTCCCGCCCCGCTCGCGGAAGGAGGGTGCCAAGATTGGTTAGCGCCGCAGCAAAGTCGGGCTCGTAGGTTGCCGGGCTGGCCTCGGCCAGCCGCCGGTAGATGTCGACGGCTTCCCGAGCTGAGATCAACGCCTCCCTCGGTAGCCCCGCCCGCAAGAGGAGGGTGCCCAGATTGGTACAGGACATTGCGTGATCGGGCTCGTAGGTGGCCGGATCCTCTTCGGCCAGTCGCTTCCAGAGAACAGCGGCGTCCAGGGCTGGGTCCAGGGCGTCCCACCCCTCACGCCCTGCCTGCGAAAGGCAGTTGCCGAGACCGGTCAGTGCTCGGGCGAGGTTGGGCTCGTATGCGGCCGGATTGGCTTCAGCCAGCCGCCGGTAGATGTCGACGGCTTCCCGAGCTGAGACCACCGCTTCATCCTGCCGGCCAACGTTCGACAGATAGGTGCCGAGATCGATTAGCGCTGCTGCCAGGTCGGGCTCGTAGGCAGCACGATCGGCATTGTCAAGGGTGCGCCAAACTGCCTGGGCGTCCTGGGCAGCTGTGAGGGCCTCGTCGCGCAACCCGGCGTAGTGGAGGCGGCCTGCGAGATGGGTGAGGACGCGTGCATGGGCGAGGGGGTCTTGAGTCTGGGCGAGGTGGTGGTGAGCCAGACGGTATGCGACGGCAGCGGAGCCGGGGTCGAGGTCCGTGTGTCGCCCTTCGGGCAGACACGGCTCGATTGCTTCCAAGATCTGCGGATCAAGTTCGGGGAGGTTGGCAAGAGACGCCAGTGCCGCGCCTCCAGCCTGCAACACCAATTGAGGGTGTTTGATCAACAGCGGAGCAAGCTGATGTGTGATCACATGCGGCCATCGACTCGCAGCCGCGATCAGGACGGTCAGCGTTCTCCGGGTCCAAGTGGGCGGCCCCGATGCGACGCTGGTGTCAGCGGGGGGTGGTGCGAGCAGGCGTCTGGGGGCATCGGTGCACCACGGGTCAGGGCTGTAGGTGTGAACGGTGTGGCCGGGCAGGGTGAGGGCCAGGAAGTCCTCTGCAAGCCGATCGGGGTATAGCGGCTCCAGGACGGTGCTGCCGTCGGTGCTGAGTGGAGGGTAGGGGATGGCGTGATCTTTGAGGATGCGGTCGCCGGGCCCGGCGCTGGCGATGCCGACGCGTTCGATGGCTTCCAGGCCGTCGACGTACGGCTGTGACCCGGTGAGGGCTGCGGTGTAGGCGGTGTGGCCCAGAGCATCGGCGGTTATGCTGACGCCGCCGTTGGTATGGAGCTTCTCCCAATGGCTGCGTTCTCGCGTCAGCAGATAGGCGGAGACCTTCGCCGGACTACTCAAGGCCAGCCTGGTTGACCGGTCCTCAGCAAAGCTGCGGTGGTGGGCGTCAACTACTGCCAGGGCCGCCATGTGCACGGCCAGGACCTGCCGGAAGTCTGGGTTTTCCAGCACCGCTGGAGGCGCCTCGAGGTCCCCGACGCCGGGGATGTCCAAAATCGCGGCGAAACGGTCCCGCGCCGCGTTGAACAAGGTCTCAGGCTCGATGGCGGGGTCGTCCGCTAGCGCGTGCAGAGCCAGCTCGGCGGTCTCGATGTCCATGCGGTCTAGATCGTTGGAGAGCGTCTGCCACCACACTCCGGCGGGGCGGGCGCCTAGCAGTACCCGAGCCCTGTCCTGCCGCGCGGCATCGGCGCACAGCTCTAGAAGGTCCGCCGTAGGCCATCGCTCGGCGTAGTCGACGAACATCAGAACTCCGGCTCCGTCATCGGGCTCGCCGACGAGCCCGCCGGGCATGAGAGCGGGACCAGTTACCGGATCAGCGGCATGGCGGGCCTGCAGCGCCTGCCAGCCAAGGTCGCGACTAACCTGCGCGAACTGGGTGGCTAGCCGTGTCTTGCCCTGCCCGCCGGAGCCATGGAGCAGCAGAACCGACACCGAATCATCGCTGTCCCGCCAAGCCGCCAAGTCCTGGAGTTCGGTCTGGCGGCCAATGAAGTCGACCACCGCGTAGCGGGCTTGCAGGAGACGGGCAGGCTGATTGCGGGCGCGATTGGCCGAGATCACCGGCCGACCTTCCGGGAAGTCGCATACCCGGTACAGCGGCCTCTCGCCGCTCGGGGCGTGCACCGACACGTCCCCGCCCACCCACTGGACTTGCACCACCGACCCGTAGACCACCGAATCGGCCACCCACTGGCCGCGTCTACGCCAGGCGCCTCCTAGGCTGGGGCCGCTCACTCCTCGATCTCCACATCGCCGCCAGTCTCTTGTACCTGGTCGACCGAGCCTGCCGCAGCCGTGCCCTGCACCGATTGCCCGCCCTCACTCGGCGCAGGGGCAGCGGGGGGCGTAGTGCCCGCAGGTGGTGCTGGGGGCGGCCCAGTCTGGGTACCACGGCGGACGATCTTCACGCTCCCTTTCGTGTCGTCGACCTGGGCGATACCTCCGCCAACACTTGATTTCTCCACCGCCTGCCCGCCGCTGGATCGAGCCTGGCGCCGCAGTCCTGCCACGGACACCGCCAGGCCGGCCAATGCCACGAACAGGGCGATCACGCTGGCCACCTTGTCCGCGTCGTCCAGGCCCACCGCAATCAGGTATCCCGCCAGTGCCCCAACCGCCAGGATGGCAATCGTGCCGCCGATCCATGCCTGCGCCTTCCCTGTCATACCTCCATCATCTCTCCGGTATCACGACATGTCCTGATCGCCCCGGCAGTCCCGTAGTCCCCAGGACTCGGGTCGCAGCTCAGGTGCCCGACTGCCGACCGTCGCGGCTCCTGGCGCGGGGGAGCGGGCGCCGGGGAGAGGGAAGAAGGTCCGGGCGCGGCTTGGACACGCCCGTCTCGTACTGCCCCACCGCAGCCGGCGTCACTCCGAGGCGCTCGGCCACCGTCCTTCTTGGTCATCCCCGCCAGCCGTCTCGCCTGAGTGAGCCGCGCGGGGTCGAGGCGTCGTAGACGGCGCGCGGAGTACGCCGCGGCCTGCCGTGCCGGGGAGCAGGGGCTGTTCAGTCTTCATCGTCCTGGTTGGCCAGTGGTTCGATCGGGTCCGACTCGGTCATCGGCGGAACGTCCCACTTCTCCTCCGCGTCCGGCCTCGCGAACAGGAGAGGCACGGGCTGCTCGCCCGCATCGAAGCTGACGCGTTCCGGAGCCGTGGCCTGCTGCGGAACAGCGCTGAGCCTACGCCGCGCCGGAGTGGCCGGCAGTTCGGCGAGGACCACTTCGGACTGGAGCCCCTGGCCTCGGTCGCCGGCCGTGCGGTCGCGCCGAAGGCGGGCCGTCGCTGGGGCACGGCCAAGGCACAGCGCACCGCGACGGCGGATGGGACCATGGCTGAGCTGGCCGCGGCGGTCGACGAGGTCTTGCTCGGGCTCGGCGAGGGACATCATCAAGGTCGAGAACCAGACCTACACGACCTATCAGCGGCTGCGGAACTCCGCCTGCCTGTACCCACCGAAGAAGGCCAAGGTGCTGGTTTACCTCAAGGCGGACCCGGCGAAGGTTGACCTTGTTCCCGGATTTGCGCGGGACGTGACGGACCTCGGGCGAACAGCCGCAGCCTCAGGCGACGGGGGCTCCCGCAGCCGGGGCTTGCCGACCAGAGCCAGCATAGGCATCCAGGCCAACAGGTCGAGGCGATCTGGACGATCTCCCAGCCAGATCTGGTTCTGCGCCATCTCGTGGAGGGGCAGGTTGATCAGGCCGGTGGCGCGGACGCGGTCCTCGGTGCGAGGCCCGCTGGCCGTGGCGCAGCTCCAACTCGGCGATCGGCGCGGGGGCGGTGACGGTGGCGAAGCAGGTCAGCCGCACCCCGTCGGCGTCGGTGAAGCGCAGCTGGGCACCGGGGTGCGGGCGTTCCGTAAGGACGATCAGCCGTATCCCCGTCGGCAGCCCTTCGGACAGTCTCCGACGAGCTCGGCCACCCAAAGCCGTCGCGGATCTCATTGTCCGGCTCGACAGCCGCGGCGTCCACGCGGTGACCGGGACCTGCAGGACCGCGTGGTGAACGGCGCCGATGATGGTCATATCGGCCGAGTACGACAGCCACTGGCCCCCGGCTGAAAGCCAGTTGACTCAACTGCAACCGTCTGGAAGGCCGCAGGAGACTGATCACCTAGCCCCCCAGAGAGCGAACGCTCCGGGGCAGCAGACCTCAGCTCATTTGTCCCTCCAGCGACGATACTGCGGCCGTATCCTGCCGCCCCGCTGAGCGTGTGGCGTGCACGTCAGCCTTCTCGGCTGGCAGGTCCAGGGCAGCTGGGCAATGCTGAAAGAGGGGAATCTGATGGTGAGGAACCGCAATGGCCCTCTACGTCAACCAAGGCACCCAGGGCTGGACCGAGCTGCGCATCCATGGGGTGTCGGGCACCCCGCCAGAGTCCTCCCTCGGGCATCCGCGTGTTACGCGTGTTGCCGGAGACGCGAAGGCGGGCTTCTATCGACGCGAGTGGGAATCCCAGGGTGCGTCGGGGGAGGAGGACACTGTCGGCTTCCGGCGAGAGGCATACTCGTGGGGCGGCTTGACGTCGGGAGACAGTGGGCGTGCCCTGTGGCTGCTTCTGCTGCCCTTCATGCTCCTCAACATGGCCTTCTTCGCGGATCCCGGACACACTGTCTCCCCTCCGAGAAGGCATGTGGTTATCCGAACTTCCATTCAGCGGCTGCTGGCCCTCAGCCTGACGGGGACGTACGTCCTCGCAGCGATCTCGGTCTCGTTGGACCTGGTGGGATGGCAGTGCGGCAACGCCGCTTTGCGGGAGGGCGGCATGCAGTGCGCTGGCGGTGCGGGGTGGCTGCGATGGCTTCAGTACGACTGGCTCAATACTCCGGGACGTCATCTGACCGCGGCGGCCATCGTTCCGGTCGCCCTTGTCGTACTGCTGTGGTATTTGGGCAACAAGACATGGCAAGTCGCGGAGGCGCAGCCGGTAGAGCAGAGCGCCGACCCCGAGGTGAAGACACCACTCGAAGACCGGCGTATGTGGAACGGACGTGGACCGGTGCGCCGTCTGCGTGCCCTGCACATCGCTGGTGCATTTGCCGTCATTGCAGTGTTTATTTTGGCCCCCCTGCTCGAGCGTTCCCAACGGGGGCTGTACGCCCTGGACAGCAACAGTTGGAACTTTGGGACCAGCTTGTTCCGCAACCTGCTCCTGGTTCTGGCACTGGCATTGCTGGTTGTTGTCGCCGTCTTCGTCATACGCCCTGGGACGGCTGAGCGCACACGCCCGAATGGGCAGGACCCGTCCTCTCGTGAGCGGGATTGGTATCAGTTCCTGCCATGGGGCGCGCTCGCCCTGGTCATCGGCGCAGGAGTGGTTGCCTCCTGGAGCTCAAAGAGTCAGGTGACACCGTCTATGGGCGGCCAACTGCCTTGGGAAGTGACCTGGATCCATGGGCTGTTCCTCGCCCAGGCCGCGATGCTGGTGCTCCTTCTGGTCTACCTGCTGCTGGACCGTCCCTCCTCCCCTTCTTCGCTGCCCTCTCCCTTCTCAGATCTTCCGAGTCAACCGTGGGGTGGACTTGTCCTTCCAGGCGTCGCGTTCCTCGGCTGGGCGCTCGCCGGAGCCCTGGCTGCAGGATGCATGCTGCGCGTGGCTGAGATACTCGGCGCGCCTTCGGTCGCTCAGCGAGCCAAGAGCGAGCAGATCCAACTGATCGTGCCTGATGCGTACTTCTGGGCCGGCGCAGCAGCGACCTGTCTCGTCGTGGTGGCTTTCGTCATTGGCTTGGTCTCGTGGCGGCTCACGAATCTCAGTGCCCGTAGAGACTTTGCCCCCCAGGTAGCCGCGGCGTACGCGTCCACAGAAGACGACCCTCGTCGGCACCGTCAGATTGCCAAGTCGTGGGCGCGGGCGCAGCTGCTCGAGGGTGCGAGCCAGAAGGCTCTCGGGACCTTCCTGGCGGTGGCCGCAGCTGCGGCCGGGGTTGGTGTCATTCTGTTCGTGAAGAACCCCAGACTCGTCACAGACGAGCGGTGGCTCGTTCTAGTCTCCAACGTGGTTCTCACTGTGGGTTTTCTGGTGCTGCTGTGGGCGGGCAGGCAAGCGTACAAGAGCCCCCGCTTCCGTCGGACGGTGGGCATCTTGTGGGACATCGGCACATTCTGGCCGCGCGAGACTCACCCACTGGCACCGCCCTGCTACGCCGAACGCACCGTACCCGACCTGCTGGAGCGTGTGGAGTATCTGACCGGAGGCCAGGACGATTCGACCCCAGAGGGGTATGTGATCTTCTCCTGCCACTCCCAGGGGTCGGTGATCGGGGCGGCCCTCGTTCTTCAGAGCCGGACCGCGGCCGACACGCGGATCCGCCTGCTCACGTACGGCAGCCCACTCACCCACCTTTTCGTCCGGTTCTTCCCCGCGTACTTCAACGCGCGAAGCCTCGAACGGATCGGCACGCTGATCGCCGGAGACCCGGCTGCCGACGTGGACCAATGGCCGTGGCGTAACCTCTACCGCCCGACCGACCCGATCGGCAGCTGGGTGCTCGCCAAAGACGCGTTGGCGTCGGCAGATGGCGGGGCCATGCCGCCGCCCGCCATCGACCGGCAGCTCCTCGACCCGCGCTACTTCGCCCGTCAGCCAGGTGACCCCTGCTACCCAACCAGCTTCGGGCATTCGAACTACTTCGCCGACCCGGCGTTCGAGACAACCGTGACGGCATTCCGTCAGGGGCCCGTCCCCGAAGTCGCCCCTCCGGAGCAGCAGTGAGGAGCGCTTCGGCGCTGAACCCACCCCCTCTGACGCCACGGGTGGTCGCGCGTACGAGGGCGGGGCCGTCTGGCATTGGGCTGGTCTTGGGCAGCGGGTGACGCGGAGCCGGAGGAGCGTGCGGCGGCGGCCCCCGGCAATTCGACGGTCGGAGCGGAGCAGGCGACGGTGCGGGGGTCGCCGCCAGAGCGGCGGCTCCACCCAGGATCCCCGTGGCTCCGATGCTGACCGACATGCTGTCTGACCGGCTGGATGCGCTGATCAAGCACCCGTTCCACCGGGAGAACGCTGAGCGGCTGGTCGGTTTCATCGAGGACCTACGCCAGTGCCACAGAGTCGAGGGTTTCGTGACGTTTCGCAGCTGCCTCTGAGAAGGCAGTGACCCGCAAACCGGGCGAACCTTCCCGGTCAGAGCCCTAGCCGTCGTGATCAGGCAAGCGGAGCTGCTGGGGCGCGGGCGTGACTTTCCGTTCGCGCAGACCGAGCGGGTCCTGGGGCGCTGCCGGCGCCGGGTCGTCCACCAGGCTCCGACCGCATTGGCCTGGCGCCGGTAGGCGGGGATGTTGTACGCGTATCCCAGGCGTGCGATCTCTCCGTTGAGGATCACCACGAAGCCCTCGATCGCGGCGACCTCGGCCTCGTTCAGCGGCCGGATACTGCGGTAGCCGGCCAGGAGGTCCGCAGCCCGCGCCTGCTGGTAATGGGCCCGCTCGCCCTGAAGGACGAAAAGGCCGGTGGCGAGGAGCTTGGCGAGGTCGAAAACGGGAGGAGCGTGCATGACTTTGTCGAAGTCGATGAATCCGAACGCGCCGCCACCGCTGCCGGCCACGACGTTGTCCCAATGCAGTTCGTCGTGGATGGGCTGGGGCCGCAATGACGCCAGGTCCTGGGCCAGGCGCGGCAGGATCCGGTCCCGCCACAGGTGCCGGGCCACGTACCAGTGCGGCAGCTCCTGGTCCGAGGAGGGAACCGGACCGCGCTCGAAGGTCAGACGGCGGTGAGGGTTCTTCGAGCATGCTGAACTCGCACGGGACGCATGGCACTGGAGTGGATTCCCGGGCCGAGCGATATGGCGCGGAACTGCGGAGTGGGGGAAATGGTGCTTCCTGACGGTGAGAAGGAGAGGGCAGCCGGTCAGCGCCGTTCAGGGAGGAGTGCTTGCGCGAAGGCTGCGACGAGGGTGCTCGCCTAGGCGGGGCTCTGGCTGATGGCACGGACCACGGCGGTGGCCGATCACGACGGCGTCGACCAGGGGCGCGACGATCGTTATCTAGGGTTGTCAAGTCTTCTTGCAGTTCAACCGCGTGTGGATTGTTCAGGGACATGAGGAACGGGTGAGTGGAGCTCCTCATCAAGGTGCCAGGACAGGAAGCGTGAAGAGGTCGTCGCCGTTAGGGCGCGTATTTGGTTGTGATCAATTTGCGGGATTTCCCCTCGCGGCTGGGCCTGATCCGGTAGATCGTGTTGTGTGACGCGGATGCAATTGCCGGATGTGGAGTGGGAGTTCATCGGCCCGTACCTGCCGATCGGCGCGTACGGGCCGTACCCGGAGCGGCTGCGGCAGCAGTTCGAGGGCGTGATCTGGCGGTCTCGGACGGGCGGGCAGTGGCGGGAGATGCCGCAGGAGTTCGGCGCCTGGTCGACCGTCCACAACCGTTTCCGGCAGTGGAGGGACTCCGGTGTCTTCGAAGCCCTGCTGGAGGGCCTGATAGCGGAAGCTGAGAAGCTCGGTGAGGTGGACTTGTCCCTGATCAGCGTGGACTCCACCACTGCCCGGGCCCACCACGACGCTGCCGGGATGCACCTCGGCCAGGAAGTCATCACCGCCGTGGAGAAGGCCGCTGCCGAGGAGGAGCAGGCCCGGCAAAAGGGGGCGGCCCGGAAGGACAAGACGGGCGGGACGCCGGAAACGACCCTGAGCGGGAAGAGCGACGACGTATCCGGCGCCGGCACAAACTCCGGCTGAAAGCCGCCCTGCTCGGACGCTCCCGGGGCGGGCAGACCAGCAAGGTCCACCTCGCCGCCGACCGGAAGTGCCGCCCTCTGGCGTTCGTCCTGACCGCGGGGCAGGCCGCCGACAGTCCGCAGTTCATTCCCGTGCTCAGGAAAGTACGCGTCCGCGGGCCCGTCGGCCGCCCCCGCACCCCGGCCCGGAGCGGTCGCCGGAGACGAGGCCTACTCGTCCCGCGGCAACCGCGCCTACCTGCGCAAACGCCACATCAAGGCAGTCATCCCGGAGAAGAGGGACCAGGCCGCCAACCGGAAGAACAAAGGCGGTAAGGGCGGCCGGCCCGTCAGCCACGACGCCGACCTCTACAAGGAGCGGAACACCGTCGAGCGCCTGATCAACAGGGATCAAAGACCTCACCCGGAACAGCCCCTGATCACAGCCAAATACGCGCCCTAGAACCATCAGCCACCCCCTCCGGCGTGACCCCGGATCAGCCCTCGCGCACCCCAGCGGCGAAGCCCTCGCGCGAGATCGATTTGCTCTCGCGCGGGTAGGGGCAGACGCTGGAAAGGAGCTAGCACTGCGATGGGTGGGTGATCCCCATGTCATTCCCGAGCGGCGACCGTTCGGGCGAGGCCAGCACCGATCAGCCTTGGGCACGTGGCTCCGTGCTGCCGCGCCCGTCGGTGGGACCTCATGACGTCCACGAAGGTCCGTTGCTGAAAGAGGCACTGGACGCCGTGCGCGCCCGGCCGGAGATCGCCGAACAGTTGGCGGAACTCCAGGAGCCCCCGGATTTGGAACAGGTGGTCGAGGAACACCATGACGTCATCCGAACAAACATCGCGGATCAGCTGGAGCGCACACGTCAGCTCGGCAAGCGGTTGCACGAGCTGCTGGTGGCCGAGATGGCGTCGGACACGCCCCGCCTAGCCGCCTTCACACGACTGTCCGAGACGGCCGACGTGCTGAACGACGTGTCGGACGCGATGTTTCACGTCCTTCGTGAATGGCCTGCTGCTGAGGAGTCAGACGCCGGCCGGGTGCGCGATGTGCTGAACGCGGCGTGGAGTCGGCGTACAGCGGCCGAAGCGCTGTTGGCCACCGACGGGGCGCGGACGACAGGCCGAAAGAGTCCGCCCAGTCCACCGGAATGGCCGGACGATCCACGAGGCGTCCGAGACACTCTCATGAACGAGTTGTTTTCGATTACGATCCCGCTGGACCGGATCGGAGAGCGGATGAAGGAGGACATGAGAAGCCAGCGCCCTCGCGCACGGGAGCGGCTTGAGTTCCGCGCCTTGGAGACGGAGTGGCAGTCGGCACGGGCTGACCTCAATTCCGCGGCGGAATCGGCGATTCAAGGCTTGGTCCTCACGGCCCTCAACCGTGCGGTGGCCGAGCAGTTCTCCCTGCGCATGCACGTCCGTTCCCTCAGCGGTCTCCGCGAGACGATCACCAACGACAAGGTCGTCATCACCTCGTCCTTCGGAAGCCTGGAGTCGATGATCGGCCGGCGTGCTGAGGGAAGCTTCGGGATCGCCGGCCCCAGAGGCGTGGGTAAGTCGACTCTCATCAAGTTCTTCACGATGGCCGGGACCGAAAGTACACGTCCTCCAACGGGCATCCCGGACCCCACGCAGCGAGCCCGGCTGGGTGTCGCCGTGGCGGCACCCGTCGCGTACGATCCACGCGAGTTCGTCCTCCACCTGCACGCCGAAGTCTGCCGCGCGCTCCTCGGGCCGGACGCGGACCGGGACCTCGCGAACGTCCCGGTGGCGAGCCCGAGGCGCGCCAAAGCCGTCAGCGCGTTGTACGTCGCGTTGACCGGGGTGGCGAGCCTGGCCGGAGGTACCACCCTCATCGCTCGTGCCGTCCCGCTCCTCAGCGCACCCGACAGCTGGTGGGCGTACCTCGCGGTGGTCATGACCGGTGGTGCGGTCATCCTGCTGACGCTGTTCCTCCTCAGTGTTGTACGAGTGGCGGTACCGGCGGGCGGCCCTTCTCCGCCGGAGTGGCCGCCTTCGCAGAGGGCGTCCCAGCAGCCCTGGCACTTGTCGAGCGCGATGCACAGGGCCGCCGGATGGTGCGCGTCTCTTGCTCTCTGCGCGGCGATCGGTCTGCCCCTCCTCGCAGCCTCCGGGGGCCTGGGGCGGGGTACCTGGATGCTGCTGGGCGGCCTGGCGGCAGTCGCTCTCGGCGTGGCACTGCTCCTCGCCGGGAAGCACATGGCAGGAGTCTCCTTTGCTTTCTGGAGGTTCTACCCTCTCCTCGCATCGGCGGATGTGACGGCGTACTCCACGGAGAGCGAGCTCCGGGAAAGCGCAAGCGATCAGCTCTGGAAGATCCGCTACCAGCAGACCCTCAGCAGCGGGCAGTCGATGACACTGAAGCTCGGCAGCTCGAACCAGTTCCCCTTGGCCGTCGACGTCGGCGCCACCCGGGGGACGACGCTGCAGGAACGAGCCAAGACGTTCCCGGAAATCGTGGCTGAGCTTCGACCCTTCGTCGAGTCGGTCACCAAGTCCTACCAACTTGTCATTGCGATAGATGAATTGGATAAGCTCCGGAGTCCTGAATCGGTCGAGAATTTCCTCAACGACATCAAGGCCGTCTTCGGTGC
This sequence comes from Streptomyces sp. NPDC001502, assembly GCF_042894785.1. NCBI lineage: Bacteria > Bacillati > Actinomycetota > Actinomycetes > Kitasatosporales > Streptomycetaceae > Streptomyces > Streptomyces sp. NPDC001502. The sequence goes on from NZ_JBIAVW010000031.1 coordinate 12,546, forward strand.
CAGCCGCTGCTTCTTCCTCGTCTCCGTCTCGGAGGAGGCCGCGGCAAGCTTTGAGCGCCGGGGCATGCCCTTCCGTGACGTGTTCGACAGTTGCTTCGATGACATCCTCAGCCTGCAGCGCCTGCAACTGCCGGCGGCCCGTGAGATTCTCTACGGTCTGCTCCTGGGCTGGACGGAACCCTTCGTAGCCTTGTGCTACATACTCTCCGGGGGGCTTCCCCGGGAACTGCAGCGCACCGCACGCGTACTGGTCGGCCCCTACGAAGAGGCGAGTGACATCGACCTGGCCCCAACCGTGCCGGACTTGATGCGCCGCGAGGCGGTCGCACGGCTGTGGGCCGTCCGCCAGAGTCTGCTGCGAGACACGTGCGACCCCGTCGGCCTCGTCCTCCTCGACCGGATCGAGCTCATCGATCCACGGCGCGCGACGGCCAGCCAACTATGCACGTGGTATGAGGAATTGCGCTCGTGGTGCGCCGTGCAGTTCGCGGATACCCTCAGGACGGGCGGGTCCACCGGGCTCCCCCTGGCGCTACGCCTGGGCTGCGAACTCGCCGCCTTCATGCTCTTCGCCGCGACAGTGATCGAGTTCTTCGGGGACACCCTGAACTCCACCCGCCTCAAAGACGCCGAACAGCCTGACGCGGGCAACAAGTCCCTCACTCGGCTCGCGGACGCGCGCCACGCGCTCGCGCTCAGCCCCTGGACCTCGGTCAGCTGCCTGGTGAGCTTCCGCAAGGCATGGGGCATTTGACGCGCGGTCCGCCACCAGCCGCTGTGGGCCCCATCGCCGGCCGGCTCGGCTCGGTCCGGCGGTGAAGGGGCTACTGCCCGCTGATGAGGAGACATCTGCGGAGTGGCTCCGTAGCCGTCGAACGGTAGATCTCTAACAAGTCCTGCTGGTCCTGTGCGTGGTGTCGGGCCGCACCGAAGGTTGCAGTCGGCATCGCTCCTGCCAGCGTTGGTGTTCACCACTCCCGCAGCAGCCAGGCCGGATCGAAATCAACGTGGTCTCGGTAGGCCATCGCGAGCGCTCTGACCGCGTCGCGCAGGGCTTCCTTCGCAGCGCTGTCGGCGGCCTCATAGAGGTCCACGACCAGACGGCGGGACTCGAGATTGCTCCAGATGTGCGGCGGGTCCCAAGTGGCCAGGTGCGTGGCGATGTCCCGCTGGGCGTGGACCACGGGCTGATCATGATCGTCGATGACGGTGCCGCTGCGGGGCGGGTGATGCCGCCACGAGGTCCCGTCGCCACTGGTGCCCTGCTCGTCTTCGTCGAGACGGGCATGCACAAAAGTCACCAGCGACTCATGACGACGCGGCTCAGGGGTACGAGACTCAAGAACCGGGCCCGGCTGCCGCGGAGTTGGGCCAACTGCCTCTCTGCGCCAGCCGGATTCTTCACCACGAAGTAACGGTGTGCTGTGTACTCGTCCTCGTTCGCACCCTCATTGATACGCCGGAAGGCTTCATTCTCGACCAGCTCGGCATGCATCCAGGCCCATGTGGGCAACCACCCGCGGGCCGGGTCCACGCCACCGCTGAGGAGCTCAACGATGTTTTCACAGCCTTCGCTGTAGACGTCGTCGCTGAGATCGCCATTCTGGAGGATCGTCAATCCCCGGACCGCCACGTCGGAGAAGAGTTCGGGTGCGATCTCTTCAAGTGGGCGGTGTAGTGCGTCAATCAACATGGACGGAGTGGTCGGACCTCGTCCCGGGCCGCAGACGGACATCACGACACCCGTCATGCGAGCAATCTCGCGGCGGGCAGCGGGCTCCTCGTATCGGCAGGTGTGAGCATATCCAGCTCGAACAGCTGCGCTGATCAAGACCCGACGGTGGAATGGCAATGTGTCAGACGGCAGCGCCATCAGACCCCATCTCACTTCACTGAGTGACCACGACAGAGCTCTCTGTGCCGCAGGATCATGCCACGGTAAGCCGGGACCGAGAGGGATCCTGATTTCGTTGTGGCGCCGTGCTGACCTGCAGGAACAGGGAGACGGGCAGTTGCTGACGGCGTGAAACTTCACTCAACCAGGTGACAGAAGTGGACCAAAGGAGCGCTGCTTTGGCCTCCTGTAAGAGGCGTGTGCCAGGTCTCTTACATCCCCGGAGAGCCCTCCGGAAACAATCTCAGGGCCGGTCGTGTTCTGGCGTGTACGGAGAAGAGGAGGGGGAGGTGTCGGGGCTGAGACTGTTTGACGTGACTGGGGGGAGCGCGGCGGAGATCGCAGCACGCTCGGCCGAGGTGGAGCGCGACCTGCAGGACGTGATTGAGGCGAACATGGAGGCCATGCTGGGGGTGCGGTTCCTGGCGAGCGAGTACAGCACTGGGCCGGTCCACGGAGGCCGGATCGACTCGCTGGGTATCGACGAGAACGGGTCTCCTGTTGTAGTGGAGTACAAGCGTGGGCGTGACGCCGGCGTCATCAACCAGGGCCTCTTCTACCTCGCTTGGCTGACCGATCACCGCGCAGAGTTCCAGCATCTGGTCAGCGAGCAACTCGGGGCGGATTCAGCAGCCCAGGTGCTGTGGAGTAGCCCCCGGCTGATCTGTATCGCAGAAGGCTTCACCCGCTACGACCTCCACGCTGTACGCGAGATTCGCCGCACCATCGACCTGGTCCGCTACAACTACTTCGGCAGCGGATTGCTTGCCCTCGAGCCGGTGGCGAAGGTGACGGCAGGTGTGCCGGCGAGGGGCGGGCGGAGGCGCCCCTCGCAAGGTGCGCCGATCGGACCGCGTGGCGCTGGTACGGCTGACCTCCGCGGCATGCTCGACGAGCTGGTAAGGGGGTTCGGCGACGACGTGAGCAGTGTGGATCGCAAGCAGTACCGCGCCTACCGGCGCCTGCGTAACTTTGCCTGCGTTAGCCATGCCCACCAGCAGGAGGTTGTCGTCACCCTTCGGGTGAGCCCGAAAGGCATCGACCTCGCTCCGGGCTTCACCCGGGATGTCAGCACGGTCGGCCACCACGGCACAGGCGACCTGGAGGTCCGCCTCCGGACGGAGCGCGATCTGCGACGGGCGGAGCCCATGCTGCGCATGAGCTACGAGGCTGCATGAGCTGAGGACATCCGGTGCTTCGGGGCGGCCCGCGACGTGGACAAACTGGAATGGTGCCCCTCGACATCCCCGCGAGCGCGGCTGACGGAGACCTTGACCTCCGACCCGGCCGGTCCGGACTGGACCGGGTTCCTCAACGAGGCCGAGGAGCAGATCCGGGGCGGGGGCTTCTTCATTTCCGGTTCTCAGCGCGGTCCGGCACTGGCCGGCGCCCCGGACCATGACCGGTTCCCGCCCTTGACGCCCGGGTGCCCGTGGACGAGCGTCACACGCAAATACGCGCAACTCACTGGACAGGGGAGATCGTCATGGCGCTACGGTTCGTTGGGATAGACCCCAGCACTGGCGGCGGAGGTTCCCCCACCGTCTGGGTTGACGAGGAGAAACAGGAACTCGTCATCCAGGGGTGGAACCTCGACCCGGCCCGCACGGCCGAGGTCGCGTCCACCGAGTGGGTCGCCGGGCATGCCGTCGGCGTACCTGAGGGCGAGACGCCGGTGCGGGTCCCGTTCCGGCTGGTTCCGATTTTGAGGGAGGCATGTGATGTCGCAGAACGCTCCGGACTTCGCCGCACTGATGAGGCAGGCTGAGCACAGCGCGGTCCACCTGGAGATGCGCGACACGTACGGAGTCGGCGACGAGGCCGAGGAGTTCGAAGAGTTCAAGCGCACCGGCCACGTCGACCTCGACCCCACCTTGCGATGGTCGCCCGAGTGGCTCGGCATCGTCCGGGACACGGTCGGCCGCGGTGTGGTCATGCGGCGGGCGCGGATCGTCTCTGAGCCGGTGACCGATTACATCCGCTGGGAACACGCCGTCACCCCGATGAACATCGAGGCCGGGGAACAGGTCCGCTGGCTTCCGCGTCGGCGGGCGTCGGACATCGCGCTGCCGGGGAACGACCTGTGGCTGATCGATCGCCGCCTGGTGATGTTCCATTTCTGGACGGGTGAAGGCGACTGGGCCGGCCACGAGTTCACGGAGGAGCCCTCCGTGGTCAAGCTCGTCACCGACGCCTTCGAGACGGTGTGGGAGCGCGGCACCCCTCACGAGCAGTACACCGTCTGACTCCGACCGGACCCACCTCCCATGGCCTCTTCCCCGTCATCCAGCGCGCAGGCGGCCCGTGAAGCGCTGGCCATGCGTCTGTCCCACCTCCGCAAGGACGCCGGTCTCACCGGGCGGGAGCTGTCCGCCCGGTGCGGCTGGCATCCCGCGAAGACGACCAGGCTTCAAAAGGGTGAGATCGCAGCCTCGGACTCGGACATCCGCGCCTGGTGCGCGGCCACCGACTCCGACGACCAGGCGGCCGACCTGATCGCCACCGCCCGCGCTGTCGATTCGATGTACCAGGAGTGGCGGCGCCTCCACCGCAACGGAATGCGCAAAGCCCAGGAAGACTGGTCGGACCGGCATCGGCAAGCCCGAATCTGCCGTACCTACGTCTCCAACGTGGTCCCCGGCTACCTTCAGACCCCCGCGTACGCCACCGCGCTCATGCGCAGTATCACCACCTTCCAGGGCACTCCTGACGACGTGACCGAGGCCGTGGCCGCCCGCGTCGCCCGCAGCCGGTTCCTCTACGAGGGCGGCCACCGCTTCGTTGTGCTCATGGAGGAGTGGGTCCTACGCTCGCGGATCGGCGACGTCGACACGATGACCGCCCAGCTCCGGCACCTCCTCAACGTGCAGCCGCTCGCTTCGGTCTCCCTCGGGATCATCCCGGCCAGCACACAGCGCACTATCTGGCCGTTGGAGGCGTTCTACCTCTTCGATGACCGCCAGGCCGCCGTTGAGACCCTGACCGCCGAGGTCAACATCACCCAGCCCCGGGAACTCGCGGACTACGCTCAGGCGTTCGCCGGCCTGGCGGACATGGCGGTCTATGGCGACAGCGCCCGCGCACTGATCACGGCCGCGATCGGCTCCCTTGGATGAGAATCCGCAATTAGGCGCAACTTCGTTGAGTGCGGATCCCACGTCTCCCTACGGTGAGGACACGCCGCTCGGGGTGGGAGTGGGCGACCGTGCTGCTGCCCGAGATCGGACTCTGGCCAGGAAGTCGGTGATCCGGGCGACCTCGGTGACACGGGTGAAGCCACCGTGGGTGGCGTCGCACAGGGTCCCCAGCAGCACCACCGCCTCCGGGAGCGCGACAAGCCCGGACTCCTCCTCCAACTCCCGTACCGCCGTGCCCTGGAACGGCTCACCCGGCTCAACCTTCCCGGCAGGGAGCTCCCACATGGTCCGGGCGCTGTTCCAACCGAGGAGAAGCTGCCCGCGGGTGTTCGTGACGACGACCGCGACGCCGGCCATCGCGGCCGGCGTCGGTGTCCGCTTCTCCCCGTAAGCGACGGCTCCGGTCTTCGGGCCTCGCAGCAGCAGGACCGTGGAGTCGCCGGCCTCGACGCGCTCGATGTGCTCCCAGCCATCGCAGAGCAGGGCAATCTCGGTCTCGTCCAGGCAGATCCCGCGCAGCTTCTCCGGGAATCGGTCGGCGTGCGGGGCGATCACACACAGCGTGCCCTCGGGCTGAAGGAGGGCTGCGAGTTCGGCGACGGTGCGGGTCCGATCGGGCAGGCGAGCCAGGGTGCGGCGCAGGGTGATCACCCGGAACCCTTCGCCCCCCGGGTTGAGGGAGGCGAGGTCGCCGCAGGTAGCGTCGAGCTGGTGGTAGGTGATGGCCTGCGAGGAGTTGGCTCCGGCGCGCTCGACGGCGGCCTCGGCCCAGTCCACCGCGTCGACCCGGTAACCCGCATCGGCCAGCAGCCGGGCCACCTCACCGGTCCCGCAGCCGACGTCCAGGGCCGTCGCATCCACCGTGCCCTGGGGGCGTGCCAGGCGGTGGCGGAGGGCGGTCTTCTCGTCGTCGGTCAGCGGCTTGAAGTCACGGCCGCGGTCGTAGTGGTCGTGCCAGGCCTGCATGGTGGGTGGGGCACTCATGTGCGGGGGCTCCTTCGGCAGGATGTTCAGGACGGTCAGGCCGGGTGCGGGACGGTCGGTCCGTACAGGGCTCTCGAGCGGCCCGACATCAGCGCCCAGTACCGGTCTCCGAAGGACCAGTGCCACCACTCGCTTCCGTAATTCACGAGGCCCACGCCGGTCAGGGCATCGCTGAGGACGGTGCGGTGCAGCCGGGCCTGGCGGGTGATGGTGTCGGACAGCGTGTAACAGGCGCCCGCGCTCTCCTCAGGGGTTGCATTGACGCGGGTGCCCATGTCCAGCTCGGAGCCCTCCGCGTCGACGAGGGTCAGGTCGATGGCCGCGCCCGCACTGTGCGGGGCGATCTCCGGAGGTGAGACGTACCGGCTCGCCCCGGCCCGGAGTTCCTCCTCCGTCCAGGACGGGTAGGCCGCCCGGAGCTGATCGGTGTACTGCTGGAAGTACTGCTTTTGCAGGTCTGGCGGCCGGTACCCCTCGACGAGTAGGAGGCGCAGTCCGTCCGGCAGCACCTCCTGGGCGTGCAGGATCCGGTCCACGACGCCGGAGCGGAGCAGGGAGAAGGCGCCTGCCGTGTCGCAGCGACGGTCGTCGACCAGGAAGTGCTCGCCGGCGCGAATGTCGATCAGCCGCTCGCCGTTGTCGGCCACGGGGATCGCGGCCACCTTCGGATCGGACATCAGCACGACGCTCATCTACGCCTCCCAGTCCCAGGCATCGAAGTACACGGGCACGCCCGACTCCCGGGCCGCCACGACCGCTTGGAGGCGGGTGAAGTCCCGGCCGGGCATGAGCGGTTCCCAGTCGGCTACTGCAAGCGCCCGGACCTCGCCATGCTCGGCCGGGTCCAGCACGATCCCTTCGAGCTCCGCCGAGGTGAGCCGGCCACCGTCGAACACGAACCCGACCGTGTTCAGTGGCCATGCCGCTCCGGGCAGTCCGAAGACAGCGGCGAGCAGCCGCGGCGGTCCGGCCATCTCCAGCCCGGTCTCCTCACGGCATTCGCGCACCGCGGTCTGCCACGGCCGTTCCCCGGCTTCCGCGATCCCGCCCGGCCACTGCCACGGATGGGTGGTGGTGTAGGTGGCGCGGAGATGGACGGGGCGGTCGGCCTCGTCGGTGAAGAAGATCGCGCCGAAGACCGTCGCCTTGGGGAGCGTCGCGGCGAACTCCTCTGGAGGCATCCATGTCCCGCTCACGGCGTCCTCCCGTCGGACAGGGCGGGGAAACGCGTCATACGCATCAGCGCCCGATCACTCGCGAAACCGAGCCCTGCGTAGAGCGGGGCGGAGCCCTCGCTCGCGTACAGCTCGTAGAGCGTGACCCCCTCGGCTTCCAGGTGATCCAGGAGCGCGGCGAGCGCGGCCTTGGCGTAGCCACGGCGCCGGTACTCGGGGTCGGTGGCCACCGCGTGGATCCGTACGGCCAGCCCCTTGGGGTACTTGGGGGCGGGCAGGACCGCGTGGACGAGCCCGAGTGCGCAGCTGGCCAGACGGCCCTCGACGGCTTCGACCACGTAGGCGCGCGCGTCACCTCCGGGTGCGAGCCGTACGGTCAGCTGGTCGGTGCACTGGGCCAGCCAGAGCGTATCCAGCGGCTCGGACAGGATGTTCTCCGAGCGCAGGCGGGAGATCTCCGCCGCGTCGGCGGGAGTGGCCAGGCGGGGCTGGGCCATACCGTGCTCCTTCCTCGAATACGGTGCTGAGCGGGGTTAGACGCGGCGGGCGGTGTGGAGGCGCAGCAGGGTAAGGCGGCCGCGTTCGGTGACCTCGGGGTCGCCGTGGGCCATGCTGTACGCGATGCCGGAGACCGCGTCGAAGGCCGCCTCGCAGTCAAGGCGCAGCTCCTCGTCCGGGTCGAGCAGTCGGCCGTAACCCTTCAGGAATGCGGCCCGGAGGTCGTCTCGGCCGGTCCAGGTGTCGGAGAGCCGCACCATGTCCCGGGTGGCGCTGGCGTATTCGGAGCGCTCGAAATCCAGCAGTCGCGGCCCGCCGTCTTCTCCGATCAGGACGTTGCGGTACTGCAGATCCCCGTGTGTCGGCACTGCGGAAGGCGCGGGCAGGTCCGCGTACACGCGGGCCAGGGCGAGGACCAGATCCTCGTCGCCGACGGCCAGGTACGGTCCGGCCGCTTTCAGGTGCCGCTCGACCTTGCCCAGGGCCGGGGAGGAGCCGGCGGGCTGTTCGGGAGCAGCGCGGTGCAGGGCGGCGGCGAGGCGGCCCAGACCTTGCTGGACCTGTGCCTCGGTCGCCGGGTCCAGGGCCATGCCGTGCAGAGGCCGGCCGGTGAGTGCGGTGATCACGACGGAGCGCAGCGCCGGATCGGCGGCCACCAGGCGAGGTGCGGCCGCGCCCAAGCTGGTGACCCAACTCCTGCGGGCCTCGACTTCACGGTGGTGGAAGCGGTCGTTTTGATGGACCTTGACGAACCAGACGCCGCCCTCCTCGCCGTCGACGCGCCAGACGCGGCTGGTCTGCCGGGGCCAGGAGGCGTCCGTACAGGTTCGGATGCGTCCGACGGTCTGCTCCGCGAACTCCCGCACGGCGTTCTCGGGCCCGTGGTGTCCGGCTGGCCCGAGGGCGTGGGTGAGGGGGCGGCGACGGTCGAGGGCCGGGTTGTAGGCGATCGGGTCCCCGGGCTCCTGGAAGTGGATGGCCACGGTTTCCCCGGCCAGGTAGGTGTCCAGCCCGGCGCGGCAGTAGGCGACCATCGGATCCGGCAGAGCGTTCAGGGGAAACCAGCCCATGGCATCGCAGACGGCCGGCTCACGGACAGACGGAACGCCTTCCCAGACGCTGACCTCGAAGAATGCCCCCACGCGGCTGCGCCCGCCAGGACCACGGTGGTGGACGGTGAGCGCGTAGTGGACGTGCGCCGGGTCGACGATGATCCCGGCCTCTTCATGGGCCTCCCGGATCAGGGCCGTGAGCATGTCCTCGTGGGGGCCGTCGATATGACCCGAGACGAGGTGCCACATGCCAGCGGCGTACACGTCTCCGGCACGTCGGGAGAGCAGGACCTCGGGCCCCTTGTCGGTGTCGCGGATCAAGATGAGGTGGACATCGACCGGCACGCGGTGCCGCTGCTCGCCGCTCATGAGGCGCATCCCGGTCGGCGGGCAGTCAGGACGGTGAAGACGGCGTCCTCGCGCAAGATCCCGCCCTTGGCGTGGGCGGCGAGCAGGTGCCGGGCCTCGGCCTCGAACTCCTGACGCCGGTCTGCGAAATGGTCGGGCCGGGCGAAGCTGGTACTGCGGAGGTAGCCGATGACGCTCTCGACCCGCCAGGCTCGGGTGACCGGGAACCGGTGTTCGTGCACGTCGCTGAACGGGGAGCCTGCGAGGTCGTCCTCGTAGGAGCGGGCAGGCTGCGTGTAGGTGCCGGTGGCTCCCGCCCGGCGGGGCTCGCCCAGGTAGGTCTGGATCAGCTCGCGCAGGGAGGTGGTCCAGTCGGCGGTGTGGGTCCACAGGCTGCCGTCGCCCATCACGGCGACGACGCCGTTCGGTGCGGCCACCCGGTCAGCCATCTCCAGGACGGCCGGGCGGTCCATCCAATGGAAGGCCCGGCAGCAGGTGATCAAATCGGCACGGTCATCGGCATGTTGCGGGGTGAAGGTGTGGGCGGGGCCGGTGAAGGCGGTGGCCGTGCGGCCTCCGAGGAGGGGCTGGAGGTCGGACATGGCCTGGTCGAGCATGGCCGGATTGACGTCGACCAGGTCGATGCGGGCGAGCCGCGGGAGCGCGGGAAGCAGGGCGCGCGGCACCTGACCGGTGCCGGTCCCGAGGTCGAGGAGCGCGGGAGCGGACACGCCGTGCAGGGTCGCGGCGAGCAGGCATACGGCGGCGTCCGGGATGCCGGGCCGGTAGCGGGAGTAGTCGGCGGCCGCCGTCCCGAAGAGCGCCTCTCCCGGGCCGGTGGCGGGTGCCGGTTCGCTGAAGCGGCTGGTCATGTGGGGTCTCCGGGGGTGGGTCGCGTGGTGGGGAGCGTCCAGGTGAGGGTGTTGCACCGGGTGGTCGCCCGCTGGGTACCGTCGGCGTCGAACTGAATGCGGTAGCCGGCGGGCGATCCAGCCGAACGCCATGGGGCGGCGACGGTATGGAGCTCGTCCCAGATGTCGCGGGGGCCGGCCACAGCGACCTCCCAGCGGTGGTGTCCGGCCGGGCGCGCCCGCATCCACGATCCGCAGCCGGGTGCACCGATGGTCAGGCCGTCGGCGGCGAAGTCCCGGACGAGGCCCGGCCGCAGTGCACCCAACGCCGTCCAGAAGCCCCGGTCGGTGATCTGGGGCGGCTCCAGGCGGCTGATCTGCGTCCACCGGCCCTCCTCGGTGGCGATCCGGTTGCGGAAGGCTGCCGGCAGGAAGACCTGGTCGAAGCCGGCGCCCGCCCGGTGCCCGAACTCCACCCCGCGCAGCTCGGCTTCCACCCGTCCGCCCGCGGTCTTGGTGATGACGGCGAGGCCGGGCCAGGACGGCGAGGTCGCGCTCACCGTCATCAGCGCGCGGCCACCGGGCGCGAGCTGCGCCATCAACGCCGGCGGGACATACGGCAGGCCGAAGGACACGAGGATCCGCTCGTACGGCGCCCCGCCGGGCCAGCCCTCCTGGCCGTCGCACGTGACGACCGCGGGACGGTAGCCGAGGTCGGCGAGGTGGACGCGTGCGGCGTCACCGGCGTGCGCGTCCATGTCGAGGGTGACCACGCCCGCGTCGCCGCAGATGAAGCAGCCGACCGCAGCGGTGACCCCGGCGCCCGTGCCGACGTCGAGGAACCGCTGGCCCGGACTGAGGTCCAGCAGGGTGAGGAGGGGTGCCGTCATGCCCATGGTGCTCGACATCGCGGTCATCGAACCCCCCGACCGGGGGCCCGGCACCCGCCCGAGGATCGCCTCGCCGGCGTGCTGGACCGGCACGCTGCCGCCGCTGTGGAGCAGCTCCCGCAGTTCCTCCCGATCCTCGGCCCGCGTCCAGTCCAACAACTCCCAGACCGGTGGCATCTCGTCCGGGCCCGAGCGGCGCACGTACGCCTGCGGCATCAGCACCTCGCGCGCCAGCGCGAGCAGCGCGTCCCGGACCGGCCCGGCCGTAAGGTCGCCGGCCTCCTCCAACCCGTTCACCATCCGCGCCCGGCTGGCCGCGGAGCCCAGGCTCACCTCCGCGCCGGCGGGCGCCGGGCCTGTGCTCTGGCTGGTCTGCCCGGTCATGGAGTCCCTCCGTCCATCGAGCGTTCCCGGTTGGCCTCTGCGGTCGGCGCCGGTCCGGGTGCGGGAACTGGTGCTCCGGGAGTCTCAGGAGGGGCGGCGGAGGGCATTTGCCGCAAGCCACGCAGCGGAGACCGAGCAAGGACTACGAACGGGACGACGAGCAGCAACGCACCGGTGACAAGGGCGGGCCGGACTCCGGCCCAGGTGCCGAGAGCTCCGGCGAGCAGTGCGCCCAGCGGCCGTGCTCCGGAGGTTAGGCAGGTGCTCACGGACTGCATGCGGGCCTGCATGCTCCGGTCGGTGATCATCTGCCTGATCGAACGCTGGGTCGTTCCGGCCGCGCCAGCGCACGCGAGCTGGACGAACAGGGTGGCGCCGATGGTGACCTCCCAGCCGGTGCCAGGGGAGGCGAGGAGCAGCGGGAGTTGCGTCAGCGGGGTGAGGGCGAGCGCGCCGAGCATCATCGGACCGGGCCCGACGTGCCGCGCGATGGCCGGGGCGGACAGGGCTCCGGCGGCCGCACCGAGCGCCCCGAAGCCCAGCACCACACCGAACACTGTCGGGGCCATCTCCAAGGTCCGCAGCAGGTACAGGGCCCATAGGGTGTTGAGGATGGCCAGTGCCAGTGATGTGGTCGCGTTCACCCAGGTGAGGACCGCCAGGCGGTGGTCGCCGTGAACGTACCGCCAGCCCTCCGCGATCTCCGTGCGCAGCCGGCGCCGCGCGGCCGGCGGCGGCACGCTCTCGCGGGTCTGGATCCTGGCCGTGCACCAGGCACTGAACAGGTAGGACGCGACGTCGCCGAGCAGGGCGCGGGCCGGGCCGAGCAGTGCGGTCAGGGCCGCGCCGAGGCTACTGCCGCCGGTCGCGGACACCGCGAACAATGCGCCGACGCGGCTGTTGCCGCGCTGGATCAGCGACCGGTCGACCAGGCTGGGCAGCAGACTGATCGCCGCCGCATCGTGCACCACGCCGGCGGCTCCCTGCACTGTGGCGACGGCCATGAGGTGGCCCAGAGTCAGCGTCCCGGTGGCCGCAGCTACCGGGACCGTCGCGAGGGCGGCGGCGCTGACCAGGTCGCCGGTGATCATGAGTGTGCGTTTGGCGTACCGGTCCGCGAACGCCCCTGCGGTCAAGGCGAGGAGGGCTGGGGGGAGTTGGCCGAGGAACGCGATCGCGGACACCTGGCTGGTTGTGGCGTCCAGACCGTTCACGGCCAGGACCGACAGTGCCACGGTCGAGATCGAACTGCCAGCAACGCTCGCGCTCTGCCCGGTCAGATACCGGCGGAAATCGCGGTGCCGCCACAACGACGCGGAGGCGGTGGAGGGGTCATGAGCAGTGGTCACGGACCATCCCCTCTACGTTCTCCGGGCGAACACATCGGGCCGGGCGCTGGGACCTGTGCCCGCAGCCAGAGCATCGACGTGCCCGGTGGCTGCGGCGGCCGGGGCTCCCGCCCGCGGTCATCGGTCCCACCCCAGCTCGGTGTAGTGGCGGCCGGCGGTGATTCCATCGATGGCCGCGCGGGTGTAGGGGACGAGCCGCTCCGGCAGGTTCGCCCGCTCCCACCACTGCCAGGCCAGGCACTTGTCGGGCTCGCGGAGCTCGGGGATTCCCTCCCAGCGATCGGCCTGGAAGACCATCTGCATCAGCGGTTGTCCGCCAGGGGTGTCGACGACGTGCACGACGTGCACCAGCTTCACGTCCGCCGGGTCGATGACGAGCCCGGCTTCCTCGCGGGCTTCGCGCACCAGGCAGGTGACCGCGGACTCCTGCTCACACCTCCCGGCGAGGAAGTGCCACTCGTTCCCCGCGTACGTGACGTCCGGGTGGCGCAGGCCGAGGAGTACACGGCCGTGCTCGTCCTCCAGGTGGAGGTGGACGCCGATGCCGTTGAGCACGGTCCGGCTGCCCCCGTCCCATACCGGCGCTGCCTCACCCGGCCGGGCCGTTTCCGGGTGCTCGGCCGCGTGGCGGCGGATCAGGTCGGCGAGTCCGGGGCTCAGGCGCAGCCTGTCGAGCTGGTCGGGCTTGAACCAGCACAGCAGGACGCCCTCACGGAGTTCGAGCTGGTCGGGGTTGCCGTTCCACTCGACGCTGAACACGCTGATGGGCACGCGCAGCCCGTCGATGCTGATGGCCTCCTCCACGGCGTACGGCTCCACAGCCTCCAGACGCAGCCCGGGGACCTCCTCGGACAGTTCACGGCGCAGGGTGCCCTCAAGGGTTTGGTCGCCCCGTTGGCGGCCGCCCCCGATCAGGGCCATGGACCATGGTTGCCAGATTCCTGGAACGTCATCGCGTAGATGCAGCAGGTAGGACCCGGCCCCGTTGTGGATCAACGCGGAGGCGTTCACTGGCTCCGGCTGGCCGTCGAGTCCCTCGTCGATGAGCTTGGCGCGCAGGGTCAGCGAGGTGATGTCGGTGATCGGCACCCAGCGGGAGCCGGATACTTCCTGGTCCTGCAGGACGATCTCCGGCGGCTGCTCGTCGGCGAGGTAGAAGGCGTAGCGGAAGTCGTAGTGCCGGTGGGCCCGCTCGCCCTTGGCCGGGTTGGCGTCGATGTCGTGGACGTCGATGTCGATCGGTGCGCCGAGGGCGTGAGGAGTCAGGGTGAGGGCGTCGGCCGGGATCCCGGCCTCTTCCGAGAGCTCGCGCAGCGCCGCGGCGAGCAGGGAACGGTCACCGGGCTCGATGTGGCCGCCCGGAACGAGAAACAGCCCGGTCACCCGGTGAAGAATGTGCAGGACATGGCGGTTGCGGTCGATAACAACTGCGCTGCACGTGACGTGGCCGGGCAGGGTGGTGCGGCTGGTCGGGTCGGGGTGGTCCAGAGCGGACAGGAGCCCGACCAGGGTGTCCCGCTCGTCGGGGTGGTTGGCGAGATACGCCTCGACGGTCTTGCGGATGTGGGCGTGGCTGGGTGGCACGGAGGGCTTCTCGCCTTCGGTGGGGGTGGAGTGCGTGGTCGTGATGGGGGAGGCGTTCACCGGGCTGCCTCGTCGATGGTGCTGGTGCCGGGGTGGTAGCCGCTGGCCTGAAGGGTGAACATCGCGGCGTAGTCCCTGCCGAGGGCCATGAGCTCGGTGTGGGAGCCGGACTCAACGATGCGGCCGCTGTCGAAGACGAGGATCCGGTCGCAGTCGACGACGCTGGCGAGTCGGTGGGAGATCAGCACCGTGATCTGGTCCTTGCGCAACCGGCCGCGCAGCACGGCCTCGTACACGGCGTGCTCGGACGGCGGGTCCATGCTGGCCGTGGGCTCATCCAGGAGAACCAGAACCGCCAACTGGTACAGGCCGCGGGCGACGGCCATCTTGGCCCACTCCCCGCCGGAGAGCTGGCGGCCCTTCTTGAACCGCTTGGACAGCGTCGCCTGCCACTGCCCGGGGAGCGCGGCGATCACCTTGTCGGCACCCGAAGCCCGAGCGGCGGCCATGACCCGCTCCGGATCGGCCTCGGTCAGACTGCCGACCCCGGCGGTGATGTTGGCCAGAGCACTGAAGGGGTACCGGACCGGTTCTTGCAGAACGCAGGCGACTCGCTCGTGCAAGGACTGGGCATCCATCTCCCGCACGTCGACGCCATCCCACCTCACGCTGCCCTGCCGCGCCTCGTACAGGCCCGCCAGGAGCTTCGCGCAGGTCGACTTACCGGACCCGTTCAGGCCGACGAACGCCACCGTCTCCCCGGCACGCAGGGTGAAGGAGACCCCGTTCAGTGCCGGGGTGTCCTTGCCGGGATAGCTGAAGTGGACGTCCTGAACGACGATTTCCTGCACCTCCTCCGGTGCCCGCACCCCGGATGCCCGCGGCAGGAGGCGGCGGCTGCGCTCCTGGACCGCGAGGAGATCATCGACCCACAAGGCATGCTCGTACACGAGGTGTCCGACCTCGATGAGCTGGGTCAGGGAGGCGCGGCCCGCCTGGATCGCCAGGACGGCCCCGGCCCCGGCGGCCAGGGGCAGCCAGCCGGCGATCAGCATCCCGGCCAGCGCCGCGTACGTGATGCCGGTCCCGATCCCTCCGACGGTACGGCCGGCGAGGTTGAGCACGGCGGAGCTCACGCCGAGCCGGGTGTCCTCCTCGGCGATTCGGGTGGTCAGGCGGCGGTGCTCGTCGAGCAGCGCGCCCTGGGCCGTGTCGGAGCGCAGCTCGGCGGCCGCGTCCACGTCGAGCAGCAGCCAGGAGAACACCCGGACCCGGCGCTGCAGTGCGTTCCACCGCTTGAAGGAGTTGAACCGGGCCCGTGCGCTGCGCACGGCGGCCGCGCCCACCGGCAGGACCGACAGCAGCAGGAGGGGTAAGAGCGCGGGGTGCAGGACACCGAGCACGCCGGCGGTACCGATCAGTCCCAGGGCCGCGGAGGCGAGGGAGACGACCTGTCCGACGATCATCCGCGCGTAGAACAGCCCGCGGTCGTTGGCGCGGTGGACCTCATCGTGCCAGTCGGGATCCTCGACCGCCTCGAGGCGCACGTGCGCGGTGAGGTGGAGGAACTCGCACTCGAGGGCGGTGCGGATCTTGGGAGTGACGCGTGCCTGGGCCACCGCGACGGCTGCCTCCAGCAGGGCCCGCGCCGCGAGGAAGCCCGCAACGGCAAGGATCTGGGGGATCGCGGCGCGCACGCGGTCGGGCGTGGGACCTTCCGCGAAGAGGTGCTGGAGGACCTTGACCGAAGCGATCAGTCCAAAGGCGGCCATGGCCGCCGAGCCCAGCTGGCAGAGGACGGCCATGAGGGTCGAGCGGCGGTCCGCCTGCCAGGCCAGCCGGCCGATGACGGCGGTGATCTTGGGCAGCCGGGCCAGGACCTGACGCACGGTGGCGCTAGCGGCGGCGCCGTCATGAACCGACCAGTACGCCTCCTCCAGGCCCTCGGTCATGTCCCCGTCCTCCGGCCCTGCCGGCATCGTCGCCGGAGGCAGCGGCAGCTCGGTGGACCGCGGGCCGGGTACATTCCCGGCCGCTGTATCAGCGCTCTCGCTCATGCTGTGCACCTCGTATCCCGTCGTGCCGCGCCGCGCGCGCAGTTGTCGGGCTGATGGGGTTCCCGGGACTGGGAGGTGGGCGAGAAGCCCCGCCGCTGTTCGAATTTGAGAGAGCGGTAGGCGGGAGCGGGTTCGGCGTTCACGTGTCCTCCATCTGGGCGGCTGGATGGCACTGGTGCTCCAAGAACGCCTCGAATCGACGGCCGTAACGGCCTCGGAAGGGCGAATGTCTCGAACGCGAATGCGGATCTCGCGTCTCGGGCAGGAGCGGCTTGTCGGATGGCTTTTGAACTCACGCGTTCGAGTGGTTGCCGGGCCGTGGCACCCGATCAGGGGCTTGCGCTGCCCCGCAGATCTCGATCAGGTGGGCGATTCGCCGGGGGCGGCCTGCCAATGGCCCCGCCCGGCCTGCGGCAGCGGGGCAGGTGATGGGATCAGGCTCTACCGCCCAGGCGGCTCCTCGGCATCGGCTGGCTCCTCTTCAGGTCGACGTGCTGGACAGGCGGTTCAGCCACCCTCCGGCGCATGGCGAGGAAGCCCGCGTGCGCGACGGGCTGAGGCGAGACGGGAGGTGCTTGAACTGGAGGGGCGAGTAGAGCGCAGGCTCCGAGTCGGAGCAGCCGGATCTGGCCTACCTCGTCGAGCCCGCCTCCCAGGCGCCGCCCGTGATCGTTTCCGGCGGCCGCGGGACCTGCCGGACCGACGGCCGTGCGAGGTTGGCCGGAAATGACCGCTGCGGGGGTGGGCCACCGAAAATCGGTTGCGACCTTCAACGCGGTATCGAGCGCCGGACGTATGTTCGCATTCGACGGAAGGTGGCACGGACCGCTGCCGGCCGCAGCCAGATGACAAGCTGTCGGACTGAACTCGATTGCCAGGCAGGGGAGATGAACTGAGTTGAGCGCTACCTCCGACACCGTCGCCGCGCACCGCTCCGGTGGGTGCCACAAGGACTGCGGGCGGATCCGGTTCGAAGCCAAGGGGGGTCCGGACTACCCCCATACCTGTAGCTGCCGGGACTGTAAGAAGCGCGGCGGGGCCCCGATGATGTCGTGGGTCGCATTCCCCCTCGACGGCTTCGAATGGACCGGAGAGGGAGGCGAGCCGACCTGGTACGACACGTACCCGGGCAAGACCAAGCGCGGATTCTGCGCCAACTGCGGCACCCACATCGCGGCCTACGACTACGGCGACACCTGGATGGGCGTCAACATTCCGGCGCTCGACGAGCCCGATGGCGAAGGTCTCACTCCGGTCAACCAGTCCTGCCGCGGCGAGGCGGTGCCCTGGTTGGGGCAGGTCGCGGACACGCAGCACAACACCACCGGCTGACCCGAGTTCCCCCACGGGCCCTGCGGCTCCGCGGCGGGCTGCTCCAGCGGTCTCCTTTGACTCCGGCGGGAGAGCGCATCCACCGACCCGACGAGGTTCCAGAACCGCTCCAGCCGCGTCGGCGCGAGGTGTAAGAAGCCCGCTGGAGAGGGACGGGCGCCGCGAGCGGGTACGGCATGGCGACTGCGGCTGCAGGACTATGAGCCGCCGCTTCATGGTGCGGTAACCCAGGGCGAGACGAAGGTGAGCGGGTGCTCGGCGGAAGAGTCCATCCGCAGCATGGCGCCGACGGGAAGGGTGAACTTGCGCGGGGTGTGCCCGTACGGAAGGCCTTGGGCGAGGGGCCAGCCGTACTCGCGGCTCAGGTCCTCGATCATGTCGCCAACCGTGATGCCCGCGGTGGGCTCGCAGCCAACGCTCTCCCCGACGACCAGGCCAGCGATCTTGTCGAGAACTCCGGCGTCCCGGAAATGGGTGAAGGTCTGGTCGAGGAGGTCCGTGGGCTTGAAGGCATCCTCGACCGCCAGGATCACGCCGTTCCATCGGGGCTCCCAAGGGGTGCCGAGCAGGCAGCGCAGCGAGGAGAGGCAGCCGGCGATCAGTGGTCCTTCGGCGCTGCCCGGTCGGGCCCAGGTCAGTGGCGTATCGACCCGGGCGGCGGTGCTCTGGCCGGAGAGCATCGCGGTGAAGTGCTCGGCTGTCTCCGAGGGTGCGTCCGGGTCGGCAAGGTCCCACATCACCGACGGCCCGTGAAGGGTGACGAGGCCGGTGGGTGAGGTGATCGCGGTCAGCAGGAGGCTGGGGTCGCTCACGCCGACGATCAGCTTCGGGTTCATGGCGATCAGCGGGAGGTCGAGGCCCACGAGGAGTCGGTCGGAGCTTCTTCCTGCGCCCGCGCACATGATGGCGGCGATCGACGGGTCGGCGATCATCTGGTGGAAGTCGTCCAGGAGCTCGTCGGCGGTCCCCGCGCGGTATCCGGACCGGCCGGTGGCGTGGGCCCCCACGACGGGCTCGTAGCCGAGGCCGGCGAGTGCCTGGACGCCGCGGGCGAAGACGTCCGACTGGGCGGCGGGTTCCGGGGCGGAGAGGGTGACGATGCCGATCCGGTCGCCCTTGGACACGGGCGCCGCGAGCCGGGCTGCTGTGCTCATGGGGGGTGCCTCCATCTGCTTGACAGGGGCGACGCCCCGGCACGTCGAATCACCAGCCTGCCCTGCCGCCATCGGTCGGGCCAGAGGCGCGGGGGCTCATATCGAGGGTCATTCAGTTCCGCCTTCCACTACCTGGCGAGCAGCCCTAAAACTGGGCATTTTCGGGCCAATTGCTGGTAGGCAGGTCGTCTCCTCGTGGGAATGACCCCCGATATGAGCCGGTGGGCAGCTGGATTTCCCGTTCGGACAAGTGCGACGGTGAGAGCAGGGCTGAAGAGCCGCGCTCCGCCCCACTTCTCTCCAGATTCCCGGGACGACTGCCTCATCGCTTGCTGCACCACGGCGAGCCGAGCCGGCGCCCTGTCCTTCGCGATGAGAGCGAGCCCCGTCGTGACCGCTTCACACCTGCCCCGGCGACGCCTGGTCGCCGGATGGGACGAGCACCCTCTCGGCGTCGGTTGCCGGCCCATCGGGGGACCGGCAACCAACCTGGGCCACGCCGTGGGATGGGCCCCTGTGGACGACGACTGCGCCGTTGATGCCCTCCTGCGAGCCCGCGAAGAAGGAGCAACTGTCTTCGACACCGCGGACGTCTACGGTCTCGGGAACTCCCAAAGGCTGCTGGGCCGCATGCTTGCCCAGGTGCCCCGCGAAAGCATCAGCATCACCAGCACGGTCGGGGCCTTCAGGGGCACCAGCATCCACGCCTACCGCTCCCTCAACCTGCACGGGCAAGTGGAGCAGAGCCTCGAGAACCTCGGCGTGGAATCGCTGGATGTCCTGACACTGCACCACACCGACTTCGGCCCACGCGACCAGTACCTCCAAGAGGCACGGGAGACGCTGGAGGCCCTGCGTAGCCTTGGCAGGGTCAAGGCGCTCGGGATGAGGGCGCCGAACCGGCTGGCGGCAGGTGCCGAGACCTCGGGCGACCGCCACCAGGTAAGCGCGGCCCGATTCGCGTTCCTCGTCCAGCAGTTCGACCCCAAGGTCATCACCACCCCCTTCAGCCCCCTCAGCCAGCCACTACCTGAACACGGGCCCGCCGACAGCGAAGAGGACGAGGACATCTTCGGCTTCGCCCGTCGCCACGGCGTCACCACCATGATCACCGAGCCGCTGGGCCTGGGCCTGCTCACCGGCAAGCACCTTCCGGGAACGGCCTTCGGCCCCGGCGACGTCCGCTCCCGCATCACGGTGCTGGTTCTGGAGGCCGTCCAGCGAGGCCTGCAGCCCTTGCGGGACCGGTTCGGGTCCACCCCGCACGACCTCGCCCGGGTCGCCCTCCACTACTGCCTCATGCGCTGCCCGGACTCGATCGTTCTGGCCGGGTTCACCAGTTCACACCAGGTGGCCGTGAACTACCAGGGCTTCCGGACCGGGCTGAGCGCACAGGACTACGAGTTCGTCGACGCGGCGTACGCGGCCTTGCGCGCTGAGCTGGTGGAGGTCGGCCAGTTCCGCTCAGGGGCGGCGTCCGTGCCGTGTATCCCCGGACCGGACCGGTCTGCCCACGTCCCTGAGAAGCGATGACGCCCCGTGCGTGCCGCGTAAGGTGAGAAATGAAGGCCTACATGAGCCCAGACAGCACCCACTGGATGAAGTACGCCATTGGCGTCGCACTAGGGGCGTCGCAGCCAGGTCGGCGGGTCGGCGCTGCGCTCGTTTCTGAACACGGCCAGTTGATCTGCTCCGCCTTCGAGGGCGAAGTGCACGGCGCATCCTGGTTCCGCGTTCTGCGACGCAGGGTTCAAGAACTCGGAATATCCAGCGCGCACAGCGTCTATCTGACGATCAACACCCTGTCGGCGGCCGGGTCGTTCGAGCTGGCCGAGCTCTTGACGGGAGTGCGGATCGACAGGGTGTACATCGGTCTGCCGGACCCCGCGCTGACGAGTTACCTCGATGGCGATCCCGCCACTGAGCGAGGACATGTACTCCGCTTCCCCGACGGTTTGCAGTGCGAGATCCTGGAGCAGAACCGAGACCTCTACGCGGCGAGCGAGCAAAGCATCGAGTGCAACCCCCACTACTCCACGCATCGCATCAGCGAAGCCGTGTCCACTGGGCTGAGGTCGATGGGGTTAGCGCTGTCCAGGAGTGACGTCAACGCGAACAGGGGGAGGGTTGCCCTCGCCTCTCTCATCTGCCAGAGGTACGGGATCGAGTACAAAGAGGCTGATCGCGCCGTAGGCGACGCACTGGCCGAAGCGTTCAATGTGAAGTACGGCACCTATGACTACGCGTACGACGCTCGTGCCGCCAACGTGAGGTGGGTCGACGACTTCATGTCGGTCTACAGGAGGTCGTCCACACGGTCTCTGTCCGCCGTCAACATCCTCAACGTCGGCGTGGGCGCCGGCCACGAAGCAGCAGCCTTGTTTTCAGACTGCCCGCAGATCACCTTTGCCGACATCGCAGAAAGCGGGCTTGCAAGCATAAGTGGACGCATTCCCTCGTCGAGAACCGTCGTCTCCAGCGCCGAAGACCTGTCCGCCCTGCCGGAGAACAGTTTTGATCTGTATGCCTCATTGAGGACGTACAACTCGTCATTCTTCGACACGTCCGCAGCAGCCTCAGAGGCGCACAGAGTACTGAAGCCCGGTGCTGTGATTATCGTCTCCGTGGCCAACGGATTTCTGTATACTCAGCGGGGCTGCGTCGTGCCGGGACTGATTATTCCCGGCACTGAATTCGTCGACCTCTACCGCGGGATGGACACCGCCAATTTGATTGGCGCGGAGCTCGACGCCGTTGGATTCAAAGATGTCCGAATGTTTCCAACAAGTACCGAGATTTACCTGTCGGCGGTCGCTGCCTAACGTTGCCACCGCCCTCTGGCCGGCCGCGGTCGCGACGCCCCACCAGTTCCGCGGGAAGGCTGGGGCGCCGACAGCAGGGGCGACCGGTCGCCCTGGAGTGACCAGCGTGAAGGAAGGACTTCTGCATTGAACGGGCAAACGACCGTTGCCGATCGGATCCTGCAGTTCAACGAGGAACTCGCGGAGACGACGCTTGAACTGCCGCCCGGATTCGCGGTCATCAACCCGTTCAGCGGCCCCCAGAAGGAGCGCGTCCACGAGGTGACGACTGCGTTCTACCGTAAGTACTACGACGACGACAGGCCGCGCCGCCTGGTGCTGGGGAGCTCGCCCGCGCGACGGGGAACGGCCGTCACCGGGGTCCCGTTCGAGGACGGCAAGCTCCTCGAAAGCGAAACGGGAGTCGATGTCGAAGGCTATGCGGTGAGCCGGCCCTCCGCCGGATTCCTGCACGACGTCATCAGGCGCTACGGGGGCCGCGAAACGTTCTATGCCGCCTTCGTCATGAGCTTTGTCTGCCCTCTCGGCCTGGTGAGAACGAGCCCCCAGGGAAGGGAGATCAATTGCAACTACTATGAGAACAAGAAACTGCTGGAAATCCTGCAATCTTTCCTCGTGAAAGCCCTGGAGCGCCAGCTGGAATTCGGAATCGACGCCTCGGTGTGCTACTGCATCGGCAGCGGCGAGAACTTCTCGTTCCTCTCGAAGGCGAACGAGGGTCAGCGCTTTTTTCAAAAGATCGTGCCCTTGGAGCACCCGCGCTTCATCACGCAATACAACGGGGGAAGAAAGGAAGAATTCGCCGAAAAATACCTCAGTGCTCTGCGTGGAGAAGGCGATTAGCCGTGGCGCCCTTCGCAGCGCACCTCTCGGTGATTCCCCCAAGGCCGAGGGCTCCCAACGTGCCGGATCGTGAAGAAGGAGAACAGCACAGTGGTGGCAGAAGGCAGGGTCCTGGTCCACTTCGACTCGGAACGAGTGAGCGTGTACCGCTTCCAGGGCGGCGAGCTGGACCTGCTCAAAAGGGAGCGGCTCCCGTTCGGAGCCGGCCTCGCCGGCGATGCGGTGGCGGACAGCGTCGGCGAGTTCTGCGCCGGGCTCAAGGAGTTCACCGAGGTCGTTGACAACAAGAGCACGCGAGTGCACGCCACGGGGGTCTTCCAGCAGCTCCCGCAGCCGGAAGCGGACACGCTGGTCAACAGCGTCTACGTCGACACCGGCCTCTACTTCAACATCGTCGGGGCCGAGCTGGAGCGGTTCTACCTGGACACGGGCATGGCCGCGTGCGGTTCGAACGACATGGTGGAAGGCCTGACCCGGCGGGAGTTCCGGACGGCCGTCGTCTGCGGAAGCTTCCAGAGTTCCCTGGGGCACATCGAGGACACCATCGCCCGGCTGCGCGGGAGCGGCACCGTCGTGCTCAGCCCTCGCAGCACCAGGATCAAGCCGGAAACCGAGGGCACCGACTTCATCCTCTTCGACTACCAGGACCTGCTGAAGAACCACCGCGACACATGGCGGCACAAGTACGTGCACATGGACGCGTTTCGGCAAGCCGACGCTGTTGTCGTATGCAACCCCGGCGGTCGCGTCGGAAAAGGCACCATCTTCGAGCTCGGATTCATGTCCGCGCTTTCCAAGAGGGTCATCTTCACGGAGGAGCCCCAGGGCGTGTCTGTCCTGTTCCCCTGTGAGGTGGGCCTCGGTTCCTGAGCACACCCGTTGAGGGCTGCAGGAACACACCCCGTTCCCGCTTCCCCGACTGGATCGAATCGGGGGGTTCGGCGAACGGAGCGGCTCCGGGTGCAGGCCTCCGACTCATCCTCTCTGTCCACCCAGATCCCGCTTCTCGGCTTCGAAGATTCGGAAAGGACCCTCGCCGGTGGAACCCATCGACATAGTGCCCGACAGGCTGCGAGCGATCGTGGCGTCTGTCCTTGAGGTGGAAGAGGCAGCAATCGAGTCCGGTGCCCTGTTCTACGAGGAACTCGGCATGAGCTCCTTGGAGAAGGTCGAGATCGTGGTCGCGATCGAGCGCCAGTTCGGAGCCCTGTCCGCGGAGGAGGCGGCAGCCCTCACCAGCCTGGACGCCGCGGTGGCCGTGCTCGGCGGGCGGGCGACGGGCCACCAGGGGGTCGACCTGATCGACGTCCTGGTGGCGGGTCATGTCTCGGCAGGCCTGGGCGAAAGGGCCAGCTACCTCGACCCCGAGGCCGGGGAGATCACCTACGCGGGCCTCCTGGAGGCAGCACGCGGGTACGCGGGCGCCCTCAGTGCAGCGGGCATTCCCGAGGGCGCCCGCGGCCTCCTGGTCGCCGATGATTCCGTGGCGACCGTGGTCGCCGTCCTGGGCCTGTGGTGGCACGGCTGCGTCCCCGTGGTGATCAGCCCGGTGCTCACGGACGACGAAGTCCGCTACGTCGCCGCAGACTGCGCCGCCGCGGTGGTGCACCTGGACACAGCTCCCATGCGGCAGCGCGCCCTGGAGGAGCTGTTCGCGACGACACCCCGGTTTGCCGGCGCGGACGTCCGCGCCGGCCTGGCGACGGCCGAGGCCGGCCCCGCACGGCGCCCGGAGGAGGCCGGCCCTGCGGCCGCGTGGAGTGCGGGGCGTGAGGCGCTGGTGCAGTACACCTCGGGAAGCACCGGCATGCCCAAGGGCGTGCGGCACTCGGCGGGTGCGATCGCGGCCATGGCCGACGGCATCGGCACGGTGCTGGCGCTGACGCCCGAGGACACCGTGCTGTCCAGCGCCCGGATGTCCTTCGGTTATGGCTTCGGCAGCTCCCTCCTGTGCCCTCTGGCGGCCGGCTCCCGCGTCGCGCTCATCCGCGGCACGGTCGACGTTCACTCACTCGCCGCCGCGCTGCAGCACCACCGGCCCACCGTGCTTTTCTCCGTCCCCCGGCTGTACGCGGCGCTGCTGAACGCTGGGCTGGCGCTCGCCCCCGACTCCGTGCGGCTGTGCGTGGCGGCGGGCGAGAACCTGCCCGGTCCGCTCAGCGAGCGGATCCGCACGGCCTTCCAGGCCGAGCTGCTCAATGGCCTCGGCGCGACCGAGGTCCTCTACATCGTCGTCGGCACGCCACCGGGGGAGGACCGTCCGGGGACCTTCGGGGTCCCGGTGCCCGGGATCACCGTGACCGTCCGCGCCGCGGACGGCACGCCCGTCGCCGATGGGGAGGAGGGCAGGCTGCACATCGCCGGCCCGACCGTCGCCCTGGGCTACATCGGCCGGCCGGAGGCCGCAGCGGTCACCTTCGCCGGCGGCGGCGCCTACACCGGCGACGTGGTGCGCCGTGCGCCGGACGGCACGTTCACCCATCTGTGCCGCGCCGATGACGTGCTCAACCTGGGCGGCTACAAGGTGGTGCCCAGCGAGATCGAGAGCGTCGTCCGCGGTGTCGAAGGGGTCCAGGACTGCGTGGTGGTCGGCGGCCGCGACGCCGACGGCCTGGAGCAGGCCGTGGCGTACCTGGTGGCCCGGCCGGGATCCGACGAGGCCGTGGTGCGGCGCGCGGTGACCGCCGCGATCCGTGGCGGTCTCGCCGCCTACAAGCGGCCCGCCCGTCTGGAGTTCCTCGACGAGCTCCCGACCACGTCGACCGGCAAGGTGGCCGCCTTCGAGCTGAGGAAGGCGGCCACCCGACCGTGACCTGGGACATTACGGGTATGGCGGCCATCGCCAACGTCGGCGCCAGCCCCCGGGAGATCTTCGCCGCGCTGTGCGCGGGCCAGGAGAGCCGCACGCCCCTGCAGGCGTTCGACCCGGACAAGTACAGGGCGGCCCACGCCTACGAGATCGACGACCGGCCCGAGGGTGGCGACATACCGCGGCGCGCCACCCGCTGGCTCACCACGGTCGTCCGCCAGGCGGCCGCCGACGCAGGCCTGGGCCAGGACCTGGCCCAGGTGCCCGTGCTGGTCGGGACGACCATGCGCGAGCAGCGCAGCCTCGAACTGTGGTGGCGCGACGACGCGGAAGTCGCTCTCGAGGACATGCACTTCGGCACCGCCTTGCAGGCGGCCTTCGGGGCGTCCGCCACGTACACCTTCGCCAACGCCTGCTCAGCCTCGCTGTACGCGCTCGGCATGGCCACCGACGTGATCGACCTCGGCCTGGCCGACACGGTCGTCGTCGCGGGCACCGACGCCGCCACCGAGAGCGGCTTCGGCACGCTCGACCGGGTGCAGAACGGCCTCCCCGACGCGCTGCGCCCCTTCGACGCCACCCACAAGGGCATGCTGATGGGGGAGGGCGCGGCGGCCGTCGTCGTCCAGCGCGCCGGCACCGGGAACGGGCCCGTCCACGCCCGGGTGCGCGGCGTGTCCATGAACTGCGACGCCCACCACGCCACCGCGCCCGACCCCGACGGCATCACCCGCGCCGTGCGGGACGCCTACAGCAGAGCAGGGGTGCGGGCGCAGGACATCGACCTGGTGATGCTGCACGGCAGCGGCACCCCCCGCAACGACCAGACGGAGTCGAGCGTCCTGAGCCGCATCTTCCAGGGCGCCGGACCCGGTCCGCGGATGACCGCCATCAAGGCGATGACCGGCCACACCATGGGCGGCTCGGGACTGCTCAGCCTCGTCATGGCGGTGCTCGCCATGAAGGAAGGGACGGTACCCCCGGTCCTGGGACTCGCCGATCCGATCTCCGAGGCCGCAGGACTGGGCCTGGTGCAGGGCTCCCCCGCAGTCGGCGACCTGGCCATCGCTCAGATCGACGCGTTCGGCTTCGGAGGGATCAACGCCGTCGCGATTGTGGAGGCAGCCCGATGAATTCGACGAGCACCGCGCACATGAGGAACCCGAGCGCCCGGGAGGTCGTCGTCACGGGCATCGGACTGGCGCTCCCCGGAGTCGCGACTTACGCCGACCTCCTCGGACCCCTGCCGGGGGAGGGCGGCTTCGACCCGGCCACCGGACTCAGCGGACGCGAACTGCGCCACAAGGACCGTGCCTCCCGGCTGGCCCTGCGCGCGGCCGAGTTCGCCCTCCGGGACGCGGGTCTGACCGACGCCGACACCGAGTTCACGGGCGCGGCTGACTCGACCGCCGTCGTGGTCAGCACCAACCTGGGCAACGCGGACAGCGTCTGCGGAGCCACCGACACCATCGCCACAGCAGGCGTCATGGGCCTCAGCCCCCTGGACCTGCCCCAGACGTCAAGCAACGTCATCGCCGGCTGGGTGGCCATCCGCTACAGGCTGCGCGGCCCCAACCTCACCGTCTGCAACGGCGTCACAAGCGGACTGGACGCCCTGGCCTGGGCCCGGAACCTCATCGTGGTCGGGCGCGCCGAAGCCGCCGTCGTCGTCGGCGTCGAACCAGCCAACGACGTGGTGACGAAGGTCCTCGGCGAGCAGTCCACCGACGCGGCGGTCGCGGTCGTACTGGAACCCGCGGACGCAGCCGCCTCCCGCGGCGCACGGCCCCGCGCCACGATCACCGGCTATGCACGGGCCCGGAACCTCGCCGCGGCACTGGTCTTCGCCGGCGTCACCGAGGCGGAACCCGTCGGGCTGTGGCTCGCGGACGAGGCGGGCGCCGCGGGCGCCGGGGAGGGCCATCTGCTCGCAGCCACGCGCCGGATCGACCTGGAATCCCAGCTGGGCCCGCTGTCCGGGGCGCTCGGCGTCCTGCAGTGCGCTGCTGCGGCTGCCCATCTGGAGGGCGGCGCCACCGGGAACGTCCTCGCCACGGCCGGAGGGCCTCGCCACGACGCGACGGCCGCCCTGCTGCTGACCCCGTCGCCGGCCACTCGCCCATACACGCAGGAACGAGGACAACACCCATGACCACGACGAGCGTGACCATCGAGGATCTCCGCGCCCTGATAGCCGGCGTACTGGAGACCGAGCCCGAGGAGGTCACCGACGGGGCGCACTTCGCCCACGAGCTCGACATCGACTCGCTGCTGATGCTGGAGATCTCGACCCGCGTGGAGAGCGCGTACGGCGTCCCGGAGAACGCCGTGGCCGCCAGTGGCGCCACCACGCTCACGGAGCTGCACGCCTTCCTCGCCTCGAAGCTCAGCGGCGAGACGCCGGCTTCCCCGCTCATCCGTCCTAGGCCGGTGAGCGACCCAGCGGCGCGCCTGTTCCTGCTCCACCACGCCGGCGGTTCACACCTGCTCTACCGGGGCTGGGCGGAGCACTTTCCCGAGGACTGGGAACTGTGCCTCCTGGAGGCCCCCGGCCGGGGCACCCTGCAGGCCCTGCCGCTGATCGACGACTGCGACCGGCTGGTCGACTACTTCTACACCGCTATCGCACCGCTGCTCGACCGGCCCTTCGGGTTCTTCGGCCACAGCATGGGCGCACTGATCGCCTACCAGCTCACTCGCCGACTCCTGCGCCAGGGGGAACCGCTCCCCACCTGGCTGGGGGTGTCCGCCTACGGCGCCCCGCAGGGCGAAGCCGACGCTGACGCCGACAGCAGCCCTCACCTGATGGCCGACGACGAACTGCGCGCGTGGCTGCGGAGCGGCGGCGGCAGCCCACCGCAGCTCCTCGACAACGACGACGTCTGGCACAAGTTCGCCCCGGTGTTCCGCAGCGACCTCAAACTCGTGGACACCTGGGCTCCGCCCCTCAGCCCCGAGCCGCTGCCCGTTCCGCTGTCGGTATTCGCGGGCGTGCACGACAAGCTGATCGGCGAGGACCGTCTCCTTGCCTGGCGAGCGTTCACGACGCACTTCCGCGGACTCGGGAGGTACGACGGCGACCACTTCTACCTGACGAACCACCAGCAGCAGCTCGCCGCCGCCATCACGGCCGCGATGCGCTCCGCAGCTCCTTGAGCCCACTCTCACCACCACGCCACCCGCCAGACGATCAACTCCGACGGGGTGCCGGCGGAGGGTGCGGGGGCGAGCCCTCAGGCGTCGGGGTCGACTTCGGGGTGCGTGAACCGCACGGGCCTGCCCAGCGACCGGGCGTAGGCGATCTCGGACCTGGTGCTGTCTCCGATGTAGTCACCGACCACGAGCACCTCATCAGCGAGCAGGATCTTCGACCGGTGCAGCTCGTCGAGCCGAACCTTCAGCGCCTCGGCCTCGACAGGATCGGACCAGAGCTGGTGCGGCGACTTCAGGTCGCAGCCCGGCTTGACGACGATCCTCCCGGCCATAGTCTCCCGCAGATCGGCCTCGGCCATCTCGGCCATGAAACGGGTGGAGCCGCAGATCGCGACGATACGCGGGAAGTTCAGCTGCGTCTTCGCCTCGGCGAGCTTGTCCGCGGGGGTGATCACTTGCGGGGATGACACTGTTCCTCCTGGTGGTGCTGCCCGAGGGATGCCTGCGGAGACGAGTACGAAGGCGTCCAAGATCGCCTCACGGCGAACCACGTGCACGCCTGCGCGCCCGCACTCTATGCGACGAGCATCCCTACCCGGTGCCGCGGCGCCCGCCGGTCGGCCCTACGCCCCGCCAGTGCGATGCCGAACTGGTTGCCCTCGCCACGAAGAGCCGGCGTCTCTTACCGCGTCCACCGCCTCGATCAGGCGATTCACGCGGCATCCCGCCGCGGTGTCGGCTTGGTCGGCCGGCCCCCTGCCGGCAGCTGGTGGCGGTGCCGGGTCGGGCTCGGGTACTGACATCACCCGAACGAGGGAAACGCAATCAGATGACCGCATTGACGGAGGGTTGTCCGCCGGCGATCACCTCTGCTGCATGCCTGCAGCTGCCGGCCGAGCGCGGCCGGTTCCCCGGCCCGGCCGGCCACCGCGTCGAGGTAGCGGCTGAACTCGTGGTGGATGCGGGCAGCAGTCGAGGGCGCAGTCAGGGAGTAGGCCCCCAGAAGTCCAACGTCGTAGCCGAACGGGAGCCGGCCCCAGTTCTCCCAACGCTCACCCCACACATCGCCCGCCAGGCCGAACGCCTCACCGGGACCCCGCGCCTGCGCCCTGGTGGACCTGACCATCTGCCGCCCGCTCACTGACCACGATCGCTGTGCGCTTCGACGAGGAGACCATGTCCACCGCATCTCACCAGCCCTGCCTCGGCAGCCCCACCGAGACTGTCGCCGCGCCTTCCACACCCGGCGAGCAGGAGCAGATCATGGCGGTCGCCGACACGCTGGTGCTCGGGTACGGACTGCACCCGGCAGAAATCACGCGGATCCCGGAGGGCACCGCGACGGACAACTACGCCATCGTCGACCAGACAGGCCGTCGGTACTTCGTCAAGGTCTATCGCACTCGAAGTAGCTTGGATCTGGAGCTGGCGTCGGTCGAGCTGTCCGAGTACGCCGCCGACGGGGGCGTTGCCACCGCGCGGGCGACCCGCACGCGCGAGCACGAACTCATCGCGACCCACGGCCGCCTGCCGATTTCCCTATGGTCGTACGTGCCGCACACCGAGACTGCCGAGGGCACCCTGACCGGTGCACGGTGGGCAGCAGTCGGCGCAGCGATGGGCCGTCTCCACAGTCGACTCGCCACTCACCCCGCCGCCGCACCCACCCTGGAACCTGGTGCCGCGGTGTGCGACGTAGCTACCGCCCGTAGCCGCTTCGACAGGCTGATTCTCGCGTACCAGCACAGGCCCAGGCTTGGGGAGTTCGAGACTTGGGCTCTGCGGGCGGCGCGTGAGCGACACGCCGTCCTGGGGGACGTCGAGCGCATCCTCGCTTCACTTCCACCGCTGACGGTCCAGGTCATGCACGGAGACCTGGCCGGCCCCAACGTCCTGCTGAAGAACGACGACGTCGCCGCGATCGTGGACTTCGGACCACCCACACCCGATTACCTCGCCTGGGAAATCATGCGCCTTGGCTGTGACCCCAAGAGCTTCCAGTCCAACGGCGTCGAGAGGTGGCTCAAGGGCTACACGGACCTCGCCCTCGCCTATCAAGACGCCAACCCCACGGCACCCGCAGACGACCTCCTGTCCTCGCTTCGCGTCGGCTGTGCAGCCATGCTCTGCTCGACCTTTCCGCTGTCGGCACCCGTGGAACGACCCCACCTCGTCGATGCCGCACTCGAGTCCTACGCGCGGGCACGGCACGAGGCCGCTCTGACGCTGCTGGAGCAGCTGCCTGCCCTTGAGGCGGCCCTGTACGACACTCTTCACTGAGTCCATGACCCTCATGGCCGGCGTACTCACGCAACCCGCAGGCCCGGACAGCGAACTCGACTGCCCGGGCCTGCTGGAGCAGCAGGGCACCCAGGGCCGGCCGAGGGCGCGGCCGCCGCGCCCGGAGAGCGGAGGCGGAGGCGGAGGCGGCCGCGGAGGCGGCCGCGGAGGCGGCCGCGGAGGCGGCCGCGGAGGCGGCCGCGGAGGGTCAGGAGGGCGGGGCGGCGATCATCTGGTGAGCCGCTCCACCTGAAGCAGCTCGTCGGGGCTGACGTGGATCGCGGCGATGTTGGCGAGCCACTGCATCCACACCGGCTCGATGCCGGGCGCAGCCTCGAACTCGGCGTCCGTCACGCGTCCCTGCGCGTAGGCGACCGTGCGGTCTGTCAGCTCCTGCAGGGCGCCGGGAGCGATCCAGCGGACGTTCTTCGTCTCGCGGGCGCTCGGGGTGAGGTCGCCGGTGACGGTGGCGTGGTAGATGGTCCAGTCGTGGCCGGTGCCGCGTGCGCCGGGAAGGCGGCGGCATCGGTTGTCCCGCCAGCAGCCGGTGACGCGGGTGAGGCCGGTGACGGTGAGGCCGAGTTCTTCCTCGACCTCGGCGCGGCCCGCGTCCTCGGCACTCCCGTGGTCGTCGA
Source organism: Streptomyces sp. NPDC001502 (assembly GCF_042894785.1). NCBI lineage: Bacteria > Bacillati > Actinomycetota > Actinomycetes > Kitasatosporales > Streptomycetaceae > Streptomyces > Streptomyces sp. NPDC001502. The sequence continues at coordinate 43,777 of NZ_JBIAVW010000031.1, forward strand.
TGTGGCCGGCGGCCGGTGCCGTGCCGGCCGGGAAGGTGGCGCGGTCGAACATCAGGTAGCGGCCCTGGAGGTCGGTGATGACGACGCCGACCGAGGTGTTGTCGCAGGCCTTCATGGTCTCGCTCCTGATGGGTGCTGAACGTCACCGGCGCACGGTGGCACGCCCGGCTTCACGGAAGTCCTGGCGGGGCCGGGCGGCGTCACAGGGGCCCGGTCTCGGGGAGCGGGGCGAAGGACAGGGTCGGGACGGCGTGCGGTCCGCACAGCGGTCGCAGCATCCGGGGGGAGAGGACCTCCTGAAGGAACATCTCCTGGATGAACTGCACCTCCGCCCGCAGCAGATGAGACACGCTCCCCGCGGCGGCGAGGTCCTTACGCCCGACCGCGACATGGATGTGCGGGGCGAGGACGTCGTTCTCCGGGCTCCAGGCGAGGGTGGCGGAGCCGACAGCCTCCACCGTGTGCAGGACCGTCTGCTCCCACACAGGAGCTTCCGGGTCCTCCAGCGGGCCGTTCGTCCCCACCAGCGTCACCTGCCGGAACCCGCCCAGGAACATCGGGATGATCGCCTGCCGGATCCCCATCTCCGCGCAGAAGCCGGTCAGCTCCGCGACGAAGTCGTCGCCGTCATCGAAGGCCAGCGCGAAGCTGCGCCCCATCGTCAGTTCTGTGTGCCGCATCAGCCGCGTCCCTCCGCGGTCGTCCCGGCGGGTGCGAAGCTGGCGAGGATCGAGTCGCGGTCGGCGCCGCTGCGCAGCAGGACCGTCAGCAGAAGACGGGCCTTGTACGGGTCAAGGTGCCCGGCCCCGATCAGACCCCGCTCCAACAGGTCCTTCTCCGAGCCGTCGAATCCGTACGCGTGTGTGAGGGTCGTGCCGGCACCGGTGCGGGAGGCGAGGACGACCGGGATCCGCTGAGCGGCCTCCTGGAGGATGGGGACCCAGGTCGCGGGCACGTGACCGACTCCGAAGGCGGCGATGACCATGCCGTCGACCTGTTCGAGGAGCGGCGCCAGCAGCGTGCCGTCGTCACCGAGGGACGCGGGGTATACGCCGACGCGGGCCGGGCGGGTCATCGCTGCGGAGAGGGGGAGGGGTTTGTGCGCGGGGATCGCAAGGAGCCGCAGGCGGCCTTCGGCCACGGTGCCCAGGGGGCCGGTGTCGGGTGCGGTGAACGCGTTCGTGCTGGTGCTGTGGGTCTTGCGGACCCTCGCGGCGTCGAAGACCTGGTCGTTGAAGACGACCAGGACGCCAAGGCCGCGAGCCAGAGGGCTTGCCGCGACGGTGACAGAGGCGAGCAGGTTGGCCGGTCCGTCGGCTCCGGCCAGGTAGGGGGCGCGCATCGCGCCCGTGACGATCAGAGGCGTCTCGCCCGCGTACAGCAGGCTCAGCAGGTAGGACGTCTCCTCCAAGGTGTCGGTCCCCTGGGCCACGACGAAGCCGTCGAAGGTGCTCTGGCCGTCCATGGCCCGCAGCTGGCCGGCGAGCTCCTCGATCTCGTCGAAGGTCAGGGAGGCGCCCGGCTTGGTCGTGAACGACTGAGTCTTGACGACGATGCCGGTGTCGGCCAGTTGCGGCACGGCCGCGAGCAGGTCCTCCGCGCTCAGCGTGGGTTGCGCCGCGCCCTCCGCGGTGGTGGGGGTCATCGTGATGGTGCCGCCGAGGCTGATCACGAGCACTGTGGGAGGAGGGGAACTTGGCTTCGTCAACGCGCATTCCTCGGATCGCGGGTGGAGCAGGGCGAGTTGAGCCTATCGGCCGTCATATGGGCTGCCCAGCCTGCCGATGAAGCGCAGGGTCTGGTCGAGTGCCTTGAGCGTGAGAAGGCGGCTGCGGGGACGCAGCATGCTGGTGAGCCCCTCCTCGGCGAGGCCCCGGCACCGGCCGGTCAGCCAGGCCCAGTCCAGGTCGAGGTAGTCGGCCAGGGCCGCCAGCCGTGCCGCCGGGGTCGGCCCGTCGACCAGGCTGTGGGCCCGTACGTGGCCGATCACCTCCTGGTAGGGAGCCACCTCCCGTCGCGCGCTGGTGGTAGCGACCCGCCAGACGGATTCCCCGCGTACCCAGTTCGCCAGGATGGCCTGGTTGCGTGCCAGGACGAACCCCTCGACCTCTTGGTACTCCTGCTCCGTGCTCAGCCACACTTTGACCCCGTACATCTCCATCATGGCAATCGTGAGGAACAGAAGAATTCGCTCATAAATCTCGCTTGATCGAACGACGGACTCTGGGACGCAAAACGCGCGACCGAGCGCGCTTCCTGGTCCCGCGAAGCGATCGGCGACGTTCTGCAGGTAGTCGTGTTTGTGCCTGAATAGCAACCATGGTGCGCATTCCTCCCCGGTGGCTTCGCGGGTCCAGAACGCCGGCACCTCGGGAAGGTCACCGAGATGGCGGACGATGTACTGGGCGCAGAGACTGGAGCCCAGCCACGCGGCGCCGATGGGGGAGAGGTCGGGCATCTCGGATCGCGGCGGCGCCGAGTTACTGATCCTGACGTAGTGCCGAAGTTGCTCGGCACGGTCGGAGAGCGGATTGTCATCCGCCAGCAGACCGTCGTCCATGACGTACAGCGCCCAGACGATCGCGTAGACCAGGTCGTCCAGCTGGTAGGCGAGCGGTACACGCGGGTCCTGGCCCACAAAGAGGTTCTGGCGGGCGAGCGCGGCGTCCATCACGTACAGGCCGGACCCGCCGGCGGCACCGGGAGAGGCCAGAATCACGCCCCTGCGCGAGGAGCGGACGAAGGTCTCCAGGTGGGGGAGGTCTGCGGAGCTGATCTCCATAAGGTTGCCGAGGGGCTCAGCTTCATAGATCTGCACACCGATCAAGGTGCCATCGAAGTGCCGTCCGCCGGCGAGTTCCCAGCTGCCGAAGATGCCAGCGTCCGGTTCGCCGGGGACATGCCGGGACGTGGGCCAGGTGTAGTCCAGGGTTCGTACCGCGGTGCGCGTCCTTCGGTCCAGCGGGCGGGGGCGGACGATGTCGCGTACGGGGACGAGCTGGAAGAGGGCCTCGACCTTCTTGCCGAAATAGGCCTCGATGATGGTGCGCAGGTCTCCGCGGGGGATGTGGGTGCCGGCCAGCCACCGTTTGTAGGTAGCCGGGGAAGGCCGGACCCTAGCGAGTCGCGGCTCTTGTAACGCTTTCGCGGCGTCTTCGGCCATGATCGGCCAGAGGACCCGGAACTTGTTCGGTGAAGCGCAGTTGAGCTCTGGAGCGTCCAGCAGGTGGTACAGGAGCGGCACGACGGTCCGGGCCCGTGACTCCTCCGGGTGAGTCATGTCGTCCTCCTTGATGAGCCGCAAGGCTGCTTGCGGGGTGTTCGTTCGCTGCTTCGGTGTGTCCGGCGAGAGCCTGCGCTCCTGCCGGGCGCCACAACGGCGCGGGTGCGGGGCGCTGGCCGCGAGCCCGCGGCGTGAGGGCCCGGACGTCGGCAGGCAGCTGAAGGGGCGACGGAGCGTCGACGGCGGCAGACAGGGTGGCTACCTGGGTGCTCATCGGGCACTCACCGCCGGCAAGGGAGTGCGTCGGCGGAGGCGGAGATCGCCACGGTGGGCGCGGGGCGCAGCTCGGCCCGCAGTAGCAAAGGCGTGACGCGCTCACCGTCGGCGCGGCGGACAGGTGTGCTCGGCAACAGCGTCGTTGTAGAGGTGGGCGACTTCCAGACCGAGGCGAGAGGCTGGCCCCGTACGCGGTCGGCCGTCGGACGCTGATGGGCTTCGGCGCGCTCATGCCTCGCCCGGGGCCGTGGCGGCCCGCCTTCCACCTCGGCCGCGGAGGGGGATACCGGCCTGGGAGAGGAGCCGGTGGATCATGCCGTAGGAGGGTCCGGTCGCGGCGGCGATCTGGCGTATGGACCCCTGCTGCTTGCCGGTGTAGACGCTCACGATCTGGTCGGTGAATTTCGCTCGTTGCTTGGCGGACAGGTGCGATCCCTTGGCCTGCCGGGGCAGCCCGAAGGTGGGCTGGGCGGTCTGCTTCTTGCGGCCCGGGCTGGCCTTCGACCGGCGGGTGCGGGTGGCGGGCATCGTGTAGCTCCTGGTCAGAGGTCGGTTTCGGGGGATGCGAGGACGAGGAAGCCGCCCAGGTCCCTGAGGTGGTTGAGGAGCGCCTCGTACTCGTCGTCGAAGGGGCTGAAGTCGGTGCGGGAGACCGCGGTGATCCCGTCGCTCTCACCTCGGGCGATCCGGTCCAGGAGGCGGCTGAGCTGGGGGCGCCGAACGGGATTGGTGCCCTCCGCCGCGGTTTCGCAGATGGTCAGCCCGATGTGCCAGCCGCGTGCGTCAGCGGCCTGGACTGCCTGTTCCGCGCGGGCTCCGGACTCCTTGCCCGGGGCGGCCATGACGTAGATGTCGACACACGGCGGATCCGGGAGAACCTCGGTGACGGCGGTGAGCTGTGCCTCGCGTTGGTCGCGCAGCAGGGTGGCGCCGCTCGCCGGGTCCAGGCACTGGAGGGTCAGGCGGCCGCGCTGCACCGTGGTGGCCGTGCTCATGACCCGCTCCCGGATTGGGCCGGCTGGCCGGAGGCCATCCAGCGCGCCGGAATGACGTGGCCGTCCCCCGGACGGAACCCGGCCGCCGACATGACGGCCGCGCGTTCCTGGCGCGCGGCCGCGGCGAAGTACGGCAGGCCCGTCGCGACGATGTAGGCGGTGTAGAGGAGTTCGGTCAGCCGCCCGGACGTCACAACTGCTCCCCGGCTGCGCCGCAAGTGGCCGCTTCAGCAGCGCTGTCGCACAGGGCGACGTGGGAGAACGCCTGCGGGTAGTTCCCGACCTGGCGTCGCGCCTTGGGATCCCACTCCTCGGCGAGCAGGCCCAGATCGTTGCGCAGCGCGAGGAGTTTCTCCAGCAGGAGGTGGGCCTCGCCGGTACGGCCGAGCATCAGCAGGGCGTCGACCAGCCAGAAGGAGCAGGCGAGGAAAGCCCCTTCGTCGCCCTCCAGCCCGTCCACCCCGGGTGCGGTGCCCGCCGTCGGGTAGCGCAGCAGGAACCCGTCGGGCGTGGACAGCTCGCGCTGGACCGCCTCGATCGTGCCGACGACCCGCGGGTCGTCGGCAGGGAGGAACCCGGTCTGGGGGATGGGCAGCAGCGAGGCGTCAAGGACGGGGGATCCGTAGGACTGGGTGAACGTGTTGCGGACGCGGTCGTAGCCGCTGGTGCACACCTGGTCGTGGATCGTGTCGCGCAGCGTCCGCCAACGCTCCAGGACTCCGGGTTCGACGGTGGCGCCGCCGGATTCGACCAGAAGGATCGTGCGGTCCACGGCGGCCCAGGCCATGACCTTGGAGTGGACGAAGTGGCGGCGGGGCCCCCGGATCTCCCAGATGCCTTCGTCCGGCCGGTTCCAGATGGTCTCCAGGTAGGCGCACAGCAACTTCTCGGTGCTCTCCATCGCTTCGATCGCGTCAGGGATGGGGGGCGGACCCTGGTGGGAGGGCTGCCAGCTGAGAGCGAAGGTCACACGCTGGCCGGCGCGGACGGTGAAGTCGGCGTAGGTGGTTTGCTCTTCGCCGTAGGTGTGGGCGTCGGTGTCCAGCCACAGGGAGTCGGGGCCAGCCACCGAGCGCAGACGGCCGTCGGCGGTGGCGTCCACCCAGGGCACGACGAGGCCGTAGCCGAACCGCATCCGCAGGGTGCTGCGCATGGTGACGGTGCCGTCGAGGCCCTCGACGATACGGATCGTCTGCGGGGCGACGTCGCGCGGTGGCATGAGGTCGGTGACGCGGACCCGTCCGGTGGGGGTGTCCCACTCCGACTCCAGGATCAGGGTGTCGGGCCGGTAGCGGCGGCGGGTCGCGGCCGGGGCCAGCCGGTGGCCGGGGTAGGTGGGGCCGATGCGCCACAGGCCGTGGTCCTCGGAACCCAGGAGGTGCGCGAAGACGGCTGCGGAATCGAAGCGGGGCAGGCACAGCCAGTCGATCGAGCCATCGCGGGCGACGAGCGCGGCGGTCTGCATGTCACCGATGAGTGCGTAGTCCTCGATACGCGCGGGCATAGAGCAGTCCTTCTGCGGAGCGCCGACCGGCCTTGGAAGGCTCGGGTCGACGCGAATGAACGTTTCGGGTGGTGGTGCGGCTCTGCCGCAGGCGCCGGTCGGCGCGGGCGGCGAGACGTGCTGGCGGGTGACCGGTCAGCGGGGCATCTCGGAGGCTGCGACGAAGACCGCGAGAAACAGCAAGAACACTGCGGCCCGCCACCCGTTGAGCGTGGAGATGCGCGGGGCGCGCGGACGGCCGGGAGGCGGCCGCCGGGCGCTACGCGACGGCAGGAAGCGAGGCATGGGCGTGCTCGCGGAGCAGCTCGATAGCATCGAGGACGGTGTCGACGGTGTGGTCCGGCACCGGGGAGGTGGCCGGCCGTGCCCGGCCGCTGGCGATCCACACCGTGCGGAGCCCTGCCCGGCGGCCACCCGACACGTCCGTGTCGAGGTCATCGCCGACCATGAAGCCGGAACTGGTGTCCAGTGCGTCAAGGGCGATGCGGTACAGGCCGCGGTGCGGCTTGCGGATCCCGTACTCCCCAGAAATCACGACGACTTCGAACAGGCCGTCAAGGCGCGCGGTGCGGAGCTTGAGGCGCTGCGCCGCGGGGTCGCCGTTGGTGATCACCCCCAGTCGCCATCCGTCTTCGCGCAGCGCCCTGATCGCCGTGCAGACCTGCGGACGGTGGGGGACGAGCTCGGCGGACCGCTGCCGGTACTGAGCATGGAGGCCGGCGATGGACCCCTTGATGTCGTGCCTGGCCTTCAGGCCGGCGAAGAACTCGTCCCTGCGGCCGGCGCAGCGCACCTCGGCGGCCTCCACCTCTTCCGGCGTGATGCCGTAACGGGTGGCGAACTCGCCAGCCCACCGGCGGAAGCCGGTGGCCTGGTCGGTGAGCGTGGCGTCCAGGTCGAAGAAGCCGATCTTGGGAAGCTGCATGGCGGGCTGCTCCAGGGGGCGGGCGTGAGTCGGCGGTCGGGAGGCAGGTCCGTCGTTTAGGCGGTGCCGCTTGGCGAGGTTGGCCAGGACGGCGTGAAGGAGGAGGGGCGCGGTGTAGATCCGGCCTTGCCTCCAGCGGATCCATCCCGTGGCGGCATCGGGCCGGGGCGCGGGCGGCAGCGTGAGCGTGGCTCCGGCGCCGAAGTACCGCGACGGCGCGGGCCAGGCGGGATCGCAGGACCCTTCAGGTAGGAAGAACCCCCACGCGTCGCCCAAGGCGAAGACCGCGCCGACCGCGTGCAGGCCAGCAAGCTCGTCCAGGCGGGCGACGGCCTCGCGAGCGTGACTCTCGGGGACAAGCACGACGTCGAGACCGTCCAGGAGCACCGGCCCTGGCCCGGCCAGAGTCAGCGAGTCCGCCAGCAGGGCGGCCCCACCGTCGACGGGTTGATCGCCGCGGGCATTCATCGAGGACTCTCCGGAGGGGATGTGAGCGCGGGCTGGCGTGCGCCGGTGCGCCGTCCGGCGGTGCTGACGCTGATGGGCGCTGTCGTGTGGCCGCGGAGGACGTGGGTCTGGGCGCGGACGGGGGCACTGGCGGGCGACAGCGTGGTGCAGCGCTCGGCGAGCGCTCGCAGTAGAGCGCGGGCCTGCATGAGGGCGAGGTGGCTGCCCGGGCATGCGTGCGGCCCGGTTCCGAGGGAGAGGTGCTTGTCGGCGCCGGGCCGCCGCAGGTTGTAGTCGTCGGCGGTCAGGCCCCACTTGCGGGGGTCGCGGCCGGCGGAGCCGAGCAGCAGCCACACCCGCTCGCCGGCCTCCAGCCGAATGCCGCTCAGGTCGACCGGCTCCGTAACGAGTCGGCCGAGCCCCTGTATCGGAGCGTCAAGCCGCACGGCCTCGTGGAAGGCTGCTTCGGCACGGGCCGGGTCCTCACGGAGCTGGAACCACTGCTCCGGGTCATGGGCGAGCTGGATGATCGTCCCGGCGAGACCGAGGATCGTCGAGTCGATGCCGGCCACGGCATACGCAGAGCCGAGCGGTACGGCCTCGTGCTCGTCGATCCTCCCGGCGTCGACGGCCTGGAAGATCGCTTCCATCCAGGAGCCTCTTCGAACGCTGCCGCGGGTGACGTTCTCCTGGAGGAAGGCCAGCATGGCCCCCGCGGCGGGCAGCCCCGTAGGGCCGCAGGCCTTCTCCGGGCTGAAGGCGTCGAACGGCGTCAGCCCGAGCCCGTCCAGCACGGGCACGCTGCTGCTCTCCGTCAGGCCCATCAGCTCCATCACCGTGCCGACGGCCATCGCCCGGGCCAGCTCCACCGCATCGAAGCCGGCCCCGACCATGTGCTCCGCAACCAGCCGCCGCGCTCGCTCCTGTATCTGTCTTTGCCGGCGGGCGACCGCTGCAGGGGCGAGCCGACGCGACAGGACGCGGCGCAGCCGCGCGTGCTGCTCACCGTCGGACGCCAGGATCGTCCCGGCCAGCTCGGTGAGGGCCCTGCCGCCCTCGGCCCGGAACAGGTCGGAGGCGCCCAGGATGGAGCGGACCTCGTCGTAGCCGGGGACCGCCCACACGCCGTGGCGCTCCAGCCGGATGGCCGGCCCCATGAGGCGCATCGCCTCGTAGACCGGATACGGGTCCTCGAGGACCCGCTCGTCGAGGAGGTCGAGAGAGGAGGTGGGGGCGGTCGTGGGCATCGCTGTCTCCGGTGGTGTCGGTCAGGTGTTGCGCCGGTGGCTGTGAGGGGTGGCCTCCGCTACCGATCCCCGGCTCGGTCCGCAGTGGGGCGAGGGTGGTCTCGGAAAGGGGTGCGTGGGCCTCGTGCGGTGGCCGGTCCCGCGCGGCGGTGTCAGGTTCGCCGCACGGGACCGGCGGCTCTAGGTGGTATTCGAGACCTGCGTGATCTGGTCGACGCACAACAGCCGGGCCCTGTGCCGGTGCAGCCACCTTCTGATCTCCTCGGCCTGGCCAGGCTGGCCATCCAGGTGGTGGCCGAGAGGCGAAAGGTCAGCGGCGGACCGGACCACGAGCAGATGTACCCGTCGTTCCTCGACGTCGCGCCGCAGGCGAGCAAATTCGGGCCGCTGGTCGACAGGCCACCCATGCGTGGCGACGTCGTGGCGACGTATGGCGATGTGGCGGCAGTGCGGTGCGCTCGCAGCCTCAAGCCGCTGGTGCTCGTCCCAGGGCGGCTGCTCTGTGTCCAGGTGGACATACGTTGCGGCCACGCTGTGCCGGGCCAGGAGGTTCGCCGTGATACGCACGGTGTTCTCCAGCGCCCTCAAGAAGGCCGGCGCCGGGCAGGAAGGATCGGCCGGTTCCATCTGCTCCAGCCACACCCGAGCGTCCGTGACCGCCAGCCCCAACTCCTGGCTGACGGGAACCGCGTCGAGGTAGTACAGCACCAACCCCAGCTGCCGGCGAAGGTCCTCGACCCGCTGGGCCCGAAGGTGTGCCTCACGGGCCGGCGCCGCCGAGTAGGCCTGCCGATGAGCAGGGCGGGCGACAGTTCCCGCCGCGCAGCCGGACTCAACCGCTGGCCGCGTTACCCCCGCCCGCCACGACCGCATCGTGCGCCGCTGCCGAGCATGCGTTCCGCTCACCGCTCCCCCTCGGCGTGCAGTTCCAGCGGCCGGCCAGCGCCAGGGTGACTTGCACCAGCTGCGCCTCGGACAGCCATGGCGTCCGGTCGCTGCACGTGGCTCGCGAAGCCAACCTCGCCTCCGGGCCTGTCCGTCCGCAGCCCCGTGCCCGCCGGAGCCGCGTTGGTGGCCATCTCGTCGCCCGCAGATCCGTCGTGCTGCGGCTCGTCGAGGACGGGAGGTCGGCGAAGGAGCCGTCCGGGGATGCGGAGGACGGCTCGGACACCGCCTTGATGGTTTGGGTCAAGCCACGCCTGGAAGCCGTGCCGGCGCGCGAGGACACCGGCCGCGGGTAACCCAAGCTGCATGCCCAGCGCGTCAAGTGGCAACCGGTGCTGCCCGGGCAGTACGGCGGCCGCCCGTTCGTACCCGTCGGGGCCCAGCATGGGCCCAAGGCTGTCGACCACCACGGCGATGCCGCCCTGCATGGCCGTGGTCCACACCGTTACCAGGCTGCCCGGGGTCGAGTGGCGGGCACCATTGTCCATGAGTTCGGCCAGGGCAATCGCGATCGGCTCAGCCACCCGGCCCCACACGAAATCGCTCCTTGTATTGGTCACCTCCACCCGCTGGTAGTCCTGGACACGGGACTGCGCTCCGCCCAGAACTTCCATTAAGGGCAGGTCGGGGCGAAGGCTGCTCACCTCGTCGCCCATCAGGATGCCGATGACGTGCATCCGCTGGCTCAGAAGCGTCGCCACGTGGTCGACGGCGAAGGCGTGCGCCAGAACCTCCTCGTCGACGACCTTCCCCAGAACGCGGACCATCTCGCTCTGCTGGCGCGCTGCCAGGGTCAGCAGCGGCCGCAGCAGGTCCTTGACCTGGGTATATGCCGACTCTTCGGCTCGGTTCTCGGCGTCGCGGGCGAAGTCAACGGTCTGCCGTAACGCTGCTTGCAAGGCCCTGCCGAACGACGTGGAGGCCAACTGTGGATGCAGCAGCTGGCCGGCCTGCGTCAGGTCGCCCGACCCGGGCGCGGCCATGAACGCGGGCAACCGGACTGCGGACAGGTGTCCAGCCTCCTGATCGCGGAGTTCGATCTCCCGGGCGAGGGAAGAGGTGTGGGACCGGCTCGCCTGGAGGGCTTGGTTGGCTCGTGTGGCCGCCCGCCTGAAATACCAGGTGGCTGTGGAGGTGGCAGCCAGGCCAGCCGGTGCCGCGATCAGCACCACATCGTGCAGGACTGCCATGTCAGTTCCTCACGGACGAAGGGTGGAATACGAAAGCCAGGGAGTTCCGGGGGTTAAGCGCTGTCGGGATCGAAGGGGTGGACCGGCTGCCGCGGGGCGTATCTGGGTTTCGCGGCAGCCGGGACGGCGCGGCGCTTGCGGTGCGCTGCGTCTCGCTGACGGCTTCCGGGCCCGGGCAGCGGCGGCTGAGCTGAGCCCGGTCCCCCAGAGGTCGGAAGCCGAAGCCCACGGGCGAGCCCCCAACCACACGGCGAAGGGGAAGACCGTGTGTCAATCGGGCCCGGGTCTAGCCGGCCGGAGGTCCGGTGTCGTGCAGTAGCTCCCAGCCGGCCTGTGCCCGGCTCACGCCGGGCTGGGGAACCACCGGGGAGAGGCTTTGCGGCCCGAGCGGGACCGGGCTGAGTGCTGCGGATGCCGTTGCCACACGCTGTCTCCGATCGCTGATCGGGCAGGGGAGAGGCAGCCAGGTGCTCGGCTGGCGGATCCTCCGCTCGAACGGGTTCAGGTCGCCAAAACCCCATCAGCGCATTGCCGTTGAGGAATATCGTCTTGTCGAGAGCAAACCGTGTTGGTGGTCCCTCGGGTATCCCCGGGACGCCCCGGACCCTGCTAACGCTGCTAAAGATCGTTTTGCGGATGGAGAGCGGCCCATGGCCCGCACACGGAACAACCTGCTGGCAGCAGCCATCAAGGAGACAGGCTGGTCGCAGGAGCAGACGGCCGCTCACTTCCGCACCGTGGCCGTCGAATGCGGAGCAACTGGGCTGGCACACGTGTCCCGTGCACACATCTCCCAGTGGGTCCTCGGCTCGCGCCCGGAGGGTGACGCCGCCCGTATCTTGAGCGAGACGCTCTCCCGACGGCTCGGACGCGTCGTCACGCCGGCGCAGATCGGGCTCGCCCCGATCCAGCCGACGCCGTCGAGGGTGCCCGGCTGGGAGGACGTTGACACTGTGGCCGCGCTGGTAGATCTCAGGGACGACACCATGGATATGACCCGTCGACAGGTGCTGGCGTACTCGGCGGCCGGAACGGCATTGCCCCCCGACCACTGGTGGGAGGAAACACTCGACCGGGCTCAGACCCGTCCTGCAGTCTCCCGTCAGAGCGTCACCCCCGCCCACGTCGAAGCCGTGCGGGCCGCGATGGTGCACCACTCCCGCCAGGACCAGCTCCTCGGCGGCCGCGCTGGCAGCTCGGCGCTGACCTCCTACCTTCGAACCGACGTCGCCGACTACCTGGCCCGGCGCTTCCCTTCTGAGAAGCTGCGCCGCGACATGTTCGGAGCAGCTGCAGAGCTGGTCTACCTTTCGGCATGGATGGCGTTCGACTCCTCCGACCATGGAACCGCCCAAGCACGCTTCAACCTCGCCGTGAGCATGGCCGCGGAGGCCGGGGACGGCCCGCTGGCCGGGCACATCCTGCGCGCCGCCGCCCACCAGGCCGTCGACCTCCACCACCCGAAGCGGGCGCTGGCACTCGCCGAGGGCTCGCTCGCTCAGCGCCGCTACGCCCAGGCCAGTCCACGGGAGCGGGCGCTGCTGGGGGTCGTCCACGCCCGTGCCCTCGCCCTGTGCCGTCGCGACGCCGAGGCCCGTGCCGCCCTGCGGCAGGCCGCCGAGGAGCTCGGCAACGCCCGGCCCACGGACGAGCCGGCCCGGGTCTACTTCTTCGGCGAGGCCAGCCTCGCGCACGAGACCGCCTGCACCCTGCGGGACTTGGGGGACCTGCGCGCCGCGGAGAAGGAGTTCGAACACAGCGTCCGTACCCGCGCGCTCCCGTTCGCCCGCACCCACGTGGTGACCCTGGGCTACCTTGGGGCCGTCCAGGCCAGGCAAGGACAGGTCGAAGCGGCGTGCGCCACCTGGTCCCGAGCCCTGGACTCCATGGACGGCATTGCCTCCGGCCGCGTCCAGGACACCGTCGTCCAGATGCGCCGGGCCCTGCGTCCAGTCCTCGCCCGCGGGGGCCGCGTTGCCGCCACCTTGGACCAGCGCGCCGATGCGATGCTGCGCAGCGTAGGGTAATCGCGCCACGGAACGGGGAGTTCGGCCTGAGGGCCAGCCAGGGGGATTGAGGGAGCGGGCATGCTTGAGTCCGAGACGTTTCAGTTGAGGTCCATCGCCACGGTGATCGACGGTCATCTCGACGTGGCTGACGACTACCAGGGGGCGGTGGAGTCGATCATCCGGCTCCACGACGAATTCCGCGTGGAGACCCTCCAGGGCCTCGAGGAGTTCTCCCACGTACAGGTCGTGTGGAAAATGCACGAGGCCAAGCCGGAGGACGTCGAGCTGCATGCCCGCAGCCCCAGGGGCAATCCGCGGTGGCCAGCGACGGGCACCTTCGTGCACCGCAACCACCGCCGGCCGAACCAGGTGGGCATCTCCCACCCGAGGCTGAAGCGCGTGGAGGGACGTGACGTGGTCGTCACGGGCCTCGATGCGGTACACGGCACGCCCGTGCTTGACGTGTCCCCGTGGTTCCCGCAGATGGGCCCCCTGGGTGAGGTGCACGTGCCGGCCTGGGTCGACGAGATGCTCACGGACTACTGGGCTCCGGCGGAAAGCCGGCCTGTGAAGCAGTAGCACGCGCTCAGCCGGGGCGGCACGGGAAGACCAGACTGGCACCATCAGCTCAGCCCTCCGCCGATGCGCGGCGCCCGGTGCTGGTTTCAGGCATCTCCTCGCCGCGCAAACGCGCCCTGTACGACTCCAGCACCTCCACGAGCGGAGCCAGCCCCACCGACTTCCGACGCTCATCCACGTCCTGGCTGCTCTCGATCGGATACGGGCGTGTGGTGACCGGGTTGATCTGGGTGCCGAATCGCTGAGGCCGGCTCCAGGCGACCGCGACCTTGTCGGCGATGAATGCGTACTGGGCCGCGGGGCACCGCCGGTCGGCCACGGCCTTCTCGACCAGATCCCTGCAACGGATCTGGAAGGCGAGGTTCTCGCAGTTCAGAACGAGCTGCAGGCAGTACGTCGAGGACTCGTCGCCGACCATGGGCACCGTGGGCCATCCTCGGTGGCCGACGATGTCCTCGAGCTCGCGTGCGTGCTGGAGCCGGAGTCGGCGCAGTACAGCCCGCTGGTTCCCGGCCTCCAGGATGGCGAGCGCGGCGGCCTGTTCAGCGGCTCGCTCGTCGGCAGCCATCTCTCTCAGCTGCTGCCGCAGGGCCTCGTCCCGGCACGATGGTGCAGTCTTCTCCGTCGGAGCCGGCGTAGTGGGGGTCATGGGGCGTCTCCCGCAAAGTCACAAATCGTCGAGAGGGCATGGGCAAGCCGTCGCGCGCGGCCCAAGCTCGATGCCCGGCCCGAAAGGATGCCGAGAATCTCTCGCGGGCGGCTGGCCGCACGCGCCGGGTTGGGCCCGTTGTCGTTCGCGGAGCGGGCATACCTGGCAACAGGCATGGAGGGAGGGGACATGGCTCTCCGTAGGTGGCTGAGACGGCGGCGGACATAGGGATGTCGCCTGGCTCAGGGCGACGAGCCGCCGAACAGCCGCAAGGCAGCGCGAAGACAGGGTTCGATTTCGGTCCCGGCAGGAAGGGCAGACGGCTCCTCGGCCCGGGTGCTCCACGGGGGCGTGTCCCACCGCCTGCGCGGTGAGGGCGGCAGGACCAGTCGTCCGCCAGGGCCGGATTCGACCGATACGCCCGCCATCGCGGTGAGCGGTTCACCGGTTCCGGCCCGGACAAGGAAGACGGCCTGGTCATGCCCGTCAGTCAGGCATGGCGCCAGGTCGAGGTCCCGGCGGCCGAGCAGCACCAGCATGTCCACACCGACCGCGTACGACACGGTGACGGCGTCGAAGGCGGAGCACGTGGTGCTCAACTCCACTTCGGCGTCGCCTTCCAGCTCGGCCACGGCCCGCTCCGCGGAAACGAACGTGGCGTCGACGATCAGCGGCCAGCCCAGTACCCGTTCGTACGCCTCGACGACAGCGCCGTTGTCACGGGTCCTCGGCGGCCAATGCGTCACCGCCCTCACCGGACTTTCCAGCCTTCGCCGGCCGCACCGTTGCCCGACTGCCCGCCCGCTTCCTTCGGCCCCGGAGTGACGCCCGCCCGGTACTCCGCCGCCACGCTGCCAGCAGCGAAGCCGTTGGGGAGAGGGAACGAGGGCATGCCCAGAGCGCGTACGCACAGACGGGGGCCGAGGAAGGCTGCACGGGCGTGGAGATAGCGCTGATTGTCGATGAGATAGCCCTGTCCGGGCTCCAAGAGGAAGGCGCTCTCGTTGGCCGCGATGGCGTGCCGGAGGGCTGGCAGGAAGCAGCTCACGAGCGGACTGAACTGGCTGAGCTCGTCCTGCCGGAACCGGATGGAGATCCGGCCACCAAGATGCGGCGTGAAGATCCTGGACGGACGTCCACCGCCGTCTCCGTAGAAGGCGGTGCCGCGAAGGCTCATGGCCTCGATCGCTGCCGGGGCGCTCGCGGCCAAGTCGTTCTGGACCGCGCGCCCATCGATCAGGATCACCTGCCCGCCCGACACCGCCGGCCGCAGGCAGACCAGGAACATGAGCCGCGGCGGCCTCGGGATGCTGGAGCGCTCCGTGTGGGCGCGCAGCTCGCCACTGCCCAGACCCGCGAGACCCGGCTGCCCCGAGGCCAGCCCGATGTCCTGGATCGTGGTGAGGCCGTCCAGGTCGCTGTCGGGGTGAGGCACCAACCTCATGACCCGCTGGGCAAAGTCGAGCACGGCCTGCCGGGAGGTGAGCCCGTCCACCATGACCACACCGCGCGCACCTACCTGCACGGCGATCACGTGGTCGGCTCCCTCTGCCTGCTGATCGACGTAGTGGGACTCGAACCTTGCCGTACGTGCACGCGTCAGCATTTGATGCGCTCCTCTGTGAAGGGCCACGATCCGACCAGGGTCCGAACACCACGGCAGCCCCGTAAAGCGACAGATTGTCGACCCGGACAGTCCGGGCAGCTGCTCCGGTGATCGGCGATCGCCTGCTACGTTCCGAAGGGCCGGTCCACCCACCACATCCCGGGAAACCTCATGCCGTACCAACCGTCGCTGTGGCCGGTCTCGGTCAAAGCCGTCGCTCTCGACCACCAAGCACGAGTCGTCCTGCTGCACAACGAGCGTCAGGAGTGGGAACTGCCCGGCGGTCGTCTGGAGATCGGGCCGCCCACCGGCTCGAACCCCGCAGATCGGAGTCCCGAAGAGACGGTGGAGCGGGAACTGAAGGAGGAAACCGGCTGGACCGTCCAAGCTGGAACGCTCCTTGACACCTGGGTCTACGAACCGGTCCCCGGGCGCCGCGTCCTGATCGTCACCTACGACTGCATGGTCCTCACCCCAGAGGCGACCCCGATCGTCAGCCACGAGCACTCCCGCGTCGGCCTCTTCTCCGAGCACGAAGTGCAGGGACTGACCATGCCTGACGGGTACAAACGGTCCATCGCCACCGTGTACGCCGCGCGGGCCGCGAGGTAGACGGCGATGACGGATCCCGGTGCCGACAGCGCACACACGGTGCGCCCCTCGGCCCGGCACGCCGCCTGGCACTGGGCAACCCCCGAAGCCCAGGCCGTTCTGGCCACCCGCGACCTCGCTGCGATCCTCCGCTTCCACCGCCGCGTGCATGGACAGAGCCAAGCGGAGACCGGCGCGCTCATCGGCTACGACAAGACGTACGTCTCCGCGATCGAGCTCGGGAAGCGCCGGCTTGCCGATGTAACTGCCCTGCGGCACATCGCCGACCAGCTCGCCCTGCCGCCACACGTCCTGGGCATCACTGACCCCGCCGACACCGACTTCCGGGCACTCCTCCAGTTCGGCCGCTCCACCGTGCGCCTCGCCGAGATCGCGCGGCAGGCAGGACACGCCTCGGAAGCAGTCGCCGAACTCTGGCCGCTCGTGGCCCGTCTGGAAGCCCGCGCAGGAGATGGACACACCGAGCGCGAAGCCCTCCACCTCCTGGCCGCCGCCCGGATCGGTCTCGGCACGGCGCTCGGAAACGTCCTTCCCGAGGAGCGCCTCGCCACCGCCGCGCACTGGACCGGCAAGAGTCTCGACGTCGTGGCCTTCTTCAACGAGCCTGCCCTGACCACTACCGCGCTGCGTATGCACGGTAATGAATCGCGGAAGGCAGGACTCGTCGGAGCCGCGGTCAACCGGCTCGTCCGAGCAGCGTCCCTCGCCCCCAACCCCACGAGCCGCGCGGCCGTCCTCCCGCTCCTCGCCCGGGCTGCCGGCGTCCTCGGCAACGCACCCCTCTTCGACCGTGCAGTCCAGGAGTCGAAGGCGTTGCTCGATGAAGTCGATCACACAAGTCTCGTTAACCCCGTGGCCCTGTACGAGATCGAGCTTCGCGGTCTGATCGGCACCGGCCGCACCCGCACGGCCATACTGCGCGCCGAACAAGCAGCGCCCGCCGCGACCACCACCGTCGCACCCCAGTGGCGCGTCATCGAGCTCATCACGACCGGGCGCGTCCGGCTTCTCGCCGGTGACACACAGGGTGCCGCCGAACTCCTCGTCGCGGCGGTGCATGAGGCTCGAGCCCAACGGCTCCCCCACCAGCTCCAGCGAGTATTGCGTGCGGTCGGAGAGACCCTGCCCGCTGCCAAGGATGCGGCCAGCCAGGCCTTGACCCGGCTCCGCACCGAGATGGCCGCGTAACTTCTCTGCCACGGCCTGCATTTCCGGCCCCTTTCTGCTTGGGAACCGCCTGTGACCGACGCGGAAAAGGGGCAAAGCGCAGATCAGGCGTGGCCCGCTGCGGGCGGCCATCAGCCCTGCTCCTGTTTTGCAGTGTCCGCGGCCTGAGATCGCCCGACGACCTCACGCCAGTAGGGAAGGAGTCTCTGGGCAGGAGGAAGGGGAACATTGAGTTCAGGAGGGGTGTCCCACCGGACACCGTGCGAAGGCGGGAGGGCGATCCAGGCTTCGCTGCCGGACCGGACGACAGAGGCAGGCCCCGCCAGGAGGCCTCCCGTCTTCGGAGTGGTCAGCAGCGTCGCAGCGAACGGGTCCATGGTGAGACGGGGCACATGGATTCCGCCTGCATCCAGCGCCATCATCAGACCAAGGCCAAGGTGGTGCGGGACGCTCACGGCATCAAAGGCCGTGCACGCAGCGATGATCCCGGCGCCGGGGATGTTCTCGAAGGCGGGACGCACCGCGCCCAGCTCGAGCCTGTCTACGCTCGAGGCGGCGGGGTGCGCACCGGGAACGTCACACGAGAATTTGTCGCAGGTGCAGCCGGCGCGCTTGCGGAAGCGGTGCCCCGGTGCGACAGACCATCGGAGTTCGCGGACGTAGACGATGGCGCACTCGACGGTGTCCCGGCCGTGCAAGGCATGGGCGAACTCACCGCCAGTGGTACTCGACTCGTCGCCTTGTGTGAACATGGCATGAGGGTGGTCCCCCGATGGGAAGGCGGCCCCCAGAATTCCTGGGAGCCGCCAACTGGCATATGCCAAAGCCGCATGGGGCGTACTGGCAGTCTCGCGCCGACGGCCGGAGAGCCTCCGCTGAAGGATCCGCGCTCAGAAGGCCAGCGTCATGTTCCGCACAAGCCCTGACAGCGCCGCAGCTTGGGTTGGTACACCCTTTCGAACCATCTCGTGTACGAGAGCGCGGGCCATGGGGTGGGCGTAGACGTAGTGCGGCGCCCGCGTTGCTGCCTGACGCAGCGTCGCAACCGCGGCCGGGGTCCTGCCCATCTGGTGCAACGCCCGTGCCTCGTCAATCCGGAAGTGGGTGATGCGCTCCCGGGACGGCACCCCTGACACGTTCGCATCCTTGACGAACGCGAGGCCCTTGGCCGGTTCGTCGACCTCCACGCCGACCTCCGCAGCGTGAACCTGCACGTTGGCACGGCCAAATACGGTCTGGAATTCGAGGTCCGCGAAGTTCTCCGGAAGCCTCCCGGCGATCTCGAGTGCTCGTTTCCCGTGAGCCCAGGCATCGTCAGCGCGTCCCGATCTTGCGCACGCGACTGCGGTCCGCAGAACCAGAGCTCCTTGAAGGGCGAGCGCGCCTTGCCCACCAGCCTCGGCTAGGGGGTCGAGGTCGTCCAGGGCCGCTTTGGCGATGGCTTCCGTCTCTCGGGTGTCCCCCTGGTGGAGCATCGCTCCGCACCTGTCCCAAGCGACGGCTGCCTTCGCAATCGGATCGCCGAGCTGTGTTGCGGCTCCAGCCGCTACCTCGGCGGCCACCCATGCTAGATCCGGGTAGCCGAGCTGATTGAGGGTCTGGCGCGCATTGCGGGCTGCGTCGACGAGCAGGCGCAGGGCGAGCTCCCGCTGCGGCCCCCGGTCGTGGAGAAGAATGGTCGCGCTCAGGTCCTCGAGAAGCCCTGGCAGAACCGCGGCAGCACTGGGTAGCGAGGCCCCTTGCCTGGCACGGTTGGCAGCCATGGCCTGGGACTGCATACGGTCGAACTCGGTGCCCACAACCGACGGAACCAGCCCCGGGTGTCCAGACAGGATGAGCCCGGCTCGACGCAGGACCGTTCGCAGGGGGCGGATGTAGCTGTGCGCGGCGGCTCCGTCCTCACCTCGAAGTCGGTACGGCTGGCCGAGGAGCCAAACGACATCGACTTCGCATACATCAGCGATCGCGGAGATGACCGAGTACCGATCGAGGCCCAGCCGCCCCGCTTCAAGGTCTTCGATCCAGCTCTGGGACCGGCTCACGAGGCCGGCAAGTTCCGGTTGCGTCAGTCCCGCGGCGATCCGCGCTACACGGACGCGCTGACCGATGTGCTCTTGAGCCTGGTCATGCATCATGGACTCCGTTCTGAACTTCGACATTCAGGACGGTACCCGCGCCGCGGGGCGCCGGGTAGCGCGAGGGCCCCGCAGCCGCACAGCTGGGGGCCTTCTGTTTGGACTATCAAGGCAGTTGCCAGAACTTCTGGGGGTGATGAGCCCCTTGTGTCTCACTTCGGTGCGTTCGCTCGGTCCGGAGGTTCCGGCCCCTGGCGCCCTTGCGCCGTGGATTTCGGCGCACGGGCCGAAATCGGGACGTCCTGTCATGTCCGGGGCCGCCGAATGGTTCAGGACCTGTCGCGGTACCAGGTGAGGAACTGCTCGGTGTGGGCCTGGTCGAGGAGAACCGTCAGTCCGCCGTCGCCGTCCCGGTCCTGGAGGGCCCCGTGCCCGGGCCGTCCTGCGTGGTGGAGCCGGGCCAGCGGGCGATCAGGGCATGCAGGATCTCGGTGGCCTGTCCTTCGGCGGCGAGTTTGAGGACGACGGTCAGTTCCTCGTCGTCGATGCCCAGCCTCCGTGACCTGTGCCGAAGCCGAGAAGCGGTACGTCGTACAGTTCCGCGGCCCGACGCCGCGTAAGCCCGGGACTGTTCTCGCTTCCGACTACCTCGACGATGGGGATTTCGCAGATGAACTGCACGGTTGCGCCGAGTAGGTGAGAGACCCGTCCATCGGCGGAGTCCCCTTGAGGCCGGCGGCGACGTGAATGTGAGGAGCCAGGCAGTCCTGTTCGGTGTCCCAGGCCAGGGTTCCACCCCCGAGCGCTTCGAGGGTCTCTACGGTGATCTCCTCCCAGAGGGGCGCTTCGGGGTTGGCCAGTGGTTTGCAGGATCCGACCAGCCGGGCTGAGCTGAAGCCTCCGACGAACGACGGGATGAAGCCCGCGCGGATGCCCTGCTCCGAGCAGAATGCGGTGAGGCTGGTGAAGAAGTCTTCTCCGTGGTCGAGCGCGAGCATGAAGGTTCTGCCGGTGTCGATTCTGGTGGAGCGCATGCTGTGTTCGATCCTTCTCTGGTCGTGGGGATCAGTGGCGGTCGCTGAAAGCCTTCGCGATCTCGGCGCGCGAAGAGCCCGCGGCGAGGTGGACACCGAGAAGTGGGCGGGCTATGTACGGATCGAGCGTGCCGGCGCTGATGAGTCTGCGGCTCAGCAGGTCGCTCTCCGACGCGGGAAATTCATAGGTGCTGCTCAGTGCAGGCCCGGTTGCGATGCGGGAGGAGAGGACGACCGGCATGGTCTCGGCCAGTGCCTGAAGGCGGGCGCACCAGGTCTGCGGCACGTGGCCAGCGCCGAGCGCGGCGATCACCAGCCCGTCGATCTTTCCGTCGAGGCCTTCGAGGAGGAGGCCGTGGCTGCCTAGAGTGGCCGTGACGAGCTCCACGCGGGGGAGGGAACCGGACGGTGGGCCACCACGGAGGCTGGTGCGAGCGAGTACATGTGGTGTTCCCTCCACCATGCGGGCGGAATTCCTTGGGCAGGAACGGCGACCATCCGGCGACCCGAGTGCCCAGTTCACCGGCGGCGATCACCACTGCCGTGGTCGATTGCGCGTTCACCGGTGTGCTCCCCGGACGGTGTCGTCAGGGGATAGCGTCAGCGGGTGCATACACGCGTGACGGGCATCGTCATCGAGGACGGCCAGATCCTGCTGCTGGACCAGGACACCGACGGCGATCGTTCGTGGAGCCTGCCCGGGGGCAAGGTCGAGCCTGGCGAGACCCTGGAAGAGGCCTTGAAGCGAGAGATGCTGGAGGAGACCGGCGCCGAGGTCGAGGTCGGCCGTCTGCTGTACGTCTGCGACCACACAGCCGCTCATGTCGGATGTCGCACGGGTTCTGGAGGCAATCTCCATGCTGACGGCTGCGAGCGCCAGCTAGCTGGCAAAACTCTCCGACCCGCGAGAGGAGTTGAGCCTTCGTCGCTGCAAGCCCATCGTTACGAGGTGGGATGGTTCGCCGTAAATTTCGGACGGTCGCGCAAAGGGTCACTTATGGTGTCGAGATGATGTCCGTACGGGTCATGAAGGAAGCCGACATTGCGGCTGTCTCGGCAATACGTGTGGCCGGTTGGAAGGCAGCGTACGCCGGCATTGTGCCTCAGCCCTACTTGGACGGGATGAGGGTCGAGAAGGATGCCGAGCGGTGCCGGAGGCGTTTTGCGCGATCGGGCGGGCAGGTGATGGATCTTGTAGCGGTTGATGATCATTCAGAAGTTTCGGGGTGGGCTTGCCTCGGGCCCTACCGCGGCACGGAGGCGGACCATGCTCTGGGTGAGCTCTATGCTCCTCTACGTCCAGCCGTCACTCATCGGGACAGGAGTTGGCCGCACGCTGCTCAACGCCGTGAATACCCATGCTGCGGCTCGTGGTTTCGGCACGTTGCTCTTGTGGGTCTTTCGCAACAACTTTCGGGCGCGGCGCTTCTATGAACTGGCGGGCTACTCCGCCGATGGTGCCGTTCAAGTCGACGAATACGACGGAGTATTGCTGTCCGAAGTCCGCTACCAGCGCACGGTGCCGGACGTGATCTGAGCTTGGGTGGACGGATTAAGTCGGGCAGAACGCGCTGGCCATCGGGGTGCTCAGGCGACGTCGCCGAGGTAGCCGGTCGCGTACTCCGCGCCGGCGAGTGCGGTGATCGGCTGCCGCAGGGCGTGGGGAAGCAGGTTGAGGTGGGGCACGTTCTCCAACTCGACCCAGTCCAGGCCGGTCTGCAAGTCGTCCTCGGCGTGTCCGCCAAGCTTGCTGGGGTCACCGGAGGGGGTGCAATGGAAGATCGCTTCGATGCGGTGGGTGCTGGCTTCGGTGTCGGCGTGTTTGTGGTTGGCGCCGATGTATTCGCGCAGCCACAACATCCGGACCACGGTGACGGTCAGGCCGGTCTCCTCGTGGACTTCGCGGCGCACGGTGGCATCGAGGGCTTCACCGGGGAGCTGGCCGAGCCGAGGCCGCAGCAGCCGACGACGGCCTGCCGCAGCGGCCCAAGCCCGTACGCGTCCGCCGGCCCGAGGACCCGCTCACCCCCGAGGAGGTCGACCTCCGCGAGCGGCTCCAGGCCCAGCCCCACCCGAACGCCGAGATGCGGTAGGCCCGCCCACGACCTGCCCTGATCCCGTGGTCACCGGCTTAGCGTTAACCGCTGTACCGATGTTCCTACCAGTCTCACACCCGGATCAGCGGGGCAGGATGCGCAGTACTGCCTCGCGTTCGCCGCTGAGCCGCAGGCCTTGCTGTACTGCGGCGCTCAGATCGAGGTCGCCGAGCAGGGTTGCGGCCAGCAGGTGCGGCGGTCCGGTCAGTGACGCGGTGGGGTGGTCGACCCGGCCGGCGTGTGTGTGCACCGAGCCGTCCTTGACTTCGATGACCAGGTCTTCGTTGCCGTCGGCGTGCAGTTGCAGGGCGATTGCCGGCTGGTCGGGGCGGTGGTCGGTCAGTGCCCGGGCGGGCATGTCCAGCCAGTGGGTGCGGAAGGTGTCGCTGCCGCCCGGCTCACGCAACAGCGGCACGCCCCACCGGCTCAGCTCCCGCAGCACCGGCTCCAGCTCGCGGCCACGCTCGGTGAGGGAGAACAGGGTGGTGGCCACCGGCGGCGGGGCGGCCTCGCGGTGGACCAGGCCGGCTTCCTCGAGTTCGCGGAGCCGGTCGACCAGCAGGTTGCTGGCGATCCCGGGCAGCCCGTTGCGCAGGTCGGTGTGCCGGCACGGACCCAGGGCGAACAGTTCACGGACGATCAGCAGGGTCCATCGGTCGCCGATGGTGTCCAGTGCTTTCGCGATGCCGCAGTACTGCCCGTAGGTGCGCATGCCACCACCCTACATCGTGGTGTTGAGATTCAAAACTCTCTTGTTGACTTTCTCAACAACATCGGTCTAGCGTCGCTGTCCATGACCACCACCCTTTCCGTGCGTCGGCTGGCCTGGGCCGGCGTCGAGATCCGTCTCGGCGACACCCGCCTGCTGATCGACCCGCTCGAGAACGTCGCTCCGCTGGCGCCCGTGATGGGGCCGCCGCACCGGCCGGTCGACCCGGTCGACACCCCGCCCGGCACCCACGCCCTCATCACGCACCTGCACCCCGACCACTACGACCACGACCTGATCGCCCGGATCGCGGCCACCGGCACGATCGGCTGCCACACCCCGAGCGCGGCGGCGCTGCACGAGGCGGGCATCACCCCCGTTGCCCAGGACCTGGGCCAGTCACGCCGCATCGGAGAGCTGACCGTCACCCCGGTGACCTCGCTGGACTGGCGCGGCAACGACTGTGACCAGGTCGCCTGGGTCGTCGAAGGCGCCGGCCGGCGGGTCATCCACTGCGGCGACACCCAGTGGCACGGCAGCTGGTGGCAGATCGCCCGCGACCACGGCCCGTTCGACGTCGCGTTCGTCCCGGTCAACGGTGTCATCGCCCACTTCGAGGGCTACGCGGCCAACGTCCCGGCGACCATGACCCCCGAGCAGGGCGTCGAGGCCGCCGTCGCACTCGGCGCCGGCACCGTCTGCGCCATGCACTACGGCCTGTTCCACAACCCGCCGTTCTACACCGAACAACCCGACATCGAGCAGCGCTTCCAGCACGCCGCCGACGAGCGCGGCATCACCGCGGCCATCATCGCCGACGGCCAGCCCGTCCTCTGACCATCAGAAACAAGGAGCAACACATGAAGATCGTCCTGTTCGGTGCCAGCGGCAACATCGGCCGGCCCACCACCGAGGAACTACTGCGTCGCGGCCACACCGTCACCGCGGTCACCCGAGCCGGCCACGTCGACGGACTCAAGCACAAGGCCCTGACCGTGACCACCGGTGACGTCACAGACGCCGCCGCGGTCGCCGGCCTCGCCGCCTCCCACGACGCCGTACTGTCGGCCGTCGGCCCCCGGATCGGCCAGGAGAACGACCGCGCCACGATCGTCGGTGCCGCCCGTGCGCTGATCGACGGACTCCGCCGAGCCGGCGTCACCCGCCTGGTCACCATCGGCGGTGCCGGTAGCCTGCGCACGCCGACCGGCGCCCGGGTCATGGACGACCCGGACTTCCCCGCGCTGTGGAAGGCCAATGCCGAGGCCCAGTCCGAAGCGCTCGACCTCTACCGCGGCGTGCACGACCTCGACTGGACGTACGTGTCGCCCGCCGCGGTCATCGGAGCGGGCGAGCGGACCGGGGCCTACCGCAGCGCCGGGGACACCCTGCTCACCGACGACGACGGCAACAGCCGCATCTCGTACGCCGACTACGCGATCGCCTTGGCCGACACGATCGAGAGCGGCACCGCGATCCGCCGCCGCATCACCGTGGCGTACTGAGCCATGAGCAACGACGCCGCCGGCCGGCAAACCCGATTCATCGTCCTGCTCGCAGCGCTCGTGGCCCTGGGACCACTGTCCATCGACGGCTACCTGCCCGGACTGCCGGACCTCGCCGGCGACCTGCGCGCCAGCGCCGCGGCCACCCAGCTCACCATCACCGCCTGCCTGGCCGGGCTGGCCATCGGGCAGCTGATCGCCGGGCCGCTGAGCGACACCTACGGCCGGCGGCGTCCGTTGCTGGCGGGCCTCGCCCTCTACACGATCGCCAGCGCGCTCTGCGCGGTGGCACCCGACGTCCGGACCCTCGTCGGCCTACGCCTGGTCCAGGGCATCGGCGGGGCGTTCGGCATCGTCATCGCCAACGCCATGGTCCGCGACCGCACCTCCGGAACCCGCACCGCACGTCTCTTCTCCGCACTGACCTTGATCACCGGCCTGGCGCCGGTGTTCGCGCCGGTCCTCGGCGGCCAGCTACTGCGCGTCACGGCCTGGCCTGGAATCTTCGTGGCCCTGGCCGTACTCGGCGCCGTGATGCTGGCGGCCTCCGCCGCAGGACTGCCGGAGACCCGGCCCTCCGCGTCACGCCAGCCGCTGCCGGCTGTCGTCGGGCAGCTGCTCAGCGACCGGGTCTTCACCGGGTACGTCCTGGCCAACGGCCTGGTCTTCGCGGCGATGTTCGCCTACATCTCCGGCTCGCCGTTCGTCCTGCAGGAAATCCACGGCCTGTCACCGCAGCAGTACAGCGCCGTGTTCGCCGTCAACGCTGCCGGACTCATTGTGGCCGCCCAGATCAGCGGCCGGCTGGTGGCCCGGGCCGGCGCCCGTGTGCTGCTGGTCGCCGGTCTGCTGGGCGCGACGGCCGGTGGCACCACGGTCCTGGGCGCGGTGCTGACACGGGCACCCCTGCCCGTGCTCCTGGTCGGCCTGTTCGTCCTGGTCTCCAGCGTGGGCCTGGTCATGCCGAACGCCGCGGCCCAGGCCCTGGCCGACCACGGCGGACACGCCGGGTCGGCAGCCGCTCTGCTCGGCTTCAGCCAGTTCATGTTCGGCGGGGCACTTGCTCCGCTGGCCGGCGCGGGTGGCGCCACCGACGCCTTGCCAATGGGAATCATCGTCGCCGTGCTGCCGGCGCTCGCTCTGCTCGCATTCGGCGTCCTCACCCGGTCGAGGCCCGGTGAGCGCACTCGCAGGCCGGCTCGCCAAGGACCTGCCGGGCACCGGCGACCGCGCCGGCACATCGATCGCAGACGAGCCGGCATCCAGTGAATCGGGCCAGCGTCTGGCGAACAGGGTGATTCCGCGATCAGCGTGACAGACGTACGACGACGGTCGGGTGCAGCGACGCGTGGAACGCGAAAGATCGGCGTCCCGCCGCAACGAGGCAGGGCCTCCGCGATCCGCCAGCTCGTCCTCCAAGCCCCGGCACCCATCATCGCGAAGGCACGCGGCTACCACGACAAGACCGCCACCTGCCTGGTCACCGAAG
This sequence comes from Streptomyces sp. NPDC001502, assembly GCF_042894785.1. Lineage (NCBI taxonomy): Bacteria > Bacillati > Actinomycetota > Actinomycetes > Kitasatosporales > Streptomycetaceae > Streptomyces > Streptomyces sp. NPDC001502. Next base: position 70,059 of record NZ_JBIAVW010000031.1, read on the forward strand.
CCGGAGGAACCTGGAGTCGATATGCACCTGGCGACCACACACGCTGACAGGAGCGACGTGGCTGCTCTGGTGAGCCAAGCTCCCGCGACCGGCCCGATGTCAGTACCAGGTGGCAGGCTCTGCCTCCATGAACAAGCAGCAGTTCTGGCAGCTCATTGAGGCAGCCCGCAATCAGGCGTCCAATCCGAACGACGGCGAAGCGGTCGCTCGCGAGGCGACCTCGCTGCTGGCCTCCCGGCCGGTCGAGGAGATCGTCGCAGCTGAGCAGGTTCTGTGGGACCTGATGGTCGACTCTTACAGCAATCCTCTCTGGGCCGCTGCTTACCTTGCCAACGGTGGGTGCTCTGACGACGGCTTCGACTACTTCCGCGGCTGGCTGATCGCTCAGGGCTGTGAAGTATTCGAGCGCGTAGTCGCTGATCCCGATGCCCTGGCAGAACTGCCCATCGTTCAAGCCTCCGCAGCCGACGGCGTCGACCTGGAGGGTGAGAACATGCTGGGCATCGCCTGGAACGCACACATCTCGGCGACCGGTGATCAGCTCCCAGCGAGCCCACCCACCATCCGCTACCGGGAGCTGGACCGCACCTGGAACTTCGATTTCGATGACCACGACGAAATGACCCGCCGACTGCCCCGCTTGGCAGCTCTCTATCTGGAGTAAGCGGAAGCTCGCAGTCACAAGACGAGGTCCAACAGCAGAGAACGAGACTCCCGGATCACTGTCGGTCATCTCATCGGGCCGTGCACACACCTCGGCTGACGAATACGCGACACCTCAACATGCGCGCCTACCAGTCCCAAAGCCGTTGCTGGCAACGAAGGGACTCGGACCTGCGGAATACCTGCCATCCGCATGCAGGCCGACGACTTGCGGCCGGGTTCACTCCACTGGGTGAGTGCTCGTTGGTCCGTGACGGTTGGGCTGGGCTACTGCGGTTCTACCTGCGGAAACAAGCGCACCAGGAGGCAGTGTTGAGCGACGTCGACCTCGATTCCGGATCGGCCCCGGCAGGGAGCAAGTCCCGCTCGACGCAGGCATCGGCCCTGCGGAAAAACAACTATGTGCTCCTCAAGGGCTCCCCCTGCAAGATCACCGAGCTGTCGACTTCCAAGACCGGCAAGCACGGCCATGACAAGGTCTACATCACCGCTGTCGACGTCTTCACCGGCAAGACGTACGAGGACGTGTCGCCTTCCACTCACATCGTGGAAGTACCGGTGGTCACCCGCATCGAGTACATGCTGACCAATGTCGCCGACGGGTTCCTCTCCCTCATGGACGAGTCCGGGGAGACGAAGGGGGACATCGTGCTGCCGGAGGGGCAGCTGGGCAAGGACATCCAGAAGGCCTTCGAGGACGGCAAGGACGTCCTCATCGTGGTGATCGCGGCCATGGACCGGGAAGCGGCAGTCGCCCACCGGACCACAGAGTAAAGACCGACCAGGGGGTTCGAGCTCTCAGAGCAGCGCGACGCCTACCGCGATGCCGGCGAGGAGGTCATCGCGGCGAAGGGGGCAGGCCGCAGGATCGAGCCTGCGGCCGAGCCGCTCACCGCGGGCAAAGTCGTCGACCGGATGGCCGCGCTCCAGCAGTCCGTCCAGGACGCCAAGACCGTCCGCGGCGAGAACGCGGCGCCCGCCGACGTCACCCGACACTGGACTGACGCCCCGAGCCAGATGTCGTGCCCCCGATCACGAAAGCCGGCCTCCGGCTGCTCCGATGGTCGCCCCTCTGGTCGAGCTCGTCGCAGCCACTCTCACGGCAGACGATGACGAAGACGCAGCAGCCCACCTCGTCGGCATGGGAGAACTCCTCGACGCCCTCGCCCAGACCTCGCCCGCCTCGAAACGCAGCGAACTGAACCAGGCAGCCCGCGCCTTCGAACGCGCCACCTGCTCCCACATCCGCGCAGAACGCTCGGCCAACCGCGCCATGCGCTCCGCCGCACGAGGCATCCTCCGCGCCGGCGTCGCCCTCGGCCGTGGCGAAGACGCCGGCGCCACCGCGATGCTGCTGTCCACGCTCATCCTCGCCGCGGTCGCCGCCGTGCTCTGGCACGCCGCCCGCGGGCACGCCCAGCAGGCCGCCGCCCGCCAGGCGGCTTGGAACCTCCGAGCTGCATGTCGATCGTCCGCCGCGTTCCCGCTCAGCGTGATGCGAGAGTAGGGTCGACGGGTCACTCCATCCGCTCGGCGACGACACGCTGACGCCGTGAGCTCGGCTCTTCACGGCCGTGCCGATCAGCTCTTGGCGTCCCCTGGTTGGTACGCACTCGCAGCCACGCTTGAGGAAGCCGAACGGGCAGGGTATGAGCCGACGGCACTGCTCCAGGGAGTGATCGACCAGCGCGAGTTGGAGTCTGCGGACAACCTCACGGACGTCCTGGTCTGGCGCCTTCGGCGAACGGCGAAACTCCCGGCAACGGCGGGCTCCGCACCCCATCGTCCGGGCCCCAAGGCGGTGACCATCCGGCAGGGTGCTGCGGAGCACGCCGACGCAGCAGCGCGTGCCGCTGCCGGGGTGAATCGCCGCCCGCGGCGGTGACCCCTATCCGACTCGGGTGGTTGCCCGGCAGCTGGAGCACGCGAGCGGGCTGTATCGGCCGTAACGGTGAATGGGTTCTGCGCAGAGCATGCAGGGTCCGATCTCCCAGGGTGGACAGCCCAGTTCGGTGGCGATGACGGCGCGTTCGCGAGCGGACAAGCGTCGTAGTTGCACCGGCCGGCTGGGGGAGCGGTACGGCTGGTCGGGGGCTTCGTCGAAGGTGTGCAGACCCGTAGCGGAGGACATGTCCCGCCGTGGCCGGGGGTCGCTGCTGTGGCGGCCGTCTTGGTGGCCGTACCGGCAGGAGCTGTCGAGTTCTTCCTCGGCGAAGGTGACCGGCTCGTCATCCGTCGGCTGATCCTCCGATGGGCTGTCGGCTTCGCCCGTGAGGTCGCGCCAACGTTCCACATCCTTTGCAAGGGCCCAGAGGTAGGAAGCCCGCCTGGGGTCATGGCTGTTGCGGACGCGGACGGCCACGTGCTCCCCGTCGGCGCTGGTGACGACGAGTTCATCCAGAGCTGTGGCGCGCTCTTGTGGGATGCACAGGGCGGGCAGGAACCAGCCGCTGTGGAACTTGCCGCAGTGCTGACCCTTTTCGGGGCACGGCCGCTCGCTGCTGGGCGTGCACTTCCAGATCTGCAGGTGCCGCACACCACCACGGACGACCATCGCGAGCGGTGAGACGATGCGCTGCCACGGCACGTCGTCGACCCGGGTCCAGGGCGCGCGGTCGACGATGGACGATGACGCGTCTCCGGTGACCCAGAGCGGTGCGATGCCGTTCTCCCGCGCTCTTCCGGAACGGCGCCGTACCGTGCTTGCACTGATGGGGGAGTACTGGGCCTCCCATCCCACCCGAGCCCCGGCGCCGGATACCAGAACGTCGGTGATGACACGGCCGTCCGCCGACCGCGCTTCCACCTGCACGTCCAGCCCGTGGCGCGATGCGGAGCGGGCTATGCGCTCCTTCATCGCCTTGTGCTTGTCGCTCTCCTCCGGCGTCGCAGTGTGCGTCAGGGGAAGATGCGCGGCCACCCACACGACTCGGCCGGAGCGGCGCTGCCGACGCACGAACATCCAGGGCGACTTCTCGGCCAGCGCGCACTCGCACCGTCCGCCGTTGCGGTCGGTCAAGCACTGCAGGAGGTCGCGCTCCCGTTCCCCGACGGGCTGCGTGATTTCTTGCAGCAGACCGGGGCGATCTCGGTGCCCCAAGTCTTCGAAGGTCAGATTGATCTCGATGCCGTACTTGGTGTGGAACACCCCGTTGGCCATACAAAAGACGATAAGCAGTCACACGGCTCACTGAAAGGGCGCGTGCCCGGCACATGTCGGAGACGTCCGAGTCCATCAGGGGCGTCATCTTCGAGATTTGGAGCCCGTGCCGACCCGTTCGGGTGATCCACGGCCTGGCTTGTCGATCATGTGCGGGCGGGACGGCAGGCTGGCCGCGTTACGTGCCGCGGCATGCCTTTCGGGAGGATGATCATGACGGACAACACGGTGCTGAGCTGGGGGGCCGGGGACGCCGGCCAGCTCGGGAACGGAACGGCTGCGGACAGCCTCCGCCCGACTTCGGTGGCCTCGCTGGTCCTGGGGGAGGTGGACCAGCTCGTCAGCGGCGGGCTGGACTCCAACAGCGCCTTCGTCCTTGCGCGGACCGACAAGACGGTGCAGGCATGGGGCGACAACGTGACCGGGCAGCTCGGCAACGGCGGCGATACGGATCAGCTGGTGCCCGTGACCGTGACCGGGCTCACGAACATCAAGGACGTCGCTGCCGGGGGGATGCATGCCCTCGCGCTGGATAACACTGGTCAGGTGTGGGCGTGGGGCGACAACGCCCACGGGCAGCTCGGCAGCAAGGGCGCAGGTGACCACCGCAACGTTCCTGACCGAGTCCAGGGCATGCCGAGGGTCAAGCAAGTCGCCGCGGGTGGCGACTTCAGCCTCGCTCTGCTGGAGAACGGCAAGGTCTACGCCTGGGGTCGGGGCATCCATGGCCAGCTCGGCAACGGCGCCCGCACCAGCAGCTCGGTGCCGCGTCAGGTGACGGGCTTGGAACACATCGTCGCGATCGCCGCCGGGACCCACCACGCACTCGCGCTGACCGCCGATGACACCGTCAAGAGCTGGGGCTACAACCTCTACGGACAGCTCGGCAATAGCGGCACCAAGAGCAGCACCCTGCCGGTCGACGTCGACCTGATCGAAGGTGTGGACAGCATCGTCGCCGGCGCCTTCCACAACTACGCGATCACCTCCGACGGCACCGTGTGGGGCTGGGGCTACAACCAGTACGGGCAGCTCCTGGAGGGTGAGGAGAACTTCGCCGACACCGTGGCCCGCACCAACCGCACCGCCCCGGTGGAGATCCCCCGCCTCAAGGGCGCCCAGTCCCTTGCCGCGGGCGCCCGCCACGCCGCGGCCATCATCGGAGGCAAGGTCTTCACCTGGGGCCACAACGGCGAGGGGCAGCTGGGCAACGGCACCACCACGCCCGCCCACGTCGAGGTCCAGTTCCATGGGGCCGGCCACACCCATGTCACCGCCTCCCTCGGCGGCAACACCACCTACCTTTACTGAACGGCCCCGCCGACCCTCGTGCCCCGCGCCATGCGCGGGGCACCTGCAGAGTCCGGTGGCCGGATTTGCCGAGGGCTGCCCCAGGATTCCGCGAACCCACGTGGCTCGAACCGGCAGAAGTGCGACCAGGGCCCGGCGTCCTGAATGCCGGCCGCTGCGGTGCACTGCTGGTACATCCGTGAGTGAGTGGCAGCGTGCACCGTGGGGGCCTGGGGGCCTGGGGGCCTGGCGGCCGACCAGGACGAGCGCGAGGTGCTGCCGACGCGGGCGGTCGGCTGCCCGACGTGAACCTCGTTCTCCAACAGGCGAGCTGAGACAGTCTCAGGACAAGAAACGTGGCGGTCACTTGCAGACAGGGTAACCGCCACCGCCGTGCGATCCCGGGAGCTGTACGCCAGCCCCGGGCGGTCGTGCTGTCAGTACGCGTAGCTGCTGCGGTCGGCTGCGGTCACGAAGGTGACGCCGCTGCCGGGTGCCAGGGGTGTGGTCGTGGCCGACGGGCTGGTGGTGCTGCCGTCGCCAAGCTGTCCGTCCTGGTTGGCTCCCCAGGCGATGACGGAGCCGTCGTGTAGGGCGGCGATGGTGTAGCCGGTACCGCCCGCCAGGTGCTGGACGCCCCGCAGGTGGTCGAGTGAGACCGGCGTGGTGCGGGGGGTCTTGGTGCCGTCACCGAGTTCACCGCTGGCGTTGGCTCCCCAGCCCTGGACGGAACCGTCGTCCATCAGAGCGAACGACGAAGCCTGGCCGACGAAGACCTTGGCCACCGCATCCAGATACGCCACGTCCACGGGGGTGCTGCTGTCCGCCTTGCTGTCGTTGCCGAGCCGGCCATCGGCGCCTGCACCCCACGCCTTGACGACGCCGTCGGCGGTCAGAGCCAGGACGTGAGCGTCTCCGACCGCGATCGCCTCAACATCGGCCAGGTCTGCGACCTGCTGGGGGGCGGTCCTGTCGGCGGTCGAGCCGGTACCGAGGCGGCCGGCCGTGCCCTGTCCCCAGGTCCACACGGTGCCGTCCTGGCCCAGGGCAACGCTGAATCCGTCACCGGCGCCGACCGCCTTCACCTTGTCCAGGCCCGGCACAGCGACCGGCACCTTCGATGCGGTGCCCTCGCCGGTGCCCAACTGGCCGTGGGCGTTCTCGCCCCAGGCCAGCACCTGTCCGCCCTTGACGGCCAGCACATGGTTGCGGCCGGCAGCCACCGCGGACACCCCGGACAGTCCGGCCACCACGGCGGGAGACGGCTGCCCGGTGAGGGTGCCGTTGCCGAGCTGACCCGAGGCGTTCACACCCCAGCTCTTCACCGTCCCATCGCGCAACAGCGCCACGGCGAAGCCCTCACCTGCAACCACCTCGCGCACATCATCACGCGTCAGCCCAATCACGGCGGCGGGCGTACGCTGCGCGAGGGTCGAGCCGTTGCCCAACTGCCCCTGCGCGTTCGCACCCCACGCCCTCACCCACGGGTCCGTGGTCATGTCTGCCTCCTCTCACACTGCGCAGAGAGACCGCACAGTGTTCCGACACTTCGATTACCCCCACCCTCCTTGTCGCTGTGTGTGTCTGCGGGGAGGCTTTCCGTAGTGGCGCATGAATTGGCCGACCCGCGGCTGCTGTGGCTTGAAGTCGCAGCCCCGCGACCTATCGCAAGTGACAGCGTGGTCGAGGTTCACTGGCGTCGGGCGGCTGTTCGACATGGGTGGGGCCTGGCGGGCGGCGCATTCCGGCTGCTGTGCCGGACACGCCGATCCCGTACCGCAACTACTCACACCGGGCATCTCGGCGTTGCCTCGCGGCTCGAAGATCGTTCCTCTATGTATGGAGAAGATCATCACTGCGGTTGCCCTGGTCGCCGCTGCCGCCGTCGGTATGGCCGCGCCGGCCCACGCCTCTTTTGCCGCAGGACAGCTGAGCGCACTGCAACGACCGGCGATCCTGCCCGCCGAGAACGGCGACGTGCTGAGCTCTGAGCCGGGTGTCTTCTACCTGGATCCGCTCAAGGTGATCAAGGTCGATGCGGGTGTCCACCGGATCATGTACAGCACCACCGACCGGTCCGGGAAGGCCATTGCCGTCACCGGTACCGTCCTGAACCCCAGGACTTCCCCGTACGGTCAACGCCCGATCGTTGCCTTCGCCCCCGGCACGCAGGGCCTCGCGGACAAGTGCGCCCCCTCCCGCCAGCTGGCCGAAGGCACCGAGTACGAGGCGCTGCCCGTCAAGAAGCTCCTCGACCAGGGCTACGCCGTGGTGGTGACCGACTACCAAGGGCTGGGCACACCCGGAGTCCACACCTACATGGACCGCGAGGCGCAGGGCCGCGCCGTCCTGGATTCCGTCCGGGCGGCCCAGCGTCTGGATGTCCTGGATCTCCCGGACGCGGGTCCGGCCGCGCTGTACGGCTACTCCCAGGGCGGCGGGGCGACGGCATCCGCCGCCGAACTGGCCCCGACGTACGCGCCCGAGTTGAAGCTCAAGGGCGCCGTTGTCGGCGCCCCGCCCGCGGACATGAGCAAGGTGGCCGACAGCATGGACGGCTCCGCCTACGGCGCATTCTTCAACTACGCCCTCTCCGGCCTCGCCACCTCCTACGGCATCGACGTCAACCCGTACCTCACCGCCCACGGCAAGCGCGTGACGAACGACCTGCGGGACAACCTGTGCACGACGCAGGCCCTCGCCAAGTACCCCTTCTTGAACTCACGCTTCCTCACCGTGGACGGGCGCCCGCTGACCGAGCGCCTCAAGCGCGCCCCGTGGGACACGATCGTGGCCGAACAACAGCTCGGCAAGCGCAAGCCCGCAGTACCCGTTCTGCTCTCCCACAGCGCCCTGGACGACGTCGTTCCCCAGCAGGTCGGCAAGAACCTGGCCGCTGATTGGTGCCGACAGGGTGTGACGGTGAGGTTCGCGGGCAACCACATCCCCGGGCACATCGCCGCGACCGAGGGCACCAGCGCCGAGGGCCTCCCGTGGCTCGTGGACCGCTTCGCCGGCCGGACCGCGCCGAGCACCTGCTGACCTCGGCAGTCCCCCGGACCGACTGCGGCCACCGCGTCACACGCGCGGAGCAACGCCTCGGCACCCCCGGGAGGGGACGCGCGCCTTGCCAAGCTGGACAGGGAGGGAAAGCTCTCCGAACTGCTTCAAGTTGAGGCGTGATAGCCGAAACGCCGCCCATCCGGAGGAGCGACGCGTCGCCTCTCCGGATGGCGATCTCAAGATCCCCGACAGCGTCACGTGATCGGCCGGACAGCTCCTAGCTGTGGAGGTGGTCGCCTTCGACTCGGTTGGCCTGTTCGGGGTAGTTGCAGGTCAGCAAGGTGAGGTCCCAGTGCAGGCCGGCGGGGCAATCGAAGCGGTATGCGATGCCGTTGGAGCATTCCCAGAACTGTGTGAAGTCGGCGTCCCCGTAGTACTGGTTGCCCCCGGGGCATTCCTTGGTGACGGGGCGCGGTTCGTCGGCGGCCATCGCCTGCGGTGCTGTCACACCGGCCAGGATCAGGCCGGCGACGGTAACGGCCATGCTGAGCTTCTTCATCGGATTCCCCTCCGTTGATCGGATGACGCGTTGATCAACGGCAGTCAAGGCGAGAGGGCACGCAGCCGCCAGACACCTTCCGGCCGACAGGCCAGGATGCCCTGTCGGTGGTTCGCGGTAGGGCGCCCGATCCAGCGGCTGACAGGTACGTCACATGCCCCGGACCCGAGCGTTCCCCTGGCCGGCGCGGGGCTCAGGCGCGGAAGGGACTCGGAGCGGGCGGCAGGCGGAGCCGTCACGGAAGCGCGGCCAGAACCAGCTGCGACGCGCACTGTGCGGACCGTGTTCCGTCCGGTTGGGGCGGGCATAGTCGCGTGCGATCACTCGATTGGCCGTCACGCCATGTGAACTCACGTGGCGAATCTGTCACTGTGTGTGGACGACCATCCTGTGATGCGAGAGGGAAGAGCGATGACCGAGGCCGAGGCCAGGGAAATCTTCGAGCAGATCGACACCGACGGCGACGGGCAGATCAACATCGTCGAACTGGCCAACCACTTCAAGCGTGAGGGCCACCAGGGACAGCTCAGGGAGAAGGTCAAGGACGCCATGGAAGCGGACCAGAACCGCGACCGCGTGCTCGACTTCAGCGAATTCCACACTCTGGTCAAGCAGTAGGCCGCATCTGCGCCTTTTCGCCCGCCTCTCGGCGGGTGAAAAGGCGCAGCGAAGCTCCCCTTGCTGCCTGAAGTCGCCACAGCGCAAGGTCATCCCGCGGCGCTCATACCGCTCCTGTGCCTGAGCGGCCCTTGTGCGAGGCGGACGTCGACCTGTCCAGGCCGATCGCGGACTACGACGCGCACCTGAACTCGTCCGCAGACTCGACGGCCTGGCCGCCGAGGAGCCGAGGGGTCGCATTGAAGGCCCTGGCCGACCTCCGACACGTCATCGCCCGCACCGGCCAGGACACCGCGTGCGAGCTCGCCGCCCAGGATGCCTCGATTGAGGAGGTGGCGACCGCGCTCGACACCAGCGGGGCCGCGGCCCGCACCTACCTCATGGGCGATCCCACCTCGTCCTTGATCCTTCCGCGAGATGATGACACGTCACGCTACGTGATGCGTCTGTCGTGTTCGGCGGCCTTTCGCCACCATGCGCAGGTCGGTGTCGAACAGCTCCCGTTCTCGCGGGTGGAGCAGATGCTGGGTGATGAAGCTCCGGCCGGCGACCTTCCACAGGCCCCGGCCCTTGGTCAGGGCGGAGAGGGCCTGGGTCTCCACGCCGGTCAGTCCGAGCACGGCCGCAGCGGTGGCCAACTGGTCAGCCTCCTGGCGGTAGATGATCCGGGTCGAGCAATCGGTCAGCAGGCCCTCGGCCAGAGCTCGTCCCCGCGATCCGGCGTCCCCGGCCGTCAGGAGGTCGGACAGGCGGTGGATGACCATCATGTTCGCGATGCCCAGGCCTCGGGACAGCTTCCACTGGGACTGCATGCGTTCCAGCAGGGCGACGTGCCGCATCACGCGCCACGCCTCGTCGTAGATCACCCGGCGGCGCCCGCCGGTGGGGTCGGACAGGGCGGACTCCATCCAGGCGCTCGCGCAGGTCGTCGCTCGTGCCGCCGAGCCGGGACAGGTCGATCGACAGCATCGGGGCACTGGGGTCGAACCGTACGGTCGACGGCGCGTCGAACATCCCGGCCAAGTCACCGTGGATGAGCCGCCGCAGTGCATGGGCGAGGTCTTCGGCGGCGTGACCGAGGCGGCCGGACAGGTCGCCGGCTGCGGCGTCGGGCCCTTGGGCTCGTAGGTCAGGGACAGGGTGCGCCGCACTCCGGAGATGAAGAGCAGCTGGTGCAGGAAGCCGGGGGAGGTCTCGATGCGCGGCCAGTTCTCGATCCAGAAGGTGGCGTGCCGGGCCGAGTCGGTCTCGATGCGGTCTGCCTTCTCCACGAGGACCACGAGGACCACGGGGCCTGCGGCGGCCGGATCGGCCTGAGGCCGCCCGGTGGTCGACCACTGGTCGAGGGCCGCCAGCTTCATAGGGTCGTAGGCGGTACGGATCACTGCGGCGATCCCGGTAGCGGCCAGCTACCCGGCAGGGGCCAGGCCGGCGCCGTGGGCGGCCTGGTCGAAGGTGGAGGTGAGCTGGGTGAGCACGGTGAAGCGGCCGGTGAGGCCGCCACCGGCCTGGTTGATCAGCCGGCGTGCGGCCTTCAGGTCGAGCGCCAGGGCGACGTAGCTCTCGTGCGGGGCGGCGGCCGGGCCGGCGGCGGTCAGCAGGTCGGCGTAGATCGGTCCAGCCAGGTGAGCGCCGGGGTTGCCGTACGTGTTCCAGTAGCGGTTGAGGGAGTCCCCGCTGTCCGGCACGGTGCGCTCCAGCACCTGGACCCGGGCCACGTGGCCGATGCGCGCGAGGCGGCCAGTGTGCGACCCCAGCCGGTGACGTTGTGGTTCTGGGTGGACGGATCGAGCAGCGCGAACGCACGGGAGGACACCTTGACGACGGCGGTCAGCGTGCCGTGGTGGGGGTCGTGCACGGCGCCGAGGCGGCCGTCCGGGGAGGTGACAACCCGCAGGGAGGCCGCGGTGCCGGGAAGGTGGAGGAGTCCCTCGCGACGGGGACGGCTGGAGGGGCGGGTCAGCCAGACGAGCTGCCGCTTCGTACGGCGCAGCGTGTAGCGCAGGGCGAGGGGGCCCAGTCCGCGAGCGAGCGGCCTCGATACCTGACGATCACCACGGAGTGGATCAGCGCCCACAGGGGCAGCAGGGTGAGGGCGCGGGCGACGCCGGAGGACATGAGCACCGGGAGCAGCAGTAGGCCGGTGAGGGCGACGGCCACGAGCTGGGGCCAGGCTGTGCGTCCCGGTGGGGTCCACTGCGCCGCCACTCGAGGCGGCTCGGCGCGGTGGTGGGTGCCCTTCGCCCACTACTCCCTGATCCCCAAATGCGCGCCCCCGTAGACGTACTGCCTTAGCTGCCGGCCCGCACCGCGCTGATCTCAGACAGCCCCGCAGGAATGGAGCCGCACGCTCCCGGGGGGTGGCCGGGAATTCGGGCCGAGTCCGGAGGGACGCTCTCCCTGCTGCGGCGTCGCCTGACCGTGGTCGTGTACGCGTTGCCCGCACGGTGGTGGATGGCCTGCGCCCGTGGGCATCCACCGGGGCCGTAGGTTAGGCGCCGTGGGGGCGGCGGGCTTCGGCGATGACGTAGCCGATCTTGTCGGTGACGAGGGACAGGCACAGCGGCAGCAGCAGTTCCATCTGGGCGGCGAATTCGGTGCCGTAGACGGCGGCCAGTTGTTCCTTGTCCCGCTCGAAGCGGGCGGCGATTCCCCGCGTGGTCGCTCTCGTATGGGCGGTGACGTCGTGGACCTGGACGACTTCGAGGCCGGCCCGGGTGATGACGTCGGCGTAGCTGTCGGGGTGGATGAGGGAGGAGAAAGCGAAGCCCTGGGCGAGGAGTTCCCATTCCTGGCCGGTGAGCGGTTCCAGCATGACGAAGTCGGTGAGCACCAACCGTCCGCCGGGCTTGAGGGTGCGCCGGATTTCCCGCAGGACGTGGCGGCGGTCGGGGACGTGGAAGAGCATCTCGATGGCCCAGGCGGCGTCGAAGGTCCCCGCTTCGTGGGGCAGTTTCATCGCGTCGGCCTGGACGAACTCGGCTCGTGTGGAGAGCCCGGCGCTGTTCGATGCCGCGGTGGCGCCTGCCACCTGTGAGGAGCTGACACTCACGCCCAGGACGCTCGCGCCGGTGCGCTGGGCGAGGCGTATCGCGGGATGTCCGGTGCCGCATCCCACGTCCAGGACGTACTCGTCGCTCCGCGGGTTGAGGAGGTCGATGAGGCGGTCGGTCAGGCGTACCTGCGCCGTCTCCATGAGGGAGTCGTCGTCCTGGTCCCACAGCCCGAAGTGGAGGTGCTCGCCGAACACGGAGGCGAAGAACGCGCTCATCTGGTCGTAGAACGCTCCGACCGATTCGCCCGACGGATACGGCGTGACCCTCTGGTCTTCTTCCACGGTGACTTCCCTCTGCTCTTCGGTAGCCGGCGGTTCCGGCAGCCGGCTGGTGGACGGTGACTGACGGGCGGGTTCGTTCACTGCTGCGCGGGTGTGCTGCCGACGGGCTGGAGATGGAAGATGCGCAAGTTCCGGCCGGAGCGGTCGCGGTAGGCCTGGTAGCCGGGGGAGATGGTGAGGATCTTGTTCCAGATCACTTCGTGCTCCGGGCCGTCGACGAGGCGTGCGGTGACGGGAATCTGCGCTCCTGCGAGGGTGACGGTGCCGGTCGGTGTCTTGAGGAGGTTGGTGGTCCAGGCGGGGTGGTGGGCCTGGCCGAAGTTGGAGCCGACGACTGCGTAGCCGTCGGCGTGGTCGACGTAGAAGAGCGGGGTGGGGCGGAGGCTTCCGGTGCGGGCTCCGGTGGTGGTCAGGAGCAGGGAAGCCACCTTGAGGCCGCGGCCGACGCTGAACCGGCCCGTCGTGCGTGTCTGCAGGGCGGTGTCGAGGGGGACGAGTGCGACCCGTGCCAGAGCACCGACCCAGCGTGCCGAGCCGACACGGTGAACGGTTCGCTCGATCGGTCCCGCCGTCCTTGGCATCCCCACGCCCGCGTCTCTTTCGGGTCCTGCCACTGCATCGTGGGGCCGGCGGGAAGCCGACCGGCGGGTGGGGTGGCCGAAGTCGCGTCGGGCCGGGCCGCCGAGGGAGGCGAGTGTGCGGAAGATGCCCGGGGTCATGGCGTAGGCGCGGTACATCGCCGGGAGGTAGCCGGGGACGTCGACGATTTCCCGCTGGTGGAGGAGGCCGTTGACGATGGCGGCGGCGACCTGTTCGGGGGTGGAGACGGGCAGGAAGTCGGCGATGCGGGGCATGAGATGGGAGGGAACGTGGCGGCCGAAGAACTCGGTGCCGCCCACGGTTCCGGGCCGCACCAGCATGACGTGGACGGGCGAGGCGGTGAGCTCGCCGGCCAGGACCTGGGTGTAGGCGTTGATCGCGGCTTTCGACGCCGCGTACGCTGCCGCGGGGCCTTTGACGAAGACGACGCCCGCCGCGGAGCCCATGTTCACGATGGCCCCGCCGCCGGCCGCCCGCATCAGCGGCAGGACGGCATTGACCCCGACGACGGTGGCGTCGTAGCCGGTCCGCATGGTCAGCTGCGTGTCCTCCACGCTCATGTCCGCCACGTCGGCCCATTTGACGAAGGCCGCGTTGTTGACCAGGACGTCCAGGCGCCCGCCGGCTTTGTGTACCTCGGTGATGTACTGTTCGTACGCGGCGCGGTCACTGACATCGACTTGCTGGAGGGTGACCTGCCCGCGTAGCCCGGCGGCATCCAGGCCCGCTGCCGCCGAGGCGAGGTGGTCGGCGGAGATGTCGGCGACATGGACGTGGGCGCCCTGCTGGGCCAGGGCGTGGGTGGTGGCGAGGCCGATGCCTTGCGCGCCGCCGGTGACCAGGCACACCTTGCTCTTCAACCCGGCCGACGTGCGGGGGCGGGGAGCGTTCTTCTTCACAACTGCCGTCCATCTCTTCTCGAAGCTCTGCCGAAGCAGGACTTGGGACTGGCGGGCGCTGATGGGTCTGGCTGCGGATGCGTGGTGCGATGAGGCGCCGGGTGCCGGGCCGGGAAAAAGAGGTCACATCCGGCCGACGGGCCGGCCTCTTGCCCGGTCTCTCACCTGCCCTCTGTGACCGGTATCCGGTGTGGTGCGGTGGATGAGGTGTCCCAGGGCGAGGAGGGTGAACACGTCGGCGAGGACGGGGACGGCAAACGGGAAGGGGCGTGGTCCGATGGAGTCCGGGACGCTGCGGATGGACCCGTTCTGGCGCTGCTGGGCGAGCAGGTAGGCCGCGCCGGTGCCGACAGCCGCAGGGGCCTGGGAGCCGGTCACTGTGGTGAGCGTGATGAGGGCGTAGGCGGTGCTGAGAGCGTCGCTGGGTGCCCCGTCCTGCCGGCCCCAGCCGCCGTCGCTGTTCTGGCTGTCCAGCACCAGGTCCTGGCATCGGCGGGCGACGGCGTGTCCGCCGGCGCTCGGGTGACGGGTGGCGGCGAGGGCGGCCCGGAAGACGGTGTGGTGGCGGCTGCTGCTCCAGTCCGGCGGAAACGATCCGTCAGCGCGCTGCACGGCGCCGAGATAGGCGAGGGCGGCCTCGGCCGTGGCATGCTCGGCTGGTCCCTGGGTGGTGAGGGCGTTGGCAGCGGCCGCGGCCATTCCCGCTTCCGACGGGGCTCCGGCCAAGTAGGTGGGGAATCCGCCGTCCTGGCCTCGCACCGCGTGCAGGGATCCGATCGCGCGGCGGATCGCAGCGTGGTGGGCCCTCGTGTCCACGACGTGGAGGACCTCGATGGCGGCCGAGGTGCAGTCCACGTCGGATTGCTCGGCGCCTTCGGTGTAGGACCATCCGCCGCCGCTCTGCTGCAAGGCGACCAGGCGCCGGGCGATGGCATCCAGGATCGGGGCGCCCGCTCCGGCGGCGTGCAGGGCGAGGCCGGCGGTGACGGTGACCCAGGTGTCCTCGTCGCAGATGAACGGCATCCCGCCGTCCGGGCGTTGATGCGTCAGTGCGGTCCGTATCCCCTGGGCCACCAGATGCTCGTGGCCGGGTATGAGGGACAGGGCGTGCAACACGGACAGGTGGATGAGGAGGTTGCCCTCCCACACCGTTCCGGGGTGCTGCGTGGAACGGAGCAGAGCGACCTCGCCCTCGTCGATGTCGGCGAGTGCCCCGTGGGCATGGGCGAGTACGACTTTCACCGCGGTGACCTGGACGAGTGCCCACAGGTGCAGACCGTGTGGGGAGAATGCTTCGGGAGGGGGCGGCCCGGCTGCGGCAGGTGCGACGCCGAGCAGGTGGAGCACCGCGTCGAGCAGGGCGCGTTTGCGGGTACCGGTGAAGTCCGGTGCCTGGGAAAGGAAGACGTCGAGGCTTGGCAGATCCGCCACTTGGTGGCCGTCCAGAGCGGCCCGGGCCAGTAATCGATCAAGCCGCCCAGGGGAGTCCCGGTACCGGGCCAGGTAGTCGGCCACCCGGCGACGGGCGGCGGGATCCGCCCGGGTGCGGTCAAGGAGGGCCAGTAAGAGGGCGGACTCCAGAACACGGCTGTGGCAGGGCTCCCGTACCGCACCATCAGGGCCGACGCGGGCGATGAGATGCCTGCGCAGCCGTTGTGTGGCCGACCACAGGCCGACAGGTAACGCGCCGTGGGGCCAGCGGGGCAGACCCCCGGTGATCGCCGGAATTCTCATCTAGATCCTTTCCGGGAAGGCGCCGACGCGGGCGGCCTGGAGCCGACCGTACAGACGTCAGTCACACCTGCCGGATCTGAAGGAGTTGACAAGCCAGGCGGAGTGTCAGTCATGTTCGGATCTTGGCAGAACACGGCCAAACGGGGAATGGCGCGAAGCGGACGCCGACCGGCGCCTCTACGGGAGGCGGAGAACAGCGGACTTTGGCCATGGCCTGCTGTGCGCTGTCCCCGGCTGATGGTGATCTGCCAAGATCCGCCTATGACGGACCCCACATCAGGCTTATCGGACCCGGTCGCGGCCCAGCTGCTGCGCTGGGCCTGGCAGGAGGGTGTGATCAGCGACGCCGAAGGGGAGCGGCGGCTGGCACGGATGAGACTCCCGGTGCTGGCCGGTGGCGCGCTGCCGCACGGCGGTGCGGCGGACGTGGTGTTGACCGCGCAGTGGGCGGCGTTCATCTGCTGGGTGGACGACGAATTCGACCGCCGAGGCCTGGGATCACAACCGGTAGAGCTGGAGAAGTTCACCGCGCCCCTACGCGAGGTACTTGCGACCGGACGCGAGTCCGCCTCGCCAGGCCGGCATGCGAAGGTCCTGGCCCAGCTGCTGCAGCACACCGATCCAGAGAGATCAGGCCGGTGGCGGGAGCGGTTCTCCGCGCACTACTCGGATTTCCTGGACGCCACCGAGGAAGAAGTCGCATTGCGCCGAGCCGGTACCCGACTGTCCATGGCGCGCTACGTCGGGCTGCGGCGGCGCACCATCACCGTGTTCCCGTTGCTGGCCGTGCTGGAACGCACCGGCCACACCGAGCCGGTCGAGGAACCGGCACTCGAAGCCGAACTGTCGGAGCTCCGATCGGCGGCGGCAGACATCGCGGGCTGGGCGAACGACCTCGCCAGCCAGGAGGACGACCGGGCCGCCGGCCAGGACAACCTGCTCACGGTCCTCGCCCGCCGACACCACTGCTCGGCCGCTGCCGCCCGTACCCGCGCGACCGACATGATCCAACAGCGCCACACCGGCCTCACCGCCGCTGCCGCATCCCTACGCGTCACCCCCGGGCTGCCGCAGGGCCAGCTCGATGCACTGGGCCACCATGTGGACCTGGTGGAGAGGCTCACAGCGGCCAACCTGCACTGGCTGGCGGTCACCGGACGCTTCACCGCCGACCCGATCACCAGCCAGTCCGTGCCACTTCACCCGTCGAGGCCCTGGTCCTGACCCACCGGCCGGTCATCGGACCTGCAGTCGGAGGTCAGATCAGGCCCGACGAATCCCGGCGGCACGGCCCCGAGATGACCCCCCAACCGCAGGAGGCACTCCGTGACGACGTCCGCCACTGACCCCGGACGGCCCGCCCCGCTCGTCCCCGGCCGGCTGCCACTCCTGGGGCATGCCCACCATCTCGCCCACAGGCCGCTGCCCTTCCTGCGCTCCCTTCCCCAGTACGGGGAACTGGTCCGCATCCGTATCGGACCGCAGGACGTCCATGTAGCCACCAGCGCTGCCCTGACCCGCCAGGTCCTTGTCCCCGACGCCCGCAAATTCGACAAGGGCGAAATGTTCGACGAGCTGCGCCAGCAGATGGGAAACGGCCTGGTCACCTCATCCGGGGACTTCCATCGCCGGCAACGGCGCCTGGCCCAGCCCGCCTTCCGCCCGGAGCGCGTTTCCTCCTTCGGCCACGTGATGAGCGACCGCGCCGCCGCTTGGGCCGCCTCCTGGCAGCCGGACACCCCTCTCGACCTGGCGCGCCAAATCGATGCCGTCACCCTTGCCACGCTCCTCGACATCATCTTCAACCAGACCAGCGACGACCTGCGGGCCACCGTCAAGACCTGGACCGCCGTGAGAAACGGCGCCATGCGGCGCGCCCTGTCCCCGGCCGCGGCCTGGCGCACCCACCTGGCCGGCGCCCGCGAGCCAAGCAGCGATCCACAAGCCCAGAAGGCTGTGGCCGCCCTGCGCAACGCGATCGGGCAGGAGATCAACCGGCGGCGCACCACAGGCAGGGATCTGGGCGGGCTGCTGTCCACCCTGGTCCACGCCCGCGACCGCCAAAGCGGGGCCGGCATGTCGGACGAGGTGGTGTGCGACGAGATCCTGAACCTGTTCGTCGCCGGCACCGGCACCATGAGCGCCGCCCTCGCCTGGACCTTCCACGAAATCGCCCACCACCCAGACGTCGAGCAGCAGCTGCTGGCCGAGTTGGACGCCGTGACCGGCCGAACCCAGGTCCAGGCCGAGCACATCCCTCACCTGCCCTACACCCGGCAGGTTCTCAGCGAGGTCCTGCGCCGCCACCCCACCTGGCTCCTCATGCGACGCACCATCCAACCGGTGCACCTCGACCAGACCCTGCTGCCGACCGGAGCCCGCGTCTACCTCAGCCCCCACATCCTCCACCACGACCCCGCCCTGTTCCCCGAGCCCGACTCCTTCACCCCTGACCGCTGGCATCCTGACCGCATCACCCCTGAGCACAAGGACGCGTTCATCCCCTTCAGCGCCGGCCACCGCCGCTGCGCCGGCGACGGCTACGCCTGGACACAGCTGACCCTCATGCTCACCAACGTCCTGGCCCAATGGCGCCTCCGCCCGGCCGACGACCGCCCGGTGCATTCCCGCGTCGGCACCGTGGAGCGCCCCGACCGGCTGCTGATGGTCCCCACCCGCCGCTGAACAAGGACCTCGCAGAACCTGGCAGCGCATTGCGCCCCTTGCTCCGGCTAAACGTTCCTCCGCCCGCAGGTCGCCGCCAGGAGCGCGTCCGGCTGCGACGCATGCACGGCAGCTGCGGCGCGCAGTCCGTAGCCCGCGCGTATGGCGGCTGTTCCTCACCGCCGCGGGCATCGGCACCCTCATCGACCTGCTGCTTGAGCCGTTGTTCCTGTCCTCCGGCGTGTTCGCCTACCCCGTGGGATTCCCCCCCGCTCACTCTTTTCGCGGGCCACTGGTACCAGCTGCCGCTGCTGGAGGTGCTCTCCGCGAGCCTGGTCCTGGTCACCCCCATGCTGGTTCTGCGCCGGATCGACGAGTCCCGCCCGGTCCCCTGGCTGTTCACCACGAGCGGCCGCACCTCTGCCCCGGCACGCCCTGGTGTTCGGCTCCTGGCGGGTGTGGGTCTGGCCAACGTCGTGATCCTCGCCTGCCTCCTGGCCAACGCGGCCACCGCCGAGCCGGGCGGTCCCTTCCCACGCGATATGCCCACCTGGCTCTGGTAGTCCCGTCTCTGGCCGCCCCCTTCCCCGTGTCCCCGCGGCCGGTGTGCACGACTCGCTCGTCATGCACACCGGCCGTCGCGGTTGCCTCGTGGCGGCCTCAGGAAGAGAGCGGGCCCTTTCGAGCCGGCCGGTTGCCCTCGGCGGCCTGGATGTGGTCCCACCACCAGGTGATCGCTGGGAGGTCCGGCGGGTGGGGGTTGTCGTCGGCGGGGTGGTCGGTCCAGTCGACGGTGAACGCGGTGGCGTCGTGGAGCTCGCCGGTCTTCGCGTCCTGGGGGGTTCGGTAGCGGCTGGTTTCCAGGGCCCATTCCATGTGGCCGCGGACGATGTATCCGATGTCGTGTGCGAAGCGGGCCAGGTGGGGGCCGCCGGTGCGGGCCAGGTGGTCGCGTATGCGCACGTAGAGGGTCATGAGCCGGTCGCGCAGGGCGATCGCGTCGGTGACGGCGTCGGTGAGCGGGTACCCGTTGTTCTGGTTGCGCAGGACGTCGAGAACGTTGAACTCGCCGATGGCGGCTTCGCGGTGGTGGGAGATGACGTCGTTGTCCAGTGCGCCGATCAGAGGGACGAGATCGGTGAGGATCAGCGTGAGCGGATCACCCGCTTCCTCCGGCGTGAGCCGGTAGCCGCCGATGAGGGGGTAGAACGGCACCATCCAGCTGCCGGCGCAGTCGTCGCTACGGGCGAGCAGGTAGTCGTTGAGCGCGGGGATGGAGCGGCTGCGCTGCATGCGCGTCCACTGGTAGCTGCCGTGGATGTAGCGGCGCGTGCCGTCGTTGACACGGTTGACCTGCTCGGAGTCGGGGAGTTCGGCGAGTCGGCGGCGCAGGTCCCACAACGACTGGCAGTACGGGTCACTCTCGTGCGGGGCCGGGCCGGGGTAGTCGAGGATCCTGTCGAGACGCAGGCAGTGCGAGGTGAGTGCGCCGGGGGGCCGCAGGTCCAGGCGCGCGTCGCGTGAGTCGTCCCAGGCGTACGCCCAGTAGCAGAAGTCCGAGAACAAGCTCATGTGCTGGGCGGCGCTGTCCGCTTGGGCCAGCGGGACCATCGTGGAGGCGACGTGACCGCTGTTGATCTGAGCGAGCCAGGAGTCGGGTGCGCAGATCCCGTAGTCGACCATCCATCGCACGGAGTTACTGTCGAGGGCCTCAGGGCGCGGATGGGGTGCGGGCGGTATCGGGCAGTAGAAGGGGAGCTTGTCGATCGCTGGGGACAGTGGCGGCATGGGCGTCCTTCTGCTCGTCGGCCGGCTCTCCGCCGGGGTAGAACTGCTCGGCCCAGCGCCGGTAGGCCATGATCGGGCCGTCTCCGTCGGCCAGGCGCGGAGCTGCCTGGTAGCGCTTGGTGTGCCAGATCGGGCTGTCGTCGTTCAGCACGAAGCCGGCGGCCGTGGTACGGAGCCCGATGTCGCACAGGGCCCGGGCTCCGGCGTAGGCCAAGACCTGGCCGAGCCGGTCGGGCAGCCAGCGCGGGGCGGGCAGGCGCAGGCAGGCGGCGAACCGCAACTGAATCCGCCAGGGTCCTACGACGGTGGGCATGATCCAGCCCCGCAGGACGGGCCCGGCCTTCAAGGTCATGGATCCGGCCGTGTAGCCGAGGCCGTGGAGTTCCCCTTCGTAGCTGACGGTGAGGGCGGCACGCGGCAGGTGAGGAAGGGGGACGCGCATGGTGAAGTTGAGGCCGAGGACGTGCCGGGTGAAGGTGTACGGCTCGATCGCCAGGATCGGCGACTTGTGCATGACCGGGAAGTGCCCCTCGTCGACGGTGTTCTCGCCGATCTCCTGCGGGTGGGTGGGCATCTCCACGGTGATGTGCACCAGAGGCGAATACCCGGTGAGGTCGACTTGGGGCAGCTCCCACGAGGGTGGGCGGCCGTCACGGTCGTACCAGGCGAAGATGATGCCGCCGTTGATCTCCCGGACCTCCAGCTGCCCCAGCCGGGCCTTGGGGGGCCGCTTGCCGTACGCGGTCTGCACGCAGGTTCCGTCGGGTCCGTAGGAGAACCGGTGGAAGGGACAGACCAGGTTTTCCCCTTCGACGGTGCCGCCGACTCCGAGGTGGGCGCCCAGGTGCGGGCAGTACGCCTCGACCGCCCGCAACAGCCCCTTCCGCGTGCGGTACAGCACGACGTCGCGGTCCACGAGCCTGCGGGTGATGACCTTGCCGGGCCGCACCTCGTCGGAGAAGCCGAGGCAGAACCACCCCGTCGGATCGGGCAGGGCCGACGGGAACGCTTCGTCGCCCGCCGTGGGACGCAGGTCGGGTTTCGTGTACCAGCGCTGTCGCTTGCGACCGAGCATCACAGTCCCTTCAAGTCGTGTGTTGCGGAGGGTTCACTGGTCTGCGCGTACCGGGAGCTGAGCTCGTGCCAGCGCTGCTCGCCCGCGATGAACGCCTCCATGGCTTCGATACAACGCCCTACGCCCTCCCGTTCCGCCGCCGCCAGGCCCTGCCGGTCGGCTTCCGTCTCCAGCTGCCCTTCGAGGGCGATGAAGGTCTTGGCGAGGTCCTCGATGTGCGTGGCGACCTGCAGGGCGGCCTGGGCGAGCGGGACCGCGTCCCGGTGGTGGGTGAGGAGTACGAGGTTGTGCAGCATGTCCCCGGCGGCGAGTTCCTTGGGTACGGAGGCCAGGTCGTTGACGAGTGAGGTCAGGTCGTTCCACACCTGCCGCATCCGGGTGAAGACCGGGCTGCGGTACAGGCCGTCCGGAACGGCGAACCCCACGGACAGTTCGACCAGGTCGCAGTAGACGTAGCTGCCGACGGTGAGCCGCCGCTGCTCGAAGAACTCCTCGACCCCGACCTGTCGGGGGTCGCTGCCATGGTCCCGGGATTCGGCGGAGCAGGCGTTGACGTAGTCGGCGAGGTTGACCGCGAGGTGCCGCCTCCAGTGCGCCGGCATCAGAGGGGTGGTGCCCTGCCACAGATCGACCAGGGCCGCGGCGAGCGGATGCCGCACCCACGGCGTCGCGCCCGTACCCGCCAGGCTCTCCACCAGAGCGAGCAGCTCACCAGGAGGAGGTGCGGCGGGCTCGTCGAAGTACCGCTCCACACAGGCGGTCCAGCCGATCCAGCACGTCAGGAGCAGCCCGGTGGATGCCTCCGCGTACGGGTAGGCGCGGGCACTGACCTCGCCCAAGCCCACCTGCCGCCAGTACGCCTCCGCCTTACCGCCGCTCACCATCCCCCTCTGGACCGCCCATTGCAGCGCCCCTTCCTCAAGCTGCTCGGCATGCGCACTGCGCAGCGACGGGAACGAAAGCTCAGGGCGCGGGGGGTCATAGGGCGCGGAAATGGCTCTGTCCACCGTCACTGCCCGTACCTCCGAGATCGTCGGCTGTAGCTGAGGAGGGCGGCGTCGAAGTCCGCCCGGCTGAAGTCGGGCCAGTTCACGTCGCAGAAGTAGAACTCGCTGTAGGCGCTCTGCCAGGGCAGGAAGCCGGACAGGCGCTGCTCCCCCGAGGTTCGGATGATCAGATCCACCGGAGGCTGCCCGGTCAGGGCCAGATGGCGCGCAATTTGATCACTGGTAAGGCCGTCCACGATGTCCGCGACCGCGGTCCCCCGGCCGGCGTGCTCGGCCAGCAGCGACCGGACCGCCGCGGTGATGTCTTCCCGCCCGTCATAGGCCACCGCGATGTTGACCGCCATACCGGACACCCGACCCGTGCGCCGGACAGCGCCGCGGACTCTGCGCCGCGCGTCATCGCCAAGCAGTGCCGGGTTGCCGAACAGGTGCAGCCGCCAACACCCGGCATCGGCGAGCTCACACACCACTTCAGTGATCACCTGGGCCAGAGCACGGACATCAGCGGGATCGCGCCGCAGGTTGTCCGCCGACAGGGGCCACAGCGTGACCGCTCGGATCCCGGCCGCCTGACACCAGGTCAGCAGTTCGTGCACACGCTCCCCGCCGCGCCGGTAGGCCGCGGCCGGATGAGTACGGTGCTGGCGTGCCCACCGACGGTTGCCGTCCACGATCACGGCGATATGCCGGGGTAGCACCATCCTCGGAGGCGAAGGGAGAGGCTGCGAAGGAGGTAAGGGCGGGTCGGCGGCAGAGCTGATGGTCATCGCACTACTCCCACAAAGGTGACGGTGCGCGGCCTGGGGGATCCTTCAGGGGAAGTCGGGCACGAATCTGCATGACGTGCTGAACACTTACTCACGTGTGAACCGGCCTCGGGGTGACTCTGCTTGATCCAGGTGTAACCCCTCAGCCCCTACCGGAACAGCCCACTGCCAGGGGCGCACGGATCGACACGGCGCACCCGGGCCTCCCCGAGCGCATCAGGATCTTGCCGTCGCGCCGTGCACGCCTGGCGCACACAGACTCCGGGGCGGGTGTCCGGGGTATCGGGCCCGTGACGGGTAACGCGGACGTGTCATCACCGGTCCTGCCCATGTCCCAGGCCCTCGCATGTGTGAGGGGATTCAGCCGTGTCTTCCTCATCGGCTTCCATGTGCCGGATTCCCTCGTGGGTGAGGGTGACCATCGCCGGGGTGTTGCCGGGTTCCCAGTCGACGGTGATGAGTCCTTCGCCTGCCAAGTAGGTGCAGGCGGCGGCGAGGTCCTGTTCCGGTACGTGGAGGTCGTGCCGCAGCTGTGCTCCGGTGATGCCGAGGAGGCGGTTGCCTTCGACGGCTTCGTACAGGACCCGGAGCACCTGGTCGCGGTAGGTCTTGCGTTCGTGCAGTGTGGCCATGACCGCGTCCTTTCGAATGTGTGGGGTGGGGGTGGGCTCCGGGGCTCGTCGGACTTCTCAGGTCTCGTCGGAGCGTGCGCCGGTGCCGGCGGGGTCCTGCATGGAGGCGGATGTTCCCGTCGAGGGCGGGTGAGGAGTCCGGCGGGTCGGGGCGCCGAGGCGCCCCGCCCGCTGCCCCCGGTCGGAGGAAGATCCGTTCCTCACCGGCCGGCACCCGTGTGGTGGGCTCGACGACCGGTGTCGTCCGGCAGGCCGGGAGGCCTCGGCAGGGGGTCACTGAAGCGGTAGGCCTCGATCCGTGCGTCGTGCTGGGCGTTCAGCAGGTGGATCAAACGCATCCCGATGCCGGTCATGAGGATGATCACCGCGATGAGGACGACGGTCTCCACGGAGCTCACCTCCAGCCGTTCGCGGACAATGGGAGAGCGCCTCGTCCGAACGGCTCCCCGAAGGTGGGCATGCAGGCCCCGGCCTCGTCCTCCCAGGTGGCTTCCCGGCGGCGGGCGTCGCGGATGCCGCGCCCGATGACCATTTCGTTGGCCATCAGGACGCCTGCGGCCAGGACGCTGCCCGGGATCGCGGCGGCGGCCATCAGGCGGGCCGCGGCTGCGGGCTCGGTCTCGGGCGGGATCACCAGGAGGTCCCAGCGGCCGACGGTGTAGGAGAGCAGGATCAGCTTGTCGGGGTCCTGTTCGGTGAACCAGCCCACGTGGAGCACGCGCCCGGCCACGGCAACCGTGCGCGGGACGACCGGCCAGCGGCTGGGGTTCACGCTGACGCGCGTGATGCGCCCCCAGGGCTCGTCCAGAGCGGCGGCGAGAGCGGGGAGCTCGGCCTCAAGGTCACGCGAGCGGGGCCACCAGGCACCGTCCAGCAGGCCGGCAAGGTTGGTCTTCGGGGTGAGGGACAAGCGTGCCGGGAGCACTGCGGCGAGGTCGCGGGGCGCGGTCCGGTCGAGGGTGGTGGTCATGATGCGGACCTGCCCCCGGACTGCCCGTCGGCAGCCCGGTTTTTAGGCGATCGCCGGAAATGACACCCGCGTGAAGCCGGTGCTCGAAGTACTTCCGGTCCTTTAACTGTACGCCTAGTCGATGGGCAATGACCGTTGTGACCAGGTATTTTCTCCGGCAGAGGCGGTGGGGAGTTCGATCTCGGACGACGGGCGCGCGGGCGCGGTGCGGTCGTCGTCGATGTCCGGTAGGCCACGGCGTTCAGGTCGGACGGAGGCACAGCCACGTCCGAGACCGTAACTCCCCGGTCGGGGCACTGCTTCTTCCATGGGCCGAACTGTCAGCCGCACGCCACTGAGGATGGATGATTCGCAGCTTCGAAGCGTTCAGTCGAGAACCGCGAGGTGGTCGGCGGCGCCCCCGCGCCATTCGATCATGAAGAGGGTGGCGTCGTCGCTGGTGTGCCCGCCTCGTTCGCTCTTCAGCGTGTGGGAGAGCCGGCGCAGATCTGCCCGCATCCCCTCTGACGGCTTTTCCCCGAGGCGGTTGACGCAACGGATGAGGCGTTCCTCGCCGAACAGCTCCCCGCCGGTGACGTGCTCTTCGATGATGCCGTCGGTGTAGCACAGCACGCGGTCGCCCTGCTGGAGTGTGTGCTCTCTGATCCGGGGCTCCTCACCGCCGAAGCCGACGGGCAGCGTCGTCGCGCTCTCCAACTGCCGCACGACCTTGCCGTCGCGGATCAGCAGAGGCGCGGGGTGACCCGCGTTGACCAGCTCCAGCTCACCGGTGGTGATGTTCAGGTGCATCAGCTGGGCGGTGACGAAGTGGTCGGGACCGAACTGCCCGGAGATGGCGTCGTCCATGTACGTGTACTTCTCGGCCAGGCTGACGAACACGCGCCGGGCATGCCGGTAGGCGCCGATGGCGATGGTTGCCATCGCGGCGGCGTTCAGGCCGTGGCCCATCGCGTCGATCACGGCCATGTGCAGGATGTTGTCGTTGAGGGCGTAGTCGAAGCTGTCTCCGGCGACGCGGTAGGCGGGCTCCAGAATGCCGGCCACCGCGACCTGAGGCACTGTCATCGTCAGGGGCGGCAGCAGGCCCCACTGGATCTCCGCGGACACGCTCATCGGCTCCCGGCGCCGGGCCAGGAAGAACTGGTCGGTGTAGGCGTTCTTGGTGACCAGCAGATCGGCGACCAGGCCGGCGAGTCGGCGCAGCAGGCGCCGGTCGTCCTCGCCGACGTCGTCCAAGGTGAGGACCATCACGCCCACCGTGTCACTGCCGTCCAGCAGCGGCAAGTACATCCGGACGCCGCCGCGGGCCAGCGGCACCTCGACGGTCTCCCCGCGCAGAAAAGCCCGCCCGGCAGGGGAGTCGATCACCGGCTCGGGCTGACTGACATGCAGCTTCCTGCCCGGAAGCGGCACCAGCAACTCCTGCGCGTAGTCCTGGAGCAGGATGGAGACGTCACGGCCTCCGACCCGGCCCACCTCCTCCGCGATCAGCGGGGCGATCAGCTGCGGCGGCAGATGCGGCGCCCGGTCCAGCAACAGGCCGAGCAGCCGCTCACCGAAACCCTCCGACCGGTCCACTCTCTCCTCGTCCATGACCTGCCCCGCCACCTCGTTCCTGCCCGCCCACGCCGGTCACCGCCTCCGCACAAAGTGACCTGGGAAGCCGCCGGAGCGGCTCATTGCGCCATGCGCGGCATGTCGGCACACGCTGACCGCGGCGAAGGGCCTTGTCCTGGCCCCTGTCTCCGCAGTGGAAGATCAAACTGCTGGAGCGAGGCAGGGCTGCTCATCGATCAGCCGACGATGGTGCGGGCGGACGTGCACCGGGGCCGGGTGGTTCCTCGGCGCCAGACTTGGTCACCACCCTGCTCGGGGCCGGCGTCCTGATGCCGCTGTTCGCACTCGACACGTTCGGCGTGAAGGCCGTATGACGCTTGGTTCCGTGCCTGCCCGCCTCCTGGGCCCGGCGGGCGCTCACCGTCGTCACCGCTGTCATCGTCCTGCTGGTCGCGGTCTGGCCCCTCGGATCCGGCCTACGGCTCAGCGGCTGGTGGCCCACCGGCACTGCTCCTGCCGCCGCAGCGGAAGCCAATGGCGGTGGCCGCCGCGTTCGGCGCTACATCCCTGCCCGAGTCCGTTGTCCGCTACCTGAGCCTGCTGCCACTCGCGCTGGGCCTCAAGGCCGTCTGGCAAGCATGGAAGAACCACCACGACGGCGGCGGGGACGAGGAGGAGACGCAGGCCAAGAAGGGTGGGCCGAGTCCGCTGGAGGTCGTCGCGGGCCAGGATCAGCACCCCGGTGGTGCGCCCCCCCCCGCAGCACCGGCGTGCCCAGGTCGGCCACAGTGACGTCGTTGAGGACAGCTGCTTCCTGTTCGGGGCTGCAGATCGCCTCCAGGACTCTGTCCCCAGTCAGCCGGACACCCTTGGCGCCGAATTCCAGGGTGCCGCCGCGAAGCCGCACCCCCGGCGCCAGCGTGATCACCGGCATCGGACACCCCAAGCAGCATGGGAGGGTTGAGGGCGCAACTGGTCCGGGTTCGCAGACTGACCGAGCCGGAAGGGCAGAAACTCGGGCCCATCGTGCGGAGGCGTCGGCGCACCCGAAGACCGAAGCCTCGGCGGTCGCCGAACCGTACGCCGCTCTGGTCCCGCCGCCCGGCTGCGCGCTTGCCGCCTCGCGTTCGATCCGGAGCGCGGCGAGGGCGTGGTCCTTTACGCGGACGCGCCACCCGACGGCCGTTCCTGGCGGTACGCGGTGATCGCCGGGAGTGCTGGAGACGTGGAGGAGCAGGAAGCCGCGTTGGCCGAGGTCCTCGCATCCGAGGGCGGCTGACCCACCACACCGCCGGTCCCACACGACGCCGGTCCCGGCACCCAGGAGGGTGCCGGGACCGGCGTCGTGGTGCGGGATCGGGATCAGGCGGGGCGACCGCCGAAGGGGGCGCCGGTGCCGTAGTAGGTGCCCAGCTCTTCCCGGTAGACGGCGTCGCCGAGGTGCTTGTCGCGGTGGAACTCGGGGGCGTTCTTGATCTGTTCCTTGGTGCGGGCGACGAGGACCTTCTTGTCCTCGGGGTCG
>NZ_JBIAVW010000032.1:0-19181 GCF_042894785.1 Streptomyces sp. NPDC001502
GGGGACCCTGTGGGAGAGTAGGACGCCGCCGAACAATCATTGTGGGAAAGCCCCGCACCAGCCCTTACGGGTTCGGTGCGGGGCTTTTCTGCGTTTACCCCACGGCTATGTTTACGTGGGCGTATACCTGAAGCATGTCTGATGCCATGATCCGTGTGCCGGCCGAGGTGAGAGATCGCCTGGCCGTCATCGCTGAGTCCCGCGGGACGTCCATCCGGTCTCTCGTGCAGGAGTTTGCCGAGACGACGCTGACCGCAGAGGAGCGGCGGGAGCGGGCGGCTCTGGCACAGATGTGCCGTGACGGAGTGCCGGCCGGTGTCGCAGCCGCCGTCCATGCCGCACGTCACCTTCCCGAGTGGGGTTCGCAGGCACTGGTTGCCACGGTCGAGCCGAAGGCCTACGAGGGGCAGGGAGTGGGCGTCTTCGATCTGAACCGCTGAGCCTTCGCTCCTCAGAGGCGACCGGCGGCCTTCAGGGCGAGGTAGGCGTCCGCCAGGGACGGGGCCAGGGTGTCCGGGGTGGCGTCGACGACGTGGACGCCGTGGCGGGTGAGCTGGTCGGCCGTGCGGCGGCGCTGGGACTGGGTCTGGGTGCCGGCGGCGGCCTCGTAGACGGCGTCCACCGTGCCCCGTGAATTTGTCATGGCTGCGACATGAGGGTCGGCGACCGAAGCCAGCAGGACCGTGTGGCGCTGCGTGAGGCGGGGGAGCACCGGGAGCAGGCCCTCTTCGATCGGGGCCGCGTCCAGGCTGGTCAGGAGGACCACCAGGGACCGGCGCGGGGCGTTGCGGAGGATGGTGGAGACCAGGGTCCTGGCGTCCGTCTCGACGAGCTCCGGTTCCAGCGTGGCCATCGCGTTGACGAACGACGGGAGGGTGTCGGCCGCCGAGCGGCCCTGGACCTGGGCGCGGGGTCGGCGGTCGTGGGCCAGGAGGTCCACGCGGTCGCCGGCGCGGGTGGCCAGGGCGGCGAGGAGCAGGGCCGCGTCCATCGCGGAGTCCAGGCGGGGGGCGTCGCCGACGCGGCCCGCCGAGGTGCGGCCGGTGTCCAGGCAGATGAGGATGTGCCGGTCGCGTTCGGGGCGCCAGGTGCGGACGGCCACCTTGTTCTGGCGGGCCGTGGCGCGCCAGTCGATGGAGCGGGTGTCGTCGCCGGGGACGTAGTCGCGGAGGCTGTCGAACTCGGTGCCCTCGCCGCGGGTCAGGACGCTCGTGCGGCCGTCCAGTTCGCGCAGGCGGGCCAGCCGGGAGGGCAGGTGCTTGCGGCTGGTGAAGGGCGGCAGGACCCGGACGGTCCAGGGGGACACCTGGGAGCCCTGGCGGGCCCACAGGCCCAGCGGGCCGTAGGAGCGGATCGTGACGCGGTCGGCCTGGCGGTCGCCGCGGCGGGTGGGCAGCAGCCGGGTGGTCAGCCGGCGGCGTTCGCCCGCGGGGACGACCACCTCGTGGCGGGACGCGGCGGTCTCGGTGCCCGGGAGCCAGCTGCTCGGGGGCCAGGCGTCGCGGACGCGGGCTCGGAGCTTGCGGCTGCCGGGGTTGGTGACGGTGAGGTGGACCTCCGCCGGTTCGCCGAGGCGGACCGAGGTGTCTCCGGAGCGGGCCAGCACGAGGCCGCGTACGGGCGCCGCCAGGGCGCAGTCGAGCGCACAGGCCAGGGCGATCGGGCCGTTGACCGCGAGCATGCCGGTCCAGCTCGGTTCGAGGAGGCCGACCGGGATGCTGCCGAGGGCCGCCAGCAGGGCGGCGCGTCCGGTGAGGGCCATCAGCGCGGTACGGGGACGTGGGAGAGGATCGCCGTGATGACGGCGTCGGCCGTGACTCCCTCCATCTCCGCTTCCGGGCGCAGCTGGACGCGGTGGCGCAGGGTCGGCAGGGCGAGGGCCTTGACGTCGTCGGGGGTGACGTAGTCGCGGCCGGTGAGCCAGGCCCAGGCGCGGGCGGTGGCCAGCAGGGCGGTCGCGCCGCGGGGGGAGACGCCGAGGGTGAGGGACGGCGATTCGCGGGTGGCGCGGCAGACGTCGACGACGTAGCCGGCGATCTCGGGGGAGACGGCGACCTTGGCGACGGCCTGGCGGGCGGCTTCGAGCTGGGCCGGGCCGGCGACCGGGCGGATGCCCGCGGCGTGCAGGTCGCGGGGGTTGAATCCGGCGGCGTGGCGGGTCAGGACCCCGATCTCGTCCTCGCGGGAGGGGAGGGGGACGGTGAGCTTGAGGAGGAAGCGGTCGAGCTGGGCTTCCGGGAGGGGGTAAGTGCCCTCGTACTCGACCGGGTTCATGGTGGCGGCGACGAGGAAGGGGTCGGGCAGCTTCCGCGGGGTGCCGTCGACGGTGACCTGGCGCTCCTCCATCGCTTCGAGGAGCGAGGACTGGGTCTTGGGCGGGGTGCGGTTGATCTCGTCCGCGAGGAGGAGGTTGGTGAAGACCGGGCCGTCCTGGAAGGAGAACTCGGCGGTGCGGGCGTCGTAGACGAGCGAGCCGGTGACATCGCTCGGCATCAGGTCCGGGGTGAACTGGACGCGCTTGGTGTCGAGTTCGAGGGAGGCGGCCAGGGCCCGTACGAGGAGGGTCTTGGCGACGCCGGGGACGCCTTCGAGGAGGACGTGGCCGCGGCACAGGAGCGCGACGACGAGTCCGGTGACGGCGGAGTCCTGACCGACCACGGCCTTGCCGATCTCGGTGCGGAGCGCTTCGAGGGAAGCGCGGGCGCTGTCCGCGGTCACTGGCGTGGACTCGGTGGCCGGGTACGTCATGACGTACGGACCTCTCTTTCGAGGGCGTCGAGGTGGTCGGCGAGCGCGACGAGTGCCGCGTCGTCGGAGGGGGTGGTGCCGAAGAGGAGGGCGGCCACGTCCCGGGGCTCGCCGGTGAGGCGGGCGGAGACGGCCGGGGCCAGTGCCGCCGGGTCGTGGGCGTGGGTGTGCGGTACGCCGACCAGTGCGGCGAGGCGTTCGCGGGTGGCGGCGCGCAGCACGGTGGCGGCGCGGTCGCGGGCGTCGGCCTTGCGGTAGAGGCGGGCGCGGCCCTCGGTGGCCTCGGAGGCGCGGATGGCGACGGGGAGCTTCTCGGTGACGAGGGGGCCCAGGCGCCGGGCGCGCCAGAGGGCGGCGAGGGCGGCTGCGACGAAGAGCTGGAGCAGGGCCCAGGACCAGCCGGCCGGGATGAGGTCGAGGAGGCTCTTGTCCTCGCCGGAGGGCGCGGTGTCGGGGTCGGAGTCCGCGAGGGACGGCAGGTACCAGACGAGGTCCGGGCGGGAGCCGAGGAGTTGGAGGGCGAGGGACGCGTTGCCCTCGTCGGCGAGGGACTCGTTGAGGAGGATCGTCTCGGAGCCGAGGACGACGGTGTCGCCGCCGGTGGGGCCGGTGGGGAGGACGAGGAGGGTGGGGTCGCCGCCGCTGGGGTAGCAGGCGGTGGCCCCGGGGAGGGTGGTGGTGTAGCGGAGGCCGCCGCCGGTGTCGGCGCGGCCGGCCGAGGTGGCGGCGGGCAGGGTGCAGCCGGGGTCGGGGCGGTCCGTGTCGGCGTCGCCCGCGGTGTGCACGCCGGGGGAGAGGTCGGTGAGGCTGTGGCTGCTGGGGGCGAGGAGGACGGTGCGGCCGCCGGAGAGGTCGATGGCCGAGCGGATGACGCCGCGCTGGGTGGCGCCGAGCCGGTCGGGGTCGGTGACCAGGAGGGTGGTGCGGGGTCCGGCGGCGTCGGCGGCCTCGCGGGCGGTGGTGACGACGCGGGTGGTGACGCCGCGTTCCTTCAGGAGCTCGGCGACGGCGCGGCTGCCGAAGGGGTCGGTGGTGCGGGGGTCGAGGTAGCCGTGGCGGGTGCCGGAGTTGAGGGCGGCCATGGCGATGGCGCCGGCGGCGAGGACGGCCACGGCGGTGAGGGCGCGGCGGATCTGGCGCAGGCGCCGGGTGCGCGAGTCGCCGGCTGCGGCGGGTGCGGCGGGTGCGGGGTGGCCGGGGGTGCTGTCCCCGGACTCCCGTGCATCGAGCGTCGGCGGGGCCGGAGTTGCCGTCGGCGGGGCCGGATCGGTCGGGCCGGTCATGCGGTGGGTCCCGTCAGCAGCGGCTTTGCGCGGTCCAGGGTGAGGTCGAGGGCGCGCAGGCGGGCGTACGTGTCGGCGTCGGCGGTGCGGCCGCCGTAGGTGACGTCGTCGAAGGTACGGGCGGCGGCGCGGAGTTCCGCGGCGTGGTCGGGGAGGGAGACCGCGGCTTCGGCGGCGGCCTCGTCGGCGGTGCGTCCGGGGCGCGGGTCGAGCAGGGTGCGCTCCTCCAGGGAGCGGACGACGGCGCGCATGCGTTCCTGGACGGCTTCGGTCCAGCGGCCGGCGGCGGCGTGGGCGTCGGCGGCGGTGCGGTGGTCGGCGGCGCTGCGGGTGCCGTCGGGGAAGAGGACACCGGCGCCGGCGGTGATCCGGCCGGGGGCGCCGAGGCGCCACCAGAGGGCGCCGACGGCGAGGATCACGAGGAGGAGGATCACGAGGAGGCCGAAGCCGCCTCCGGGGGTCGCCCCGGAGGCGGCGCCGAGCATGTCGTCGAGCCAGTCGAAGAACTTGCGCAGGGCGCGGTCGAACAGGCTCGGGTCGTTCTCGTGGTACATCGGCTTGGACAGTTCGCGCTCGGCCGCTTCCCTGGCGGGTTCGCGCGGTGTCGTCACCGGTGGTGTCTCGGCGCTCGGCAGGAGCGCCGTGGCGCGGGTGATGAGGCCCCCCGTACTCATCATCTGTGCGTCAGCCTCCGGTCGTGCCGTAGTTCTCGAGGCCGGCGGCCCGGGCGAGCTCCAGGTCGAGGCCCTCGCGGCGGATGCGCTGGTCGACGTAGAGGAGCACGGTGACGCCGGACTGGAACGGCATGACGATGGTCTGCGCGATGATCAGGCCGATCGCGGGGGCGATCAGTGCGCCCCAGCTGGTCATGCCGCTGCCTTCCGCCATGGCGTCGAGGCCGCCGCTGAAGGCGAAGAGGCTGATGATCTGGAACGGGGCCACGATCATCCCCGAGATGAAGAACGCGATGACGGTGGTGAGCAGCGTGATGCCGAAGATGCGCCACCAGGTGTCCTTGACGAGCTTCGAGGAGCGCGCGAAGGCCTTGAGGACGGTGCTCTTCTCCAGCATCAGGGCGGGCGAGGCCAGGGTGAACTTGATGCCCAGCCAGACCAGGATCGGCAGCCACACGGCGAAGCCGAGGACGGCGAGGCCGACGGATTCGGTGAGGACGCCCGGCAGGATGAGTACGGCGCCGAGCAGGATGGCGCCGAGGGCCAGCAGCAGGGTGAGCCCTATCAGGCGCAGCAGCTGGGGGCGGGCCTCGCGCCAGGCGTCGGAGACCGAGGACTGCTGGCCGAGCACGGCACGGCTGAAGACCATCGTGAGCATCGCGGTGACCACGATGGTCCCGAGGATCTGGATGAGCTGGACCACCGCGGACGCGGCGAAGGTGCTGCCGAGCGAGTCGAAGATCTCCTCGGGGCCGGCGTTCGGGTCCGTGGCGAAGGCGAGGTCGTCCAGCATGAACTTCTGGACGATCACGCTGATCACCTGGACGACGGTGGCCACGACGAGGGTGATCGGCAGTACCGCGCGCCAGTGGGTGCGCATGGTGGCGACCGCGCCGTCGAGGATCTCGCCGAGGCCCAGGGGCCGCAGGGGGATCACTCCGGGCTTGGCGGCGGCGGGCTGGCCCCACTGGCCGGGGCCGCCCGGGTAGCCGGACTGGGGGCCGTACTGGCCCGTCTGAGGGGTGCCTGGCTGCTGGCCCCAGCCCGTGGTGGGCTGCGGCTGTGCCTGCGGGGCCTCGGGCGGCGTGGTGCCCGGGCTCGACCACTGACCGGGCGGTGGCTGCTCGGCGGACCACTTCGGGTCGTCGGCGGGCGGTGTGGGCGGGGCGGGCTGTTGCGCGCCGCTTTCGGTGCCCGGCCGCTCGCCGTCGGACGGAGAGGATCCGGGCGTAGCCCAGCCCGGAGAGTCGTTCATCGTCACTCCTTCATGTGCGCCTGCCGCGGCGGGGCGCTGGTCGCTGCCATCGTGCCACGTGGGGGGCCCGAACGGAGTAGGGGGTGGGCGGCGGATCGGGTGCGGTGGCGGGGTGGAAAGGGTCGGTCCGGGGCGATCCCGACCGGTCGGGCGGTCCCGGGCGGTGCTGCGGGGTCTTGGATGCCCGTACCTTCAATAGTCGCCCCGTTCGGGGGCAGACTGGTGGAGCTGATCTCGACGCAGGTCCGAGGGGCGATTTCCAGCCCTTTTGGCTGTGGGACAGCTCACCGCCGGGTAACGATTAGCTAATGGGATGATGTCAACCATGAAGGGACGCGTCCTTGTCGTCGACGACGACACCGCGCTGGCCGAGATGCTCGGCATTGTGCTGCGTGGAGAAGGTTTTGAGCCGTCGTTCGTAGCGGACGGTGACAAGGCACTTGCTGCCTTCCGGGAGGCGAAGCCGGACCTGGTGCTGCTCGACCTCATGCTGCCCGGGAGGGACGGCATAGAGGTCTGCCGCCTGATCCGGGCCGAGTCCGGCGTGCCGATCGTCATGCTCACCGCGAAGAGCGACACGGTCGATGTCGTCGTGGGTCTGGAGTCCGGGGCCGACGACTACATCGTGAAGCCGTTCAAGCCGAAGGAGCTGGTGGCCCGTATCCGGGCCCGTCTGCGCCGCTCGGAGGAGCCCGCGCCCGAGCAGCTGGCCATCGGTGACCTGGTCATCGACGTGGCCGGGCACTCGGTCAAGCGGGACGGTGCCTCGATCGCGTTGACCCCGCTCGAGTTCGACCTGCTGGTCGCGCTCGCGCGCAAGCCCTGGCAGGTGTTCACCCGTGAGGTGCTGCTGGAGCAGGTCTGGGGCTACCGGCACGCGGCGGACACCCGCCTGGTCAACGTGCATGTGCAGCGTCTGCGCTCCAAGGTCGAGAAGGATCCGGAGCGCCCCGAGATCGTCGTGACGGTGCGTGGTGTCGGCTACAAGGCCGGACCCAGCTGACGTGCAGTCCGGTACGTCCGGCATGTCCGGCAGGGCCCGGGGCGGCTTCCGCCCGTGGAAGCTGCGCCTCGGCCGGCTGTTCCGGGACCGGGCGTCGAGCAGCCGCGTACTGCGGCTGTTCGTACGCCTGGCGCGGCGGCCGCTGCTTCCGGCTGTCCGGTTGTGGCGGCGCAACATCCAGCTCCGCGTGGTCGCCGCCACCCTGCTGATCTCGCTCGCCGTGGTCCTCGCCCTGGGGTTCGTCGTCATCGCCCAGGTCAGCAGGGGTCTCCTGGAGGCCAAGGAGGAGGCGGCGCAGAGCCAGGCCGCGGGCGGGTTCGCCGTCGCGCAGGAGAAGGCCAACGCCCCGGCCGCGGTGGACGGGCCCGACGCCACCGACAACAAGGTCGGCCGGGACGCCAGTACGTGGATGAACTCCCTGGTCAAGCAGTTGGCCAGTGGCGGCCAGACGGCCTTCGAGGTCGTCGCGCTGGGAGCGGGCACGGGCGATGAGGCGCTGCCCGGGACGCAGGGCGTCAAGGGCGCCCGGGCCTCCGGAAACGTGGACCCGGCCGCCAGTGTCCCGCTGCCGCTGCGCCGGGCCGTCAACCGCGCCACCGGCGCCTTCAAGACCTTCTCCGAGATCCGGTACACCAGCGGGGACGGGGCGAAGGAGCCCGAGCCGGCGCTGGTCATCGGCAAGCGGCTCTCGGACATCAACGGCGACCCGTACGACCTGTACTACCTCTTCCCGCTCACGCAGGAGGAGGAGTCCCTCAACCTGATCAAGGTCACCATCGTGACCGCGGGCCTGTTCGTCGTCGTCCTGCTCTGTGGCATCGCCTGGCTGGTCGTACGCCAGGTGGTGACCCCGGTCCGGATGGCCGCAGGCATCGCCGAGCGGCTGTCGGCCGGGCGGCTGCAGGAGCGGATGAAGGTCACCGGTGAGGACGACATCGCGCGCCTCGGCGAGGCCTTCAACAAGATGGCGCAGAACCTCCAGAACAAGATCCAGCAGCTGGAGGAGCTGTCCCGGATGCAGCGCCGCTTCGTCTCGGACGTCTCGCACGAGCTGCGTACCCCGCTGACGACGGTCCGGATGGCCGCCGACGTCATCCATGACGCCCGGGTCGACTTCGACCCGATCACCGCGCGCTCCGCCGAGCTGCTCGCCGGGCAGCTCGACCGGTTCGAGTCGCTCCTCGCCGACCTGCTGGAGATCAGCCGCTTCGACGCCGGGGCCGCGGCCCTGGAGGCCGAGCCCATCGACCTGCGTGACGTCGTCCGCCGGGTCATCGACGGCGCCGAGCCGCTCGCCGAGCACAAGGGCACCCGGATCCGGGTCCTGGGCGACACCCAGCCGGTCATCGCCGAGGCCGACGCCCGGCGGGTGGAGCGGGTGCTGCGCAATCTGGTCGTCAACGCCGTGGAGCACGGTGAGGGCCGTGACGTGGTGGTCCGGCTGGCGTCCGCGGGCGGGGCCGTCGCCGTCGCCGTACGGGACTACGGGGTCGGGCTGAAGCCCGGCGAGGCCACCCGCGTGTTCAACCGCTTCTGGCGGGCCGACCCGGCGCGGGCGCGCACGACCGGCGGGACCGGCCTCGGCCTGTCCATCGCCGTCGAGGACGCCCGGCTGCACGGAGGCTGGCTGCAGGCCTGGGGCGAGCCGGGCGGCGGCTCGCAGTTCCGTCTGACGCTGCCGCGCACGGCCGACGAGCCGCTGCGGGGCTCGCCCATCCCGCTGGAGCCCGAGGACTCCCGGGCCAACCGCGCCAACCGGGCCAGGGCCGCCGCCGAGGCCGCAGGCGGAGCGGCGGAGCGTGCGCCCGCCGACGCGGGCGACCGCTCGTCGATACCGCCGCGCTCGCCCGTCGCCGGAGCGATGCCGGTGCCCGCCGACCCGACGGCCCTGCCGGGGAACGGGGCCCGGGTCGTGGCCCGCCCGGCCGAGCAGGCACAACAGGAGGACCGAGCCGATGGACGCTGAGCCCTTGGACGCGCGGGCGGGGCGTGCGCGGGTGCGGCGCCGGCGGCTGCGTGCCGTACGGGCGTACGCCTTCGGGGCGGCCGGGCTGCTGCTCGCCGGGTGTGCCTCCATGCCGGACAGCGGTGACATCCGCCCGGTGCAGGCCTCGCAGGGCGTGGACTCGCAGGTGCGGGTGTTCGGCGTACCGCCCGCGGACAAGGCCAGCCCGGCGGAGATCGTCGACGGCTTCCTGGAGGCGATGACCAGCGACGACCCGCAGCTGGAGACGGCCCGCAAGTACCTCACCGAGGCCGCCGCGAAGAACTGGAAGCCCGGCTCGGCCGTCACCGTGCTCTCCTCCGGGCTCAACCGGGTTCCGAACCGTGGCGAGAAGGACCCGGACGGGCCCCGCTGGAAGGTGACCGGCAAGAAGCTCGCGACCGTCGACGAGCACAGCGCGTACCAGCCGCAGACCGGGGCCAGGGAGTACGAGGAGTTCCTCCAGCTCGTCCAGAACGAGGACAAGCAGTGGCGGATCTCGACCCCGCCGAGCGGGCTCGTGCTCAGCGAGTCGGACTTCCAGCGCATCTACATGCCGGTCAACAAGTACTACTTCGCGGGTGGCACGCTCGTCGCCGATCCCGTCTACGTGCGCCAGCGCACCGACCCGGACTCGCGGATGGACCCGACCACGCAGACCGTGCAGTCGCTGCTGGCGGGGCCGTCCCGGTGGCTCGCCCCGGTCGTGGAGTCCAGCTTCCCCACCGGTACGGAACTGAGCCCGGGCACCAAGTCCCTTTCGTACGACGGGCAGAACACGCTGCGCGTGCCGCTCAACGAGAAGGCCGAGAACGTCGCGCAGCCGCAGTGCAAGAAGATGGCCACCCAACTCCTGTACACGGTCAAGGATCTGACGGGTTCCCGGCTCGACCAGGTCGAACTGGTGCGGGCGGGCGGCAAGTCGACCTCGCTGTGTTCGGTGAGCGAGGTGAGCGCGGCCGCGATCGCGGGCCGGCCCAAGATTCCCGAGTTCCAGTACTTCGTCGACAACGAGAAGCGGCTGGTCCGGATGAAGCTGGACACGAGCAGCGAGGACCAGCAGGCCAAGCCCGAACCGGTGCCGGGGCCGCTGGCCACCCCGCCCGGGTTCAAGGTCAGGTCGGCGGCGGTCTCGCACGACGAGCGGCGCGCGGCCGTGGTCTCCGAGGACGAGCACGCGCTGCACG
Source organism: Streptomyces sp. NPDC001502 (assembly GCF_042894785.1). Taxonomy (NCBI): domain Bacteria; kingdom Bacillati; phylum Actinomycetota; class Actinomycetes; order Kitasatosporales; family Streptomycetaceae; genus Streptomyces; species Streptomyces sp. NPDC001502. The sequence goes on from NZ_JBIAVW010000032.1 coordinate 10,135, forward strand.
TCGTGGCGCTGGTCGGGAGCGGGGCGATGCCGCAGCCGTTGCCGATCGGCAAGGGCGGCAAGGCGCCGATGCTGACCGCGCCGAGCTGGGACGCTTCGGGTGATCTGTGGGTCGCGGACCGCGATCCGCAGTCCCCGGGGCTGTGGCGGGTGCCCGGTGGTGCCGGAACGCCGGAGAAGGTGCAGGTGGCGGGGCTCGACGGCCGGAAGATCGCTTCGCTGAAGGCGTCCGCCGACGGGGCGCGGATCGCGCTGCTGGTGGAGCAGCCCGACGGCGGCAAGGTCCTCTACGTCGGGCGGATCGAGCGGCCCGACGGCAAGAGCGACTCCTCGGCGGTGTCGGTGCGCGAGCTGCGTCCGGCGGCCCCGCAGATGGTCGATGTGACGGCGATGAGCTGGGCGCCGCGCGGGCGGCTGCTCGTGGTGGGCCGGGAGAACGGCGGCGTGCAGCAGGCCCGCTACATGCTGGCCGACGGTTCGATGGTCGCGGCGAGTCTGCCCGGGGCCACCGGGCTCTCGGAGGTGGCGGTCGCGGCCACGGAGGACGAGGCGAAGCCGAAGCCGGTGGTCGCGTACTCGGAGGACGGGATCGTGTGGCTGCCGCCGGGGGCGCAGTGGCGCACGGTGGCGGCGGGCGGCCGGTCTCCGGTGTACCCGGGCTGACCTGCCCGCGCGCGGGTCGTCCACAGGGGTCGCGTGCGGTGGCTCCGCCCGTCAGTGTGGAGTCATGCGTGGGTGGTGGCAGGAGCTCGCCGGGCTGGTCCTGCCGGTCGACTGCGCCGGCTGCGGGGCGGTCCGGGTGCTGGTGTGCGCCGGGTGCCGCGATGCGCTGAGCGGGGCCGGGGAGGGGCCGGTGCGGCCGTCTCCGCGGCCTGCGGGGCTGCCGGTGGTACGGGCCGCCGCCGTCTACGAGGGGGCCGTACGGAGCCTCCTGCTGGCGCACAAGGAGCGCGGGGCGCTGCCGCTGACCGGGGTGCTCGGTGCTGCCCTGGCGGCGGCCGTCCTGGCGGGCGGTTCCGGTGGCGCGGGCGGTTTCGGCGGTGCGGGGGACGTGGTGCTGGTCCCGGTCCCGTCGGCGCGGCGGCAGGTACGGGCGCGCGGGCACGATCCGGCGCGCAGGATCGCCCTCGCGGCCGCGGGGCGGCTGCGGCGGGCCGGTGTTCCCGCGCGCGTGGCGCCCGTACTGGGGCTGCGGCGGGCGGTGGCGGACCAGGCGGGGCTGGGGGCCCGGCAGCGCCGGGAGAACCTCACGGGGGCGCTGGCGGTACGCCGGGGCGGGCGCCGGCTGACGGCCGGGGCGGCCAAGATCGTGCTCGTGGACGACCTGATCACCACGGGGGCGACGCTGGCGGAGGCGGCCCGGGCGGTGCGCGCCGCGGGGCTGGTGGCGGGCCCGGGGGCGGTGCTGGGGGCGGCGGTGGTGGCCGCGTCGGCGGACTCCTTCAGGCGGATCGAACGCCTGCCACGCGTTTGAGCAACTCGGACAGAACAAAAATCTTGTGAATAGATTTGGAACTGGCGGGGAAGGCCCATCGTTGCAGGTAGTAAGAGGGAACAGCCACCTGACTGGAAGTACATTCCGGTAGCGGGTGCCGACAACCGCCATAGAGGGATATGTTCGGTTGTAAGGAACTCAGGAGGCTGTCTCTCGACTCCGAAGTCGGTGGGGTGTTGATCTTGCCGATGGGGGAGGAGGAGGTGAAAGTCGCCAAGTCCGAGGCTCCGGCCTTCACCGGAGTCTGGTGCGAAAGGGAGACGCTTCGCCCCGTCGGGCGGAGCTATCCGGGAACGGAGTTCTGCGTGGACATCGTCGTCAAGGGCCGCAAGACCGAGGTGCCCGAGCGGTTCCGCAAGCACGTGGCCGAGAAGCTGAATCCGGAGCGGATCCAGAAGCTCGACGCCAAGGTGATCAGCTTGGACGTCGAGGTGTCCAAGGAGCACAACCCGCGCCAGGCCGACCGTTCCGACCGCGTGGAGATCACCCTGCGTTCGCGGGGCCCGGTGATCCGTGCCGAGGCCGCCGCTGCCGACGCGTACGCGGCGCTGGACCTCGCTCAGGACAAGCTGGAGGCCCGGCTGCGCAAGCAGCACGACAAGCGTTACACCCGCCGTGGCAACGGCCGGCTCTCGGCGGCGGAGGTCGCCGACGTGGTGCCGGGCGTCGCGTCGCTGAACGGCAGTGGTCAGCCGGTGTCGGAGGAGAAGACGGACGGGGTGCCGATCACCCGGATCGGATCCCTGGAGGTGCAGGGCGAAGGCCCGCTCATCGTCCGCGAGAAGACCCACTCGGCCGCACCCATGTCGCTCGACCAGGCCCTGTACGAGATGGAACTGGTCGGCCACGACTTCTATCTGTTCGTCGACTCCGAGACGAAGTTGCCCAGTGTCGTCTACCGCCGTCACGCCTATGACTACGGTGTCATCCACGTGAACCCCGACGGTGCCTCCAGCTCGGAGGGGCCGCGGGGCGGCGCCGGTGGCGCGCTCGGCGGCTGAGCCGAGGCCGAGGCCGGGCACATCTGTTCATCGCCCCCGCGCAGGCGCTCCGGCGCCTGTGCGGGGGCACATGCATGACGGGTGCGCGACGGGTATGCGCCAGGTGGCTCACTTTTCGCCCCCGGGCCGCGGTGCGGGCATGGAATCATGGCGTGCAGTCAACCGGCTGCGGTGTGTGTCCGGTTGGCCCAGCAGCTGAGCACATGCAGGGGGAGGAACGATGGCGGACAGCTTCGGGCCGGTGCGCGGGGACGGCGGCGTCGCGGGCTGCCGCGGGACGCAACCGTCGCAGGAGACCGCCCGGGAGCCCATCAGGGTGCTCGTGGTCGACGACCACGCGCTCTTCCGGCGGGGACTGGAGATCGTCCTTGCGCAGGAGGAGGACATCCAGGTCGTGGGCGAGGCCGGGGACGGGGCGGAGGCCGTGGACAAGGCGGCCGACCTGCTTCCGGACATCGTGCTGATGGACGTGCGGATGCCCCGGCGCGGCGGGATCGAGGCGTGCACCTCGATCAAGGAGGTGGCCCCCTCCGCGAAGATCATCATGCTGACGATCAGCGACGAGGAGGCGGACCTCTACGACGCGATCAAGGCGGGCGCGACCGGGTACCTCCTGAAGGAGATCTCGACGGACGAGGTGGCCACGGCGATCCGGGCGGTGGCGGACGGCCAGTCGCAGATCAGCCCGTCGATGGCGTCGAAGCTGCTCACCGAGTTCAAGTCGATGATCCAGCGGACCGACGAGCGGCGGCTGGTCCCCGCGCCGCGGCTGACGGACCGGGAGCTGGAGGTCCTGAAACTGGTGGCCACCGGTATGAACAACCGTGACATCGCCAAGCAGTTGTTCATTTCCGAGAACACCGTGAAGAACCACGTCCGCAACATCCTGGAGAAACTGCAGCTGCACTCCAGGATGGAGGCCGTGGTCTACGCGATGCGGGAAAAGATCCTCGAAATCCGCTAGTGCCCAGCGCCCAGCGCCCAGGTCCTGGGGGGCTCGCCCCCTAGAGCGCGGCCAGTTCCGCGGTGACGGCCGCCGCTTCGGCGGGCGAGCTCGCGCGCTCGACGCGCACGTCCTCGCAGCCGACCCATTCCGCCGCCTCCCGCAGGGCCCGCGCCATCGGGCCCGCGGCCTTCGGGGAGGTCAGCGAGAGCTGCCGGGCGACCAGCGTGCGGCCCTCGCGGGCCGGGTCGACGCGGCCCTGGAGCCGGCCGCCCGCCAGCAGCGGCATCGCGAAGTACCCGTGTATCCGCTTCGGCTTGGGCACGTACGCCTCCAGGCGGTGCGTGAAACCGAAGATCCGCTCCGTCCGGGGACGGTCCCAGACCAGGGAGTCGAAGGGCGAGAGCAGCGTCGTGCGGTGGCGGCCCCGGGGGGCCTCCGCGAGAGCCGCCGGGTCCGCCCAGGCCGGCTTGGACCAGCCCTCCACCTCGACCGGTACCAGCCCGGAGTCCGCGACCACCGCGTCGAACTCCCCGCCCTTGAGGCGGTGGTAGTCCGCGATGTCGGCGCGGGTGCCGACGCCCAGGGACCGGCCCGCCAGGGCGACCAGGCGGCGTACGCACTCGCGGTCGTCCAGGTCGTCGTGGAGCAGCGCGTCGGGAACGGCCCGCTCGGGGAGGTCGTAGACCCGCTTCCAGCCGCGGCGCTCGCTGCACACCACCTCGCCGGTGTCCAGCAGCCACTCCACCGCGATCTTGGTCTCGGACCACTCGAACCACTCGCCGCCGTTCTTGGCGCCTCCCAGCTCGGTGGAGGTCAGCGGGCCGTCCGCCTTCAGCCGGTCCAGGACCGCCCGCGTCGAGTGCTGCTTGTCCTGGAGGATGTGCCAGCGGTGGCCGCGCGCCCGGTTGGCCCGGCGGCGGAACGCGAAATGCGGCCATTCCTCGATCGGCAGGATGCAGGCGGCGTGCGACCAGTACTCGAAGGCGTGCCGGTCCGACCAGTACGCCTGCTCCACGGTGTCCCTGCCCACCGCGCCCAGGCGCGCGTACGGGATCAGCTCGTGCGAGCGGGCCAGGACCGAGATGGTGTCCAGCTGCACGGCGCCCAGGTGGCGCAGGACACCGCGGACCCCGCCGCGCCGGTCGGGTGCGCCGAGGAAGCCCTGCGCGCGCAGGGCGATGCGCCGGGCGTCGTCGGCGGACAGGGAGAGCGAAGCGGTGCCCGAAGTCATCCCCGAAGCCTAGGTCGTGCCACTGACAGCGGGCACGTACGGCAGTCGCGAGGGCAGGCCCAGGTCGGACGGGAGCAAGGAGCCGACCCAGCAGTCCAGCAGCGCGCCGCCGTGCTCCATGCCGGCTCTCTGGACGCCCTCGACGAGAAAGCCCGTGCGTTCGGCGACGGCGCGGGAGCCGTCGTTGCCCACCCCGGCCCGCCAGACCAGCCGTACGACGCCCGCTTCGGTGAACGCCCAGCGGGCCGCGGCCCGCAGGGCTTCGGCCATGTAGCCGCGGCCCCGGTGCCCGGCGACGGTCCAGTAGCCGATCTCGTGGGTGTGCGACCCCGTCCGGTGCACGGCGAGCGTGGCGACCAGCGGGCCGTCGGCCCCGAGCCGTACCGCGAAGTTGTACGCGGTGTCCTCGCGCCACCCGGCCGGGACCGTTTCCGTCACGTACGTCCGCGCGTGGGCGGGCTCGTACGGGACCGGCACCGATATCCAGCGCTGGATGCCGGGGTCCTGGCAGGCGGCGTACACCTCGGCCGCGTCCTCGGGGGTGTGCGGGCCAAGGACGAGGCGGTCGGTGGTCAGCGTGATCGGCTCCATGATCAGGATTGTGCCGACCGGCTACTTCGCGGGTGCCGGCAGGTAGGGCAGTCGCGCGGGCAGGCCCAGGTCGGAGGGGAGCAGGGCGCCGACCCAGCAGTCGCGGGAGGTGCCGCGCTGCTCGATGCCGGCCCGCAGGACTCCCTCGACCCGGAAGCCGGCCTTCTCGGCCACGGCGCGGGAGCCCGCGTTGCCCACCTCGGCGCGCCATTCCAGCCGTGTGGCGCCCAGCTCGGTGAAGGCCCAGCGGGCGACGGCCAGGACCGCCTCGGTCATGTAGCCCCGGCCGCGGTGCTCCTTGGCCGCCCAGTAGCCGACCTCGTGGCTCGCGAGGTCCCCGGTGCCGCGGACGTGCACGCCGACGGACGCGACCAGGGGGCCCTTCGCCCCCAGGCGTACGGCGAAGGGCATGGCCGTGCCGTCGCGCCAGCCGTTCGGCGCGATCTCGTTCACGAAGGCGTGCGCGTCCGCGTGCGTGTAGGGGGAGGGGACTGTCGTCCAGCGCTGGATGTCGGGGTCCTGCGCCGCGGCGTAGACCTCGGTCTCGTCCGCCGGGACGAAAGGCCGCAGTACCAATCGGTCCGTACTGAGTGTCGTTGGCTCCATGAACGAATTCTGCTGCGGCGCCGGTATCCGCGGCGAACAATTTTCGGTGATCCCTCCGGGCTGTGCGGCACCTTCGGTGTCCCCCGTACGTTCTCAATCCGGGCACCCGTGCCCTCACGGGAACGGCGGACCTCCCGACGCGGCCACGTCCTCGCTTACGATGGCCGTTGCGGTGGGGCCCACCTGCCGTGCCCGTGTACGTACAGTGCCCAGGCCCGACCGGCAAGGAGACAAACCTCGGTGTCCGTCTTCAACAAGCTCATGCGTGCAGGCGAAGGCAAGATCCTGCGCAAACTGCACCGCATCGCGGACCAGGTCAACTCCATCGAAGAGGACTTCGTCAACCTCTCCGACGCCGAGTTGCGTGCGCTCACGGACGAGTACAAGCAGCGTTTCCAGGACGGCGAGAGCCTGGACGACCTGCTGCCCGAGGCCTTCGCGACCGTACGCGAGGCCGCGAAGCGCGTCCTCGGCCAGCGGCACTACGACGTCCAGATCATGGGTGGCGCGGCGCTGCACCTCGGCTACGTGGCCGAGATGAAGACCGGTGAGGGCAAGACCCTCGTCGGCACGCTGCCCGCGTACCTGAACGCGCTGTCCGACAAGGGCGTCCACCTGATCACGGTGAACGACTACCTCGCCGAGCGTGACTCCGAGCTGATGGGCCGGGTGCACAAGTTCCTCGGCCTGGAGGTCGGCTGCATCCTGGCGAACATGTCGCCCGCGCAGCGCCGCGAGCAGTACAACTGCGACATCACCTACGGCACGAACAACGAGTTCGGCTTCGACTACCTGCGCGACAACATGGCGTGGTCCCAGGACGAGCTCGTCCAGCGCGGCCACAACTTCGCCGTGGTCGACGAGGTCGACTCGATCCTCGTCGACGAGGCCCGTACCCCGCTGATCATCTCCGGTCCCGCCGACCAGGCCACGAAGTGGTACGGCGACTTCGCGAAGCTGGTGACCCGCCTGACCAAGGGCGAGGCCGGCCAGCCGCTGAAGGGCATCGAGGAGACCGGCGACTACGAGGTCGACGAGAAGAAGCGCACCGTCGCCATCCACGAGTCCGGTGTCGCCAAGGTCGAGGACTGGCTCGGCATCGAGAACCTCTACGAGTCGGTGAACACCCCGCTCGTCGGTTACCTCAACAACGCGATCAAGGCCAAGGAACTCTTCAAGAACGACAAGGACTACGTCGTCATCGACGGCGAAGTCATGATCGTCGACGAGCACACCGGCCGTATCCTCGCCGGCCGCCGCTACAACGAGGGCATGCACCAGGCGATCGAGGCGAAGGAAGGGGTGGACATCAAGGACGAGAACCAGACCCTTGCCACGATCACCCTGCAGAACTTCTTCCGCCTCTACTCGAAGCTGTCCGGCATGACCGGTACGGCCATGACCGAGGCCGCCGAGTTCCACCAGATCTACAAGCTCGGTGTCGTCCCGATCCCGACCAACCGCGACATGGTCCGCAAGGACCAGCCGGACCTGATCTACCGGACCGAGGTCGCGAAGTTCGCCGCCGTCGTCGACGACATCGCGGAGAAGCACGAGAAGGGCCAGCCGATCCTCGTCGGCACGACGTCGGTCGAGAAGTCCGAGTACCTCTCCCAGCAGCTCTCCAAGCGCGGCATCCCGCACGAGGTGCTCAACGCCAAGCAGCACGACCGTGAGGCGACGATCGTCGCCCAGGCCGGCCGCCGGGGCGCGGTCACGGTCGCCACGAACATGGCCGGCCGCGGTACCGACATCAAGCTCGGCGGCAACCCGGACGACCTCGCCGAGGCCGAGCTGCGCCAGCAGGGCCTGGACCCGGAGGAGCACATCGAGGAGTGGGCGCACGCCCTTCCCTCGGCGCTCACCCGGGCCGAGGCCGCGGTGAAGGCGGAGTTCGAGGAGGTCAAGGAGCTCGGCGGGCTGTACGTGCTGGGCACCGAGCGTCACGAGTCGCGCCGTATCGACAACCAGCTGCGCGGCCGCTCCGGCCGACAGGGCGACCCGGGCGAGTCCCGTTTCTACCTGTCGCTGGGCGACGACCTGATGCGCCTGTTCAAGGCGCAGATGGTCGAGCGCGTCATGGCGATGGCGAACGTCCCCGACGACGTGCCGATCGAGAACAAGATGGTGACGCGCGCGATCGCGTCGGCCCAGTCGCAGGTGGAGACCCAGAACTTCGAGACGCGCAAGAACGTCCTGAAGTACGACGAGGTCCTCAACAACCAGCGTGAGGTCATCTACGGCGAGCGCCGCCGCGTCCTGGAGGGCGAGGACCTGCAGGAGCAGGTGCGCCACATGATGGACGACACCATCGACGCGTACATCGCGGCCGAGACGGTCGAGGGCTTCGCCGAGGAGTGGGACCTGGAGCGCCTGTGGGGCGCCTTCCGGCAGCTCTACCCGGTGAAGGTCACCATCGAGGAGCTGGAGGAGGCCGCGGGCGACCGCGCGGGCATCACCGCCGAGTTCATCGCCGAGTCCGTCAAGGACGACATCCACGAGCAGTACGAGACGCGCGAGAAGACGCTCGGCTCCGAGATCATGCGCGAGCTGGAGCGGCGCGTGGTCCTGTCGGTGCTCGACCGCAAGTGGCGTGAGCACCTGTACGAGATGGACTACCTGCAGGAGGGCATCGGCCTGCGGGCCATGGCCCAGAAGGACCCGCTGGTCGAGTACCAGCGCGAGGGCTTCGACATGTTCAACGCCATGCAGGAAGGCATCAAGGAGGAGTCCGTCGGCTACCTGTTCAACCTGGAGGTCCAGGTCGAGCAGCAGGTCGAGGAGCTTCCGGTGCAGGACGCGGCGCCGTCCCTGACGAAGGAGCCGGCGGGGGCGCGTCCGGAGATCCGGGCGAAGGGGCTGGACGCTCCGCAGCGGCCGGACCGGCTGCACTTCTCCGCTCCGACGGTGGACGGGGAGGGCGGTGTCATCGAGGGCGACTTCGACAGTGACGCTGCCGGTGGTGAGGGTGACGGGATGACGCGGGCGGAGCGGCGCAAGGCGCAGAAGGCCGCGGGCGGGCGTCGCCGGAAGAAGTAACCCTCCGCCGGGTCGCGCGTGAGGCATCGGCCGGGGCCGGACACCCGGGGGGGTGCCGCCCCCGCCGCGGGGGGGCGGGGGCGGCGCCGCGGGGGGGGGGGCCCCCCCCCCCCACCCCGCGGGCCCCCCCCCCCCCGGG
>NZ_JBIAVW010000032.1:19191-88954 GCF_042894785.1 Streptomyces sp. NPDC001502
CGGGGGTGTTGCGCCCCCCGGGGGGGGGGGGGGGGGGGGGCCGGGGGGGGGGCGGGCCCGGGGGGGGGGCCCCCCCCCGGCCGCGTTGTGTCGGGTGCGGCGCCGCTGCTGGGGCTCCGCCCCAGACCCCGCGCCTCAAACGCCGGCGGGGCTGGAAGGGTGCGGCGGGGCTGGGAAGGGGCGGGGCTGGGCTGGGCTACGGGCGGGGGCCCTGGATTTCCACCGCTGCGCAGCGCCAGCGGAGGTCCGGGCCCTGTTCCAGGCGGAAGGCCATCGCGGTGAGGCGGTCGCCCGTGGCGATGCGGGCGAAGGCCTCGATGACTCCCGGGCCCGGGGTGAAGCGGCCGCACTGGCGGACGACCGGGCGGAGGCGGTCGCGGAGGGGGTCCGTGGGAGCCAGGGTGATCAGCTGCTGGTAGGCGGGGCCGATGGTGTGGCCGAGGAGCGAGTGGACCGGGCGCAGGCCGCTGACCACCGCGAGGAGGTGTTCGGCGAACCAGTGGTGCGGGCCGAGCCGCAGGGTGCGCGGGGGGCCGGCCGGGCGCCGCGGGTCGCGGCGGCCGGCGGGCCGGGTGCGGGTCCGGCCCGCCGGCCGCCGGCGGCTGCCGTCGTTGCCGGTCATCGTGCCGCGCATCGTGGTGTCCATCGCGAGCTGCCCCCGAACAGGCCGGGCCCGGAGCGGTACCGGGCGGTAACTTGATGGGGATCTTCTACGGCCGCCGAACACGCTCCGCAACCACGCCCGCGGCCCGCCCGGCCACCGGCCCGCTTCACCTATCCGGGTGGGCGGCAGCCGGTCCCCCGCCCCGGACGGGGCCCGTGCGCGTACCCGGGTGGACGGGCGCGGCTCCCGGTACGGCGCCCCGAAGGGGGACGGAGTCCATCACCCGCCCGGCCCCGTCCGAGTCGTATCCTGAGGGCGTTTCCGACTACCGAAAGCAGCCGGCCATGCGCGTGTACGTCCCCCTGACCCTCCCCGGGCTCGCCGAGGTGCACCGGGCGGGTGAGCTGGGCCCCGCCCCGCTGCCGGCGTACGCCGTCACCCCCGAACTCCGCGAGTGGTACGTGTCGGACGACATCGAGGAGCTGGAGTACGCGGCCCTGAACCGGGCCGCGCTCGCCTCCCTGCGGCTGGTCGCCGCGGACGCGGGCGCCCCCCGCCGGCGCGTCGTGGTCGCCCTCGACGTCGACGACAAGGCCGCCACCGCCGCCACCGCCGCCACCGCCGCCCCCGGGGCCGACGAGGCCGCTCTCGGCCTGGTGACCCTGGCCGCCGCCGTACGGCTCGCCGTGGCCGCCGCCGTGCACGTGGACGCCGATGACGCCGACGAGGACGTGGCAGCCGCCGCAGGGGCCCTGGAGGCCGCCGACGGCGGGGACACGGACGCGCAGCACACCGTCGACGCCGCCGAGGACCACGAACTGCTGTGGTTCGGCGTGCAGGAGATTCCGGGGCTGCTGAAGTGATCGGCACGACCGCCGCGACCGACGCCACCGCCACCACCCGCACGAACCACATCGTCTGGGACTGGAACGGCACGCTCCTGCACGACATCGACGCCGTCATAGCCGCGACCAACGCCTCCTTCGCCGAGCTCGGCTTCGCGCCGATCACCCTGGAGACCTACCGCGACCTGTACGTCGTACCGGTGCCGAAGTTCTACGAGCGCCTCATGGGCCGGCTCCCCACCGAGGAGGAGTGGCTGGTCATGGACGACACCTTCCACCGCCACTACTGGGCCGCCGCCGAGGACGCCGGGCTGGCCGAGGGCGCCCGGGAGCTGCTCCGGGACTGGCAGCTGGACGGGCTCACCCAGTCCCTGCTGTCCCTCGCGCCCCACGACAAGCTCGTCCCCCTGGTCCGGCTCCACCGCATCGACCAGCACTTCCTGCGCGTCGACGGCCGGATCGGCCCCTCGCACACCTCCAAGGCGGGACACCTCGTACGCCACCTGGCCGCCCTCGACGGGACGGGTGTGACGGCGGACCGTACGGTCCTCATCGGAGACGCCGTGGACGACGCCCTCGCCGCCGCCCACGTGGGTGCCCGGGCGGTTCTCTACACGGGCGGCTCGCACAGCCGCAGCAGTCTGGAATCAGCCGGAGTGCCGGTCGTGGACAGCCTGGCCGAGGCCGTCCGGACAGCTCGCGAGCTGTCCGGATAAGCACTGGACAGGCCGCTGCACGGACGGCCGGTCACGTCGCTGGCCAGAGTGTCAAAGTTCCACCCCAAGATTTGTACAGATGCAGCGAATGACGTCCTGGGGGTAGGTCGGGATAGCCTTGTACCCGTGATCAGCGCGATAGTCATCGGGGGCACTGAAGCCTCCGGCCTGCGCCCGGCGCACGACCGTGCCCGGGCCTTCGCTGATCCCCGCCCCCGGGACTTCCGGCCGATCATGGCTCATTCCCTCCCGGTCGGCTCTCTCGACGGCATAGCGTCGATCCCGAACGGACACCCCGCCTCGCGGCGCTATGTCATTCCTTCCTTCACCTACGTCACGCAATGGCGCGCGACAGGAGCCAGAGGACATGCAGACCAAGCTGGACGAAGCAAAGGCCGAGCTGCTCGCACGGGCGGCCCGGGTAGCTGAGCACAGCCCGGCCGGGGGGCTACTTCCGACTGGGTCCGAGCGGGGAGAGCGTCCAGACCAGGACACCGTTCTCTCCTACCTCCAGCGCTACTACCTGCACACGGCGCCCGAGGACCTCGCGGACCGGGACCCGGTCGATGTGTTCGGAGCCGCGCTCTCGCACTACCGGCTCGCCGAGAACCGGCCGCAGGGCACCGCGAACGTGCGCGTGCACACGCCCACGGTGGAGGAGAACGGCTGGACCTCCAGCCACTCCGTCGTCGAGGTCGTCACCGACGACATGCCCTTCCTCGTGGACTCCGTGACGAACGAGCTGTCCCGCCAGGGCCGCGGCATCCACGTCGTGATCCACCCGCAGGTCGTCGTCCGCCGTGACGTCACCGGCAAGCTGATCGAGATCCTCGGTCCCGACTGCGACGCCCACGGTCCCCGCACGGCGCGCCCCCACGACTCCCTCGTCGAGTCCTGGATCCACGTCGAGATCGACCGCGAGACCGACCGCGCCGACCTCAAGCAGATCAACGCCGACCTGCTGCGCGTCCTGTCCGACGTACGGGAGTCCGTCGAGGACTGGGAGAAGATGCGCGACGCCGCGCTGCGCATCGCCGAAGGCCTGCCCGAGGAGCACACCGCCCCCGACCTGCGCGAGTACGAGCTCGAAGAGGCCCGTGAGCTGCTGCGCTGGCTCGCCGACGACCACTTCACCTTCCTCGGCTACCGCGAGTACAACCTCGTCGACGGCGACTCCCTGGCCGCCGTGCCCGGCACCGGCCTCGGCATCCTGCGCTCCGACCCGCACCACAGCGGCAAGGACGACGGCCACCCGGTCTCGCCGTCCTTCAACCGGCTGCCGGCCGACGCCCGCGCCAAGGCCCGCGAGCACCGCCTGCTGGTGCTGACCAAGGCCAACAGCCGCTCCACCGTGCACCGCCCCTCGTACCTCGACTACGTCGGCGTCAAGAAGTTCGACGCCGACGGCAACGTCGTCGGCGAGCGCCGCTTCCTCGGCCTGTTCTCCTCCGCCGCGTACACCGAGTCCGTGCGCCGCGTCCCGGTCATCCGCCGCAAGGTCGTCGAGGTCCTCGACGGCGCCGGCTTCGCGCCGAGCAGCCACGACGGCCGCGACCTGCTGCAGATCCTGGAGACGTACCCGCGCGACGAGCTGTTCCAGACCCCGGTCGACCAGCTCCAGGCCATCGTCACCTCCGTCCTGTACCTCCAGGAACGCCGCCGGCTGCGGCTGTACCTGCGCCAGGACGAGTACGGGCGCTACTACTCGGCGCTCGTCTACCTGCCCCGCGACCGGTTCACCACCGGGGTGCGGCTGCGCCTGATGGACATCCTCCGCGAGGAGCTCGGCGGCATCAGCGTCGACTTCACCGCGTGGAACACCGAGTCGATCCTCTCCCGCATCCACTTCGTCGTCCGCGTCCCGCAGGGCACCGAGCTGCCCGCGCTGACCGACTCCGACGTCGAGCGCATCGAGGGCCGTCTCGTCGAGGCCGCCCGCTCCTGGGCCGACGGCTTCCAGGAAGCGCTGATCGCCGAGTGCGGCGAGGAGCGCGCCGCCGAGCTGCTGCGCCGCTACGGCACCTCCTTCGCCGAGGGCTACAAGGCCGACCACTCGCCGCGCGCGGCCGTCGCCGACCTGGTCCACCTGGAGCGGCTCGCCGCCAGCGACCGCCAGTTCGCGCTCTCGCTCTACGAGCCCGTCGGCGCGGGCCCCGGCGAGCGCCGGTTCAAGATCTTCCGTACCGGCGACCAGGTCTCGCTCTCCGCGGTCCTGCCGGTGCTGCAGCGCCTGGGCGTCGAGGTCACCGACGAGCGCCCGTACGAGCTGCGCCGCTCCGACCGGGTCAGCGCCTGGATCTACGACTTCGGTCTGCGGATGCCCGTCACCGGCAACGGGGACAACTACCTCGGCGACGACGCCCGCGAGCGTTTCCAGGACGCCTTCGCCGCGGTCTGGCAGGGCGACGCGGAGAACGACAACTTCAACGCCCTGGTGCTGAGTGCCGGGCTCACCTGGCGGCAGGCCGTCGTCCTGCGCGCGTACGCCAAGTACCTGCGCCAGGCCGGCTCCACCTTCAGCCAGGACTACATGGAGGACACCCTCCGCAACAACGTCCACACCACCCGGCTGCTGGTCTCGCTCTTCGAGGCCCGGATGGCGCCCGTGCGCCAGACCGCCGGCAGCGAGCTCGTGGACGCCATGCTGGAGGAGCTCGACGGGGCCCTGGACCAGGTCGCCTCGCTCGACGAGGACCGCATCCTGCGGGCCTTCCTCACCCTCATCAAGGCCACGCTGCGCACGAACTTCTTCCAGCTCAACGGCGTGGGCGAGCAGCACTCGTACGTGTCGATGAAGTTCGACCCGCAAGCCATCCCGGACCTGCCGGCCCCGCGTCCGGCCTTCGAGATCTGGGTCTACTCCCCGCGCGTCGAGGGCGTCCACCTGCGCTTCGGCAAGGTCGCCCGAGGCGGCCTGCGCTGGTCCGACCGCCGCGAGGACTTCCGTACGGAGATCCTCGGCCTGGTCAAGGCGCAGATGGTCAAGAACACCGTGATCGTGCCGGTCGGCGCCAAGGGCGGCTTCGTCGCGAAGAACCTCCCCGACCCGTCGGTGGACCGTGACGCCTGGCTCGCCGAGGGCATCGCCTCGTACAAGATCTTCATCTCGGCGCTGCTCGACATCACCGACAACATGGTCGCCGGCGAGGTCCTGCCCCCGAAGGGCGTGGTCCGCCACGACGAGGACGACACCTACCTCGTCGTCGCCGCCGACAAGGGCACCGCGACCTTCTCCGACATCGCCAACGGAGTGGCCGAGTCGTACGGCTTCTGGCTCGGCGACGCCTTCGCGTCGGGCGGCTCGGCCGGCTACGACCACAAGGGCATGGGCATCACCGCCCGCGGCGCGTGGGAGTCCGTCAAGCGGCACTTCCGCGAGCTGGGCCACGACACCCAGACCGAGGACTTCACCGTCGTCGGCGTCGGTGACATGTCCGGTGACGTGTTCGGCAACGGCATGCTGCTCTCCGAGCACATCCGCCTGGTCGCCGCCTTCGACCACCGGCACATCTTCATCGACCCGCACCCGGACGCGGCCATCTCCTACGCCGAGCGCCGGCGCCTGTTCGAGCTGCCGCGCTCCTCGTGGGCCGACTACGACACCTCGCTGATCTCGGCGGGCGGTGGCATCCACCCGCGTTCCGCGAAGGCCGTCCCGATCACCGCGCAGGTCCGTGAGGCCCTCGGCATCGAGGCGGGCGTCACCAAGATGACCCCCGCCGACCTGATGAAGGCGATCCTGCAGTCCCCCGTGGACCTGCTGTGGAACGGCGGCATCGGTACGTACGTCAAGGCCACCGCCGAGACGCACGCGGACGTCGGCGACAAGGCCAACGACGCCATCCGCGTCAACGGCTCCGACGTGCGGGCCAAGGTCATCGGCGAGGGCGGCAACCTGGGCCTGACCCAGCTCGGCCGGATCGAGTTCGCCCGCACCGGCGCCGGCGGCGAGGGCGGCAAGGTCAACACCGACGCCATCGACAACAGCGCGGGCGTGGACACCTCCGACCACGAGGTGAACATCAAGATCCTGCTGAACGCGGTCGTCACGGACGGCGACATGACCGTCAAGCAGCGCAACAAGCTGCTGGCCCAGATGACCGACGAGGTCGGCCACCTGGTGCTGCGCAACAACTACGCGCAGAACATCGCGCTCGCCAACGGCGCGGCGCAGGCCCCGAGCCTGCTCCACGCCCAGCAGCGCTACATGCGGCGGCTGGAGCGCGACGGGCTCCTCGACCGGGCGCTGGAGTTCCTGCCCACCGACCGGCAGATCCGTGAGCTGCTGGGCGGCGGCAAGGGCCTGACCCAGCCCGAGCTGGCCGTGCTCTTCGCCTACACCAAGATCACGGTGGCGGACGAGCTCATCGCCACCGAGCTGCCGGACGACCCGTACCTGCGCCGTCTGCTCTTCGCGTACTTCCCGGCCGCCCTGGCCGAGCGGCTCACCGAGCAGATCGACACGCACGCGCTGCGCCGGGAGATCATCACCACCATCCTGGTCAACGACACCGTCAACACGGGTGGTTCGACCTTCCTGCACCGTCTGCGCGAGGAGAGCGGGGCCTCCACGGAGGAGATCGTCCGCGCGCAGCTCGCCGCCCGCGAGATCTTCGGCCTGGCCGACGTGTGGGACGCGGTGGAGGCGCTCGACAACAAGGTCGCCGCCGACGTCCAGACCCGGGTGCGGCTGCACTCGCGGCGCCTGGTCGAGCGCGGTACCCGCTGGCTGCTGAACAACCGGCCGCAGCCGCTCCAGATCACCGAGACCATCGCCTTCTTCGAGGAGCGCGTGGGCCAGGTCTGGGCCGAGCTGCCGAAGCTGGTGCGCGGCGCCGACCTGGAGTGGTACCAGTCGATCATGGACGAGCTGACGGGTGAGGGCGTCCCGGAGGAACTGGCCGCCAAGGTGGCCGGCTTCTCCTCCGCCTTCCCGGCGCTGGACATCGTCGCGATCGCGGACCGCACGGGTGTGGACCCGCTGGAGGTCGCCGAGGTGTACTACGACCTCGCCGACCGCCTGGCCATCACCCAGCTGATGGACCGGATCATCGAGCTGCCGCGGTCCGACCGCTGGCAGTCGATGGCCCGCGCCTCCATCCGTGAGGACCTCTTCGCGGCGCACGCGGCGCTGACCGCGGACGTGCTGTCGGTGGGCAACGGCACGTCGACTCCCGAGGAGCGCTTCAAGGCGTGGGAGGAGAAGAACACGGCCATCATCGGGCGGGCGCGGACGACTCTGGACGAGATCCAGGGGTCGGACGACTTCGACCTGGCGAACCTGTCGGTGGCGATGCGGACGATGCGGTCGCTGTTGCGCGTGCACAGCTGATCGGTCGGCTTTGCCGAACGGGCCGGGCCCGGGACCAAGTGGTCCCGGGCCCGGCCCGTTGCGCCTCAAACGCCGGCGGGGCTGGATTTTCCAGCCCCGCCGGCGTTTGAGGCGCGGGTCTGGGCGGAGCCCAGGAAGGTCGGGGCGGGGCTGGTCAGCGGCCCGCTGTGAAGGCCTCGTAGGCGTCGCAGACCTCTGCCGAGGGGCCGTCCATGCGGAGGACTCCGGCCTCCAGCCAGATCGCGCGGTCGCAGGTCTCGCGGACCGTGTTGATGCCGTGGCTGACGAGGAAGACGGTGCCGGCGTGCTCGCGGAGTTCCTCGATGCGGGCCTGGCTGCGGCGCTGGAAGGCGGCGTCGCCGGTGGCCAGGGCCTCGTCGATCATCAGGACGTCGTGGTCCTTGGCGGCGGCGATGGAGAACCGCAGCCGGGCGCCCATGCCGGAGGAGTACGTCCGCATGGGCAGGGAGATGAAGTCGCCCTTCTCGTTGATGCCGGAGAAGTCGACGATCCCCTGGTAGCGCTCGCGGATCTGCTGCTTGGACATGCCCATCGCGAGGCCGCCGAGGACGACGTTGCGCTCGCCGGTCAGGTCGTTCATCAGGGCGGCGTTCACGCCGAGCAGGGACGGCTGGCCGTGCGAGTAGATCCGGCCGCGGGCCACCGGCTGGAGGCCGGCGATGGCGGCCAGCAAGGTGGATTTGCCCGAGCCGTTGGAGCCGATGAGGCCGATGGCCTCGCCCTTGTACGCGGTGAAGGTGACGCCCTTGACGGCGTGCACCTCCTTGATGCCGGGGGACGGCTTGCGGGAGAAGACCCGGCTGAGCGCCGCCGTGGCTCCGCCCTTGCGGGCGCCGGTGCCGTGGACCTTGTAGATGACGTGGACCCCGTCGGCGATGACGGTCGGTACCCGGGTGTCGTTCTTCGGGGCGGTGTCAGCCACGTCCGTACTCCTCTTCTGCCTTCCAGAACCAGATGAAGCCGCCGACGCCGGCCAGCAGGGCCCAGCCGATGGCCAGCGGCCACGCGTGGGGCGGGAGCGAGTGCGCCTGGAAGCTGTCGATCAGCGCGAAGCGCATCAGGTCGATGTAGACGGCGGCGGGGTTGAGCTTGAGCAGTGTCAGCACCCAGTGGTGCGGCAGGTGGTCCGACTTGAGCATCTGGTCGATCGACCACATGACGCCCGAGGAGTACATCCAGGTGCGCAGGACGAAGGGCATCAGCTGGCTGACGTCCGGGCTCTTGCTGCCGATGCGCGCCATGACCATCGCGCAGCCGGCGGCGAAGACGGCCATCAGCAGCAGGGCCGGGAAAGCCAGGAACCAGGACCAGGCGGGCCGCTGGCCGAAGGCCAGGAGCAGGATGACCAGGGCGCCCATGGTGACGAGCAGCTGCTGGAAGAGCTGGACGACGGTGGAGATGGGCAGGCTGGCGCGCGGGAAGTGCAGGGCGCGGACCAGGCCGCGGTTGCTGTGGACGGAGCGGGTGCCGGCGTTGACGGAGCTGCCGATGAAGTCCCAGACGAAGATGCCGGTGATCAGGAAGGGCACGTAGTCCGGCACCCCGTGGCTGGCCTTCATCACGATGCCGAAGATGAAGTAGTAGACGGCCGCGTTGAGGAGCGGGGTCACCAGGTGCCAGAGCTGGCCGAGCTTGGCGGTGCTGTACGTGGCCTGCATGCGGGCGGTCGCGTACGCGGTCACGAAGTGGCGGCGGTCCCAGAGTTCCGCGATGTAGCGGGGGAGCGTGGGGCGGGCGCCGCTGAGGGTGAGGCCGTGGGCGGCGGCGAGTCGCGCGAGGTCCGCAGAGGGCGCGGGCTCGGTCTTGGGGGCGGTCGCGGTGGTCACAGGTTCGCTTTCGACGGGGTCAGTACGTCACTGCCAAGGTCGGGACGGGTCCGTATCGTCGCTACGGCGAGGTTAGGGCGTGCCGCGTCGGAACGCAACCGTATCGTCGTGACGGGACGCGGCTATGCTCTCTGCATGACCCCGGACCCCGCCGCCACCGCTTCCGCCCCAGCCCCCGCCCGTAGAGCCCCCGCCGGGGCCGCCGTCCTGCGCGCGGACGTGACCGAGGCGATCCGCGACGCGGTGGTGGAGGAACTGGCCGCGGTCGGCTTCTCGAAGATGTCCATCGAGGGCATCGCCCGGCGGGCGGGGGTCGGCAAGACCGCGGTCTACCGGCGGTGGAAGTCGAAGCTGCACCTGGTGCTGGACCTGGTGGGGGCCTTCGCGGTGGACGGCCTGCCGGTGCCCGCGACCGGCTCCCTGTACGGGGACGTACGGGCCCTGCTGGAGGTCATGTCACACGTGCTGCGGCACCCGGTGGCCTCCGCGGTGATCCCCGACCTGCTCGTCGAGGCGGCGCGGAACCCGGAGATCGCGGACGCGGTGCGCGGCGCGCTGCTCGACGGGCAGCGCCGCATGGCCGAGGGGATCGTCTCCGGGGCGGTCGAGCGGGGCGAGCTGTCGGAGGGAACCGATCCGGGCCTGGCGCTGGATCTGGCCATCGGGCCGCTGTACTGGCGCCAGGTCGTCGTCCGCGACGCCGTGCCGGCGCAGTACCTGGACGACCTGGCCCGGTCGGTGGTGGCGGGCCTGACGGCCACGGCGTCCGCGCCCTGACGCAGCCGGGGGAGACGCCCGCTCCGATGACGCGTGGGGAGCCCCGGGCTCAGTTGCTCCCGTTGACGACGTAGGAGTCCTGCTCTCCCGACACCACGTTCACGATGGACTGGATGCACTTGACGGCCATGGCGTCGCGCGCGTCGTGGGTCAGCGATCCGATGTGCCCGGTGACCAGCAGCTTCGACGCGGGCAGCGCCAGCAGCTCCGCCGTCTCGGGGACGTCCGCGTCGTAGAAGCCGTCGAACGCCGCCGTGTGGATGCGTCCGCTCCGCAGGCCTTGGAGCAGCGCGGCGGGGCTGACCACGCAGGGCCGTGCCGTGTTGACGAGAGCGATCCCGCCGGCCGGCAGCAGGGCGACCTCGTCCGGGCCGATCATGCCGCGCGTCCCGGGGGTGTCCGGAACCATGACGACGAGGTTCTCGGCCCAGGACAGCAGGCCCGGGAGGTCCTTGTACGCGATGCCCAGACGCTCCTCGACCTCGGGCTTGCGGGTCCGGGAGTAGTAGGCCGTCTCCGTCGCCAGCCCCAGTGCGCCGATCTCGGCGATGCGGGTGCCGATCGCGCCGAGGCCGATGATGCCGAGCCGGTGCCCGGCGAGATCGTGCTGCTTCTCCTGCGCACCGGAGCGCCCGGAGCGGTAGTCGTCGGCGTACGAGGGAATCTGCCGGCGCTGGGCGAGGAGCAGGCCGACGGTGAACTCGGCGACGCTGTTGGTGAGCGTCCCGGGGGTGTTGGTCACGGCGATGCCGAGTTCGGCGGCGGCGGCGGCGTCGACGAAGGACTGGTATCCCACTCCGAGGAAGCCGACGACCTTCAGTGACTTGGCCCGGGTGAGCGCCGGGCGGGAGGCGAACTCATCCCCGCCCAGCAGGTAGGCGGTGCACGGTTCCAGCTCGGCGCCCAGTTCGTCCTCGCTGAGCAGGCCCGGGACGGTGCGCACCCGGAAGCCGGACTCGGACAGGCGATCGAGGTGCTTCTGGGCCACGCTGCTGCCCGTTACGAGGATCTTTCCCAGATCGGCCACGCGTTCCCCCCAACGTCGGATCGTGCGCGATCAGCTCGGATGCTATATGCGTGATGAGGTCGGAGTGCTCCGTTTCCTCACAGACGTCGGCGTTCGGGAATCGCCGTGCACGGCGAAGAGCGGATGCCGCTCGCCGCCGCTCCCGGGACCGGCGGACGGACCGGCTACTGCCAGAGGCTCGGTGTCGCCAGGGGGGCCAGGGAAGGTTCCGGGACAGTGGCCGGGGCCGCGGGCGTGGGACGGCGGTCCTCCAGGGGGATGACCGCCGGGATCGGGGCCGTCTGCCCCAGGAAGACCCGGCGCACCACGCGCTCCGCCGCGTGGCCGTCGTCGTGCGAGCAGAAGCGCGCGCGGAAGGCCGCCCGCAGCTGCGCGGAGCGCGAGCCCTGCCAGTGGCCCGTGCTGAAGATGTCCACCAGCTCGTCCTCGGTCCGGGCGATCGCGCCCGGCGGGCACGACCGCAGGTCGAAGTAGGTGCCCCGGGCCGCCTCGTACGCCTCCCAGTCGTCCGCGTGGATCACGATCGGCCGGTCCAGCGCCGCGTAGTCGAACATCAGGGACGAGTAGTCCGTCACCAGCGCGTCCGAGGCCAGGCAGAGCTCCTCCACCGAGGGGTGGGAGGAGACGTCGATCAGGCGCGGGTGCGTGTCCGGGGAAGGCGGGACGTCCGCGTACGTGAGGTGGGTGCGGGCCAGGATCGTGAAGCGCGGGCCCAGGTCCCGCAGCACCCGCTCGAAGTCCAGGTGGTCCGGCCGGCTGCGCCGGTAGTCGCGGTGCGTGGGCGCGTACAGGACGGCCGTCGAGCCCGCCGGGATGCCGAGGCGTTCGCGCAGCTCCAGCACCTCGGCCGGGCCCGCCCGGTGGAAGAGGTCGTTGCGCGGGTAGCCGTACTCCAGCGTCGTGTAGGAGGACGGGACGGCCTTCTCCCACACCAGGGTGGAGTGCCGGTTCGACGAGAGCAGGTAGTCCCACTGGTCGGCGCCGCGCAGCAGGCCCGCGAAGTCCGTCGTCGGTGTGGCCGCCGGGCGGTCCTGGAGGTCGAGGCCCACGCGCTTGAGCGGGGTGCCGTGCTGGGTCTGGACGAGGACCTGGCCCGGGCGCTTGACGAGGGTGCGGTCGAAGTTGACGTTCGTGACCAGGTAGCTGGCCCTGGCCAGGGCGGTCCAGTACGCCGCCGAGCCCGGGCGCAGCGCCGTCGTCTCGCGGGGCAGGGTCGGGGCGTGCTCCGGATCGCAGATCCATGCCGTGCGCATCTGCGGCGCGAGCTCCCGCAGTTTGGCCTCGATCGCCGCCGGGTTGCAGGCGTAGCCGCCGTGCCAGTACGCGGAGAAGACCGCGAGCTCCGGGCGCAGGGGCAGGAGGCGCTGGGTCCGGTAGTGCAGGCGCAGGGCTGATTCGCGCAGGCCCCGCCACAGGGCCGAGGCCGCTCGGCCCAGCGCCAGCCCGGCCGTGCGCAGCGCCGACAGCAGCCGGTAGGTGCGCCGGGTGCCCAGCCGCATCAGGGTGTGCCGGACCCGGTCGGTCCGCGACAGGGACAGCGGCAGGGCGCTGCTGCCGCCGGGGACGCGGTAGCGGCGCAGCAGGGCGCAGGCCCGGGCGAAGAACTCGGCCCGGGCGGCGCGCGGGAGGCGGCGCGGGTCGGCGTACAGGGCGCAGAAGTGCTCGGCCATCCGGCGGTGCAGGACGGGGCGCCAGCGCTCCAGCTCGGGGCGGCCGGCGAGGTAGCCGAAGACCCGGTCGTACTGGTCGAAGATGTCGAGGTGGCGGCGGCTGGTGGTGGTCAGGATCGAGCCGGTGCGCCGCTGCCGGTAGTGGACGCAGACCCGGTCCAGGACGGCGACGGACTCCGCGGCCAGCAGGGCCGGGTAGGTCCAGGGGGTGTCCTCGTAGAAGCCGGGCGGGAATGCGAGGCCCTCGCGCTCCACGTACTCGCGGCGGTAGGCCTTGTTCCAGACCACCATCAGCATGCCGAGGAGGGCCGGGCGGTCGGCGAGGCGGAAGCTGGCCGGGCCTTCCTCGGACAGCCGGTGGGAGAGGCTGTTGCGGACGCGTTCGCCCGTCCAGAAGGTGCGCGCGTAGTCGTAGACCAGGACGTCGGGGGAGCCGGTGGCCTTCAGCCGGTCGGTGATGGCCTGCAGGGCGCCGGGAGCGAGGGTGTCATCGCCGTCGAGGAAGATCAGGTAGTCGCCGCTCGCCCGCGCCAGGCCCGCGTTGCGGGCCGGCCCCAGGCCCAGGTTGTGTGCCAGGTGGACTGCCGTCACCCGCGGGTCACGCGCCGCGTACTCGTCGATGATCGAACCGCAGGCGTCCGGAGAGGCGTCGTCGACCGCGATCAGCTCCAGATCCGGGTACGACTGCGTCAGGACCGAGTCCAGACTCTCCTGGAGGTAGGCCTGGATCTTGTACGCGGGCACGATGACGCTGAACCGGGGCACGGCACATCCAGGGGTCGGCGCGGGCATATGGCCCAGGAACCCCCGGCGTGGCGATCGGGTTACGCGGTGTGTGGCATTCGGGTTACGCAGCGTCAACGGAGCACGTCATGTGCCGTGCGGAGGGGAAGTTGCTTCATCGAAGTCACTTGATCGCCCCGGCCATCACCCCCGAG
Source organism: Streptomyces sp. NPDC001502 (assembly GCF_042894785.1). Taxonomy (NCBI): domain Bacteria; kingdom Bacillati; phylum Actinomycetota; class Actinomycetes; order Kitasatosporales; family Streptomycetaceae; genus Streptomyces; species Streptomyces sp. NPDC001502. Next base: position 32,948 of record NZ_JBIAVW010000032.1, read on the forward strand.
ACGAACTGCCGCTGGAAGGCGAAGAAGACGACGAGCGGGACCGCCATCGACAGGAACGCGCCGGGCGCGAGCACGTCGATGTTGTTCCCGAACTGCCGTACCTGCTGCTGGAGCGCGACCGTGACCGGCGGGCTGGCCGAGTCCGCGAACACCAGCGCCACCAGCATGTCGTTCCACACCCACAGGAACTCGAAGATGCCGAGCGAGGCGATCGCCGGCGCGCCGAGCGGCAGCACCACCCGTGCGAACAGCCGCAGTTCACCCGCCCCGTCGAGACGGGCCGCCTCCAGCAGCTCGCGCGGGATCTCCGCGAAGAAGTTGCGCAGCAGGAACACGGCGAAGGGCAGTCCGAAGGCGGTGTGGAAGAGGACCACGCCCGCCGTGGTCTCGAACAGCCCGATGGCGCCGAAGAGTTCGGAGACCGGGATCAGGGCCACCTGTACGGGGACCACGAGCAGTCCGACGACGAGGAGGAACAGCCAGTCCCGGCCGGGGAACTCCAGCCAGGCGAAGGCGTATCCGGCGAAGGCGCCCAGGACCACGACCAGCAGGGTGGCCGGCACGGCGATCGCGAACGTGTTGAGGAGGGAGCCGGTGATGGTGTCGTTCGCCAGCAGCCGCTCGTAGTTGTCGGCCGTCAGCCGCGAGGGCGCCGTGAGCACCTGCCACCAGCCGCCGCTGTTGAGGTCGGTGGGGGAGACCAACGAGGAGAGCAGCAGCCCGAGCGTGGGCAGCAGCCAGAAGAGCGCCGCCACGACCAGGAAGACGCGCAGGGCGCCTGCGGCGAACTTGGCGGAGACGAGGGTGGCGTACGAAGGCCTGGCGGGGGCGGGGGCGGGGGCGGGAGCGGGAGCGGAGCGGGCGGGCCTGGCGTGCGAGGGCCTGGCGTACGCGGGTTCGGCGTCCGCCGGCTCCGCCGTCGCCGGCCCGGCCACCGTGGGCCTCCCCGTGTGCGGATCGGCTCCCGCACTGCCCGCCGTCGGGTCCGGCGTCGCGTCGGTACCGCTCATCGGGACCCCTCCTTGCGCAGCCGACGGATGTTCACGAGCATCACCGGGATCACCAGCAACAGCAGCAGCACGGCGATGGCACTGCCCAGCCCCGGATCGGCGTCCGTGCCGAAGGAGGTCCGGTACAGCTGGAGCGCGAGCACGTTCGCGTCGTCCTGGACCGCACCCGGCGCGATCACGAAGACCAGGTCGAAGATCTTCATGACGTTGATGACGAGGGTGACGAGCACGACCGCCAGGACGGGCGCGAGCAGCGGGACGGTGATCCGCCGGAACACCTGCCACTCGTTCGCCCCGTCCACGCGCGCCGCCTCCAGCAGCTCACGCGGTACGGCGGCCAGCCCGGCCCCGATCAGCACCATCGCGAAACCGGCCCACATCCATACGTACGCCCCGATGACCGCCGGGGTGACGAGCGCCGGGCCGAGCCACTGCACCCCCGCGTACGCCTCCCGGAAATTGGCCGCGGGCAGCCGCAGCAGGGCCCCGTCGGCCTTCGCGGACAGGGTGAAGGTGCCGTCGCCGGCGGCCGTCGCCGTATCGACCACCCGGCCGTCCTTGACCGCCTCGATCCGCATCCCGGCGAAGCCCTGCTCGGTCGGGTCGACCACGTTCGCCGCACCGCCCCCGCCCCGGGTGAAGTCCTGCCAGACGGTGCCGGTGACCTTCCCCGGCACGGCGTCGGACCTGCCCGCGGTCCGGGTCCCGTCCGGCAGCGCCTCCGGTGCCACCCCGACCAGCGGGAGCAGCACCGGGGTACCCGCGCGGACGGGGTCGCGGGTGATGAAGGCGCCCCCGCCGGCGTCCGCGAGCGGCGAGTCCCGGCCCGGGCGGGCCTTGGGGAAGGCCGAGGACTCCGCGAAGGTGTCGTGGACCCCGACCCAGACCGCGTTGGCGACCCCGCGGTCGGGATCGTGGTCGTAGACGAGCCGGAAGATGATGCCCGCGGCCAGCATCGAGATCGCCATCGGCATGAAGACCAGCAGCTTGAACGCCGTTCCCCAGCGCACCCGTTCGGTGAGCACCGCGAAGATCAGGCCGAGGGCGGTGGCCGTGGCCGGGGCGAACACCACCCAGAGCGCGGTGTTCTTCAGGGCGGTGCGGATCGTGTCGTCGCTCAGGATCTCCCGGTAGTTGTCGCCGCCGACGAAGGTGTCGCCGGACCGGTCGAAGAAGCTGCGGTAGAGGGAGTAGCCGATGGGGTGCACGACGAGCGCACCGAGCAGCACGAGCGCCGGGAGGAGGAACGCCGCCGTGATCAGCCGGCGGCGCCGGGCCTCCGCGGAGACGACGCCCTTGGCGGCAGGGGCATGGGCAGCGGCCGGGGCAGGGGCCCGCACGGGATCAGTTCCCGTAGGCCTTGGCCGCGTCCGCCTCCAGTTTCGCCTGGGTGCCCGCCACGTCCGACGGGTTCGCCAGGAAGTCCTGGAGCGCCTTCCACTCACCCGCGCCCGGGGTCCCGCCGAAGGCCGCCGGGGCCTGGTCCGACATGTCGAAGCGGAAGTCGTCACCCGCGGCGATCAGCGCCTTGGCGATGTCCCGCTGGATGGCGTTGGGATACGCGCCCGGGTCCACCGCCTTGTTCGGGGAGACGAAACCGCCCTGACGGGCGTGGATCTCCGCCGCGTCCGCCGAGGCCAGGAAGGTCAGCAGCGCCTGCGCTCCCTTCGACGGCTTCAGGGCGACCGCCACGTCGCCGCCCGAGACCACCGGAGCCTTCTCGCCGACCGCCGGGAAGGGGAAGACGAGGGCGTCCTCGCCCACCTTCGCCTCCGTCTGCGCGATGTTCACCGCCACGAAGTCACCCTCGAACACCATCGCGGCCGCAGGCCGGTCACCGCCGGTGAAGGTCTGCGTCACCGACTTCGGGAACTCGGTGGCCAGCGCCCCGCTCACCCCGCCCGCCAGGAAGTCCTTGCGGCCGAACAGTTCGCCGAGCGTGGTCAGCGCCTGCTTGACGCTCTCGTCCGTCCACTTGATCTGATGTTTGGCCAGCTGGTCGTACTTCTCCGGCCCGGCCTGCGAGAGATAGATGTTCTCGAACCAGTCGGTGAGGGTCCAGCCGTCCGCACCCGCCACCGAGACCGCCGGGGTGCCGGAGGCGGACAGCGTGTCGGCCGCGGTGATCAGTTCCTTCCAGGTCTTCGGGGGCTTGACCCCCGCCGCCTCGAAGGCCTTCGCGTTGTACCAGATCAGCGACTTGTTGGCGGCCTTGTAGTACACGCCGTACTGGGTGTCGCCGACGGCGCCGAGCGTCCGCCAGCCCTTCGAGTAGTTCGCGTCGAGCTGGGCGGCGGCCTCCGGGCCCAGCGGCTGCGCCCACTTGTTCTCCACCGCCGCCTTCAGCGCCCCGACCTGCGGGAGCAGCGCCACGTCCGGCGGCGCACCGCCCGCGATCTTCGTGCCGAGGAAGGTGACGATCGGGTCCTGGGCCGGGACGAAGGTGACGGAGGCACCGGTCCGCTTCTCGAACTCCTTCAGGACCTTGGTGAAGTTCTCCTGCTCCGGGCCCGTCCAGACCGCGGCGACCTCCAGCTTCTCGCCGGGCAGCTTCGGTAACTGCACCCGGGGTACGGCCGTGCTGCCCTCGGGACCTTGCGGTTCCTCCGTCCCGCCGTCCCCGCACGCGCAGAGCGTGAGGGCGGCCGCCGCGGCGAGCGCCGTCCAGGTGAGTGTCGTACGGCTCGTTCCGTGCCTTCGCATGGCTCTGCCCCCGATGCCCGTGATGTGTCCCGGACCACAAGGTCTACGCCGAGCCGTGCGCCCCCGCAATACCGCCTCGCGGGGGCCAGGGGGTGTCCTGGGGTGTCCTGGGGTGTCCCGGCCGGGCGTCAGGGCGCGGGCGGGAACAGCACGGGTATCGCCGAGACCAGGTGCGAGGCCCGGTCCAGGGCGCTGGCCAGCAGCGCGAGGTCGGTGGGCCCGTTGCCCAGCTCACGGACCGGGCGGCGGGCCGGCGGATCACCCATCCGCTCCCACTCCACCGGGACCACGGTCGGCCGCTGGGTCGCCGTCCGGGGGATCCGGCCGGTGACCCGGCCCGCCTGGAAGGGGACCGTCCGGCCGTCGCCGAAGCGGAGCAGCCCGCGCCCCGGGCCCGGCTGGTCGGGTGCGTCGAGCTCCACGCGCAGGGTGGCCAGCCGGGCCAGTCCGGTGTCCGCCGTACGGTCCGGGCGGGCGCTGGTGGCCACCAGGTGCACGCCGAGCCGGGCGCCCTCGCGGGCCACCGCCTCCAGTGCACGGACCACCGAGCCCGCGGCGGGGCGGCCCGTGGCACCCAGCCCCGGCGCGACCAGCGCGTCCAGGTCGTCCACGAGCACCACCAGACGGGGCAGCGGGCTGGGCCCGGCCGGATCCGTACGGGTGGTCGCGGCCCGCAGCCGCAGCGTGCCGGTGCGCTGGGGGTCGAGGTCGCCGCGCTGCTCGCCCGGGGTGGGCCGGCGCGGCGCGACCATGCGGTCGGACACCTCGCGCTGCGCGTGCCACTCGGCGAAGGACAGCTCCTCCAGCAGTTCGGAGCGGCGCTTGAGCTCCGCGCCCAGGGCCTGCGCGAACTCCCGCATGCGCAGCGGATCGGAGGCGACCAGGTGGGCGCAGACGTGCGGGAGTTCGGTGCAGGGCAGCAGTCCGTCGCCGCGCTCGCCGCCGGCCCCGTCGAGGAGGAGCAGCCCGAGCCGGTCGGGCCGGGCGGCCGCGGAGAGCGACGCGGCCACCGAGCGCAGCAGCTCGGTCCGCCCGCTCCCGGCGGGCCCCTCGATGAGCAGGTGCGGGCCGTCGTGGACGAGCTCGGTGCCGACGGGCCCGCGGCGTCCGCTGCCCAGCACGATCTCGGCGAGGCCGCCCATGCCCTGCCCCTGGTCGGTGGCGGCGGCCCAGCGGGCCATCAGGGAGGCCGGGGTGGCCCGGGCCAGCCCCAGCTCGTCCAGCAGCCGCGCGGTGGCGGGCAGGGCGGCCGTGGTCGGCCGGTAAGGCTCGGCGGAACCCCCCTCGGCGGTGCGCAGCGGGGCCAGGGCCCGGGCGAAGCGCTCGGCCCAGGCGGCGGAGACGGCGTCGGCGGTGGCGGTGCCCCCGGACGGGACCGGCCTGCCACCGCTGATCGTGAAGGTGCGTACGGCCGTGGCCACATCGCCGCTGAGCAGGGCGACCGCGCCGCAGTCCCGGAAGGCGGGGGAGCTCGCGCAGGCGGCCTCGTACGTCTCTTCGACCGGCGAGGCGGGGGTGGCGGCCGGGGCCTCGGCGAGCACCAGCACGTGGATCCCGGCGGCCGGGCCGTGCGAGGCGAGCCGGCCGGTGACGTCGCGCAGCGGGCCGGCTCCGGGATCGCCGTCGAGGACGACGAGCGTGTACGGGCCCTCGTAGACGGCGGCGGCCCGCCGGACTTGTCCGGCGTCGGCGGCGGCCCAGTGCGTGCCGAGCGGCCCCTCGTCGAGCCGCCGGGTCAGCTCACCGGTGCGGGCGGCGGCCTGGTCGCGGTCGTACGCGAGCAGGAGCCGGCAGTCCTGGCCGTGCGCGGGGCGTACGTGGGGCAGCCAGCCGAGCCAGCCCCAGTCGCGCCGCCGGTCGGCGAGGCCGCGCGCCCGGTCGGCGGAGATGAGCACGATCTCCAGCTGCCCCGGCGCGTGCAGTGCCGCGAGCCGCGCGACCACCCAGCGGGCGGCCCCGGCCAGCCGGGGCCGCGGGCCCGCCAGCCCGAGGGCGCCGACGGCGGGCAGGGACACCCGGCTCCCGGCGCCGAGCCCCACGTCCAGTACGGCGGGATGCTCGGGCGTACGGGACCACAGGCGCTCGGTGGGGCCCAGCGCGGCCAGCAGCACCGCGGCGGGATCGTCGGGGTCGGGCGGGGCGGCCACCGGTTCCTGCGGGGCCTCGGCGGGCTCCTCGCCGCGCACCCACTTGCGGGCCCAGGCGCCGAGGCCCTTCCGCCGCCCGGGGCCGGGGCTCGGCGGTGCGCCCTCCGGCCCGGCTTCGCGGGAAGCGCCGGCGGCGCCGGGGAGGTCGGGGGCCTCCGGTGCGTCCGGCGCCGGCCCGGGTACGGCCGGATCCGCCCCGGGGAGCGGGCCGGGAAGCGGGTCGGGGGCGACGGGCCGGGCGGAGACCGAGAGGTGGCCCTGGAGGTCCGGGGTCACCGGCAGCGCGGGAGCGCCCGCGGGGGCCAGCCGCAGGGTGGACTCGCCGACCCGCAGCAGCGCCCCCGGGGGCAGGGCGACGGGCTGTGCCCCCACCGGGGCGCTGTCCAGCGTGGTGCCGTTCGTCGAGTTCAGGTCGGCCACCGCGACACGCCCGTCGGGGAGGACCGTCACCGCGCAGTGCAGCCGGGAGACGTCGGGGTCGTCGAGAGGGACGTCGGCGTCGGCGGAGCGGCCCACCCGGATCTGCCCGCTGTGCAACAGGTGCACTCCGCCCGCGTCGGGTCCGGCGACGACGTGCAGCTGGGCCGCGCCGAGGCCGTCCTCCGGCAGGACGTCCGGCACGGGCCCGTGCAGCGCCAGTACCGCGCCGTCCACGAGCGGCGGCTCGCCGAGCACCCGCCGCTGGAGGTCGAGGCGCTCGGAGCCGGCGTACAGCACGACGGTGCCGCCGGTGTCGGGTCCGCCGACGGTCGCCGCGAGCCCGGAGGCGACCGCGGCCAGCGCGGTCCCGACGGGTGCGGTGACGAGCACGTCACAGCTCGCGGGGGCGGTCGCGGTCTGGTGGCCGCTGCGCGACCCAAGGACGGTCAGCCGGATCTGCATCGCCGTCAGCGGTCCCTTCTGCGCGGTGCGCGGTGTATGCGCCCGGCAGGGGAATCCCGTGACATGACCGTCCGGTCGCCCCCCACCCGGCACGGACGCGTCGTCCGGTCAGGTCTGCCCGGAAGGCGGGGCTCCCGTCCCGTGCCGTCCGTACATGTGCATCCTCGCACCTGTCACGGACAACACGCCCGGCACCCGGCAACAAATGATCTTGATGTGCCGGGACCCGGGCCGGACCCCGGCCGGATCCGGACACCAAGGCGGCGGAAGACGGGGAAAATCGCCTCCGGCATACCCCGCAAACATCACCCTCCGTACATATGTGCGGCAACCAACCTCCGGGGACCGGCGTCTTCCCGGGGGACACCCCCTAGAGTGGGCCGGAAAACCAATCAGCGGATCGACCACATCCGACGACAGCAGGGGAGCGCGAGACGTGCGGCCAGTCGGCAGCAAGTACCTGCTCGAGGAGCCGCTCGGGCGCGGCGCCACGGGCACTGTCTGGCGTGCCCGCCAGAGGGAGGCCGCCGGCGCGGAGGCAGCCGTCGCGGGGCAGCCCGGGGAGACCGTGGCCATCAAGGTCCTCAAGGAGGAGCTGGCCCAGGATCCCGACATCGTCATGCGCTTCCTGCGGGAGCGCTCGGTCCTGCTGCGCCTGACCCACCCCAACATCGTGCGCACCCGCGACCTCGTCGTCGAGGGCGATCTGCTGGCCCTGGTCATGGACCTGATCGACGGCCCGGACCTGCACCGGTACCTCCGGGAGAACGGCCCCTTCACGCCCGTCGCCGCGAGCCTGCTGACCGCCCAGATCGCCGACGCCCTCGCCGCCAGCCACGCCGACGGAGTGGTCCACCGCGACCTCAAGCCGGCCAACGTGCTGCTCGACGAGCGCGGCGGACAGATGAAGCCGATGCTCACCGACTTCGGCATCGCCCGCCTCGCCGACTCCCCGGGCCTGACCCGCACCCACGAGTTCGTGGGCACCCCGGCCTACGTCGCCCCCGAGTCCGCCGAGGGCCGCCCGCAGACCTCCGCCGTCGACATCTACGGCGCCGGCATCCTCCTGTACGAGCTGCTCACCGGCCGCCCGCCGTTCGCCGGCGGCACCGCCCTCGAAGTGCTCCACCGCCACCTCAGCGAGGACCCGCAGCGGCCCTCGACGGTGCCCGAGCCGCTGTGGACGGTCATCGAGCGCTGCCTGCGCAAGGAGCCGAACGAGCGTCCCAGCGCCGAGAGCCTGGCCCGCGGACTGCGCGTGGTGGCCTCCGGCATCGGCGTGCACTCCTCGGCCGCCGAGGTGGAGGCCGCGCTCGGCGTGGGCGCGCTGCTCGCGCCCGACCCCTCGCCGGCCCCGGTCCCCGAGACCCCCGGCGCGGGCGCGCCCACGGGCGCGTACGACCCGAACGCCATGACGAGCGTCATGCCGCCGGTCGGCGCGGCCGACGCCACCTCGGTGCTGCCCATGGGGTCTCCCCGGCCCGGAGGGCCAGGGGAAGCCGCGGGCCCCGGGGCCGACCCGACCTCGGTGATGCCTCCGGTGCAGCGGCCCGACTCGCCGCACCCGTGGCAGTCGCAGATGCAGGCCGCCCGTGACCGCAACGAGCAGACGCAGATCCAGTACCTCGACCCGAACGAGGACCCGCTGCGCCGCCGTCCGCAGCGGCAGGCGCCTCCGCCGCCGCAGCACCGGCCCCAGCAGCAGCCGCCGCAGTACCGGCAGGGCCCGCCGCCCCCGCAGCAGCAGTACCAGCAGCCTCAGCAGCCGCAGTACCGCCAGCCGCAGCAGCCGCCTCAGCAGCAGTACGCGCCGCCCCCGCCGCCGCAGCATTACCAGCCGCAGCAGCACCAGCCCCAGCCGTACCAGCAGCAGCCTCAGCCGCAGCAGCCCCAGTACCGCCAGCCCCAGCCGCAGCAGCAGCCCCCGCAGCCCCCGCCGCAGCAGCGGCCGGCCCCCCGGGAACCGCGCGAGCCGCGCCGCCGCAGCGCCAACCCGGTGCGGATCCCCGGCCTCGGCTGCCTCAAGGGCTGCCTGGTGCTGATCCTGGTGTTCTTCGTCGCCGGCTGGCTGGTCTGGGAACTGACCCCGCTGCAGGAGTGGATCGGCACCGGCAAGGGCTGGTGGGACCAGGTCTGGACCTGGGGCGGCGACGCCGTCGACTGGGTCAGCTCGATCGGGGACTCCGCGAGCTCCTCGGGCTCGACGGGCTCCACCAAGCCCTGAGACGAGCCCCCGTAGCTCCGACTTCGTGGATTTGTCGACTTCTGGGACATGATTTCGCTCGCAGAAGTGAAGGTCGCCGCGAATCCGGACCCCTGCTGGCCTCCAATGCCCACCCGGCCGCGTAGCTTTGGTGCGTACGCCAGCCGCTGAGGGAGCAGTCGTGGCACGGAAGATCGGCAGCCGGTACACCGCGCACCAGATCCTGGGGCGCGGCAGCGCGGGCACGGTGTGGCTGGGCGAGGGGCCTGACGGGCCCGTCGCCGTCAAACTGCTGCGCGAGGACCTCGCGTCCGACCAGGAACTCGTCGGACGGTTCGTCCAGGAGCGCAGCGCGCTGCTCGGCCTGGAGCATCCGCACGTCGTGTCCGTCCGCGACCTCGTCGTGGACGGCAACGACCTCGCCCTCGTCATGGACCTGGTCCGCGGTACGGACCTGCGCACGCGCCTCGACCGCGAACGGCGGCTCGCCCCCGAGGCGGCCGTGGCGATCGTCGCGGACGTCGCCGACGCGCTGGCCGCGGCCCACGCGGCGGGCGTCGTCCACCGGGACGTCAAGCCGGAGAACGTCCTGCTGGACATGCAGGGCCGGCTCGGGCCCGGCGGCTCGCACCCGGCGCTGCTGACCGACTTCGGCGTGGCCAAGCTGATCGACTCCCCGCGGCGGGCCTCCGCGGGCCGGGCCTCGGCCCCGACGACCCGGATCATCGGCACCCCGGACTACCTGGCGCCGGAGATCGTCGAGGGTCTGCCCCCGCGGGCCGCGGTGGACATATACGCCCTGGCCACGGTCCTGTACGAGCTGCTGGCCGGCTTCACCCCCTTCGGCGGGGGCCACCCGGGCGCGGTCCTGCGTCGGCACGTGACGGAGACGGTGGTCCCGCTGCCCGGGATCCCCGACGAGCTGTGGCAGCTCATCGTGCAGTGCCTGGCCAAGGCCCCGGCCTCGCGGCTGCGGGCCTCGGAGCTGTCGGTCCGGCTGCGGGACCTGCTGCCGCTGCTGGCCGGAATGCCTCCGCTGGACGTGGACGAGCCGGACGACGCGGATCCGGACCCCGAGCCCTCGGAGGAGCCGGCGGCGGACCCGGTCCGGCGGCGGGGCGTGGTCCCGCTGGTGCCGGGCTCGGCGACCGACTCCAACCGGGACACCCACACTTCGATGCGCGTGCCGGGGCCGGACGAGCTGGCGGGCGGGGCGCTGGGCACCGCCCGCGTCCCGCGCCCCGCGGGCGGCCACCGCCCCGGCTCCGCCCGCCACCGCGCGGAGGCGGCCCGCAAGCGCCGCCTGGTCCTCTCGGCATCGGCCCTGGCCCTGGCCGCGGCCGTCGGTCTGGGCACGTGGCTGGTCTCGGGCGACGAGGCCCCGCCCCCGCAGGACAGCAAGCAGTCGGTTCCGCGGGTTCCGTAACGCAGTGCGGCGCCGCGGTCGGGGGCTCCGCCCCCGAACCCCCGGTCCTCAAACGCCGGACGGGCTGGAAAACCAGCCCGTCCGGCGTTTGAGGACCGGGTCCGGGCAGAGCCCGGGAAACGGCGGGGCGGGGAGAAAGCTCCGCGCAGCGGCCACGCGCGGCCGGTCCGGCAGGGGCTACACCGAGGCCAGTTCCGGGTGCCAGCGGCGGGCCACCGCGGGGTGCGCGCGGACCCAGCCCTTCAGTTCGTTGCGGCCGTACTCGGCGTGCAGCGGGTTCGACTCGTCGTGCGCGACACCGGGCGCGGAACGCAGGTAGTCGCCCGGGACGGTCTCGATCACCGCGTCCAGCCGCGGGTTGTAGAAGAACGGCACCGAGTACCGCTCCACCGCGCCGGGCGGGCTGACCACCCGGTGGTCCGTCGCCGTCAGGTAGCCCTCGGTCGCGATCTCCAGCAGCTCGCCCAGGTTCACCACGAAGGCGCCCGGCATCGGCGGTACGTCCACGTAGCCGCCGTCGCGCACCACCTGGAGGCCGCCCACCGAGTCCTGCAGCAGGAGCGTCAGGAAGCCGTAGTCCTTGTGCGCTCCGACCCCCTGGTCGGCGCCGGAGGGGGCCGATCCCGGGTAGCGGATCAGCTTGGTGTGCAGGTGCGGGCGGTCCGCGAAGGCCTCGTCGAAGAAGTCCGCCGGGGCGCCGATCGCCACGAGGAGCTCCTGGAGCAGGCGGTGGGCGACGGCCGCGAGCCGCGACTGCCAGTCCAGGACCACCGTACGGAGCTCCGGGAGGGCGGCGGGCCACTGGTTCGGGCCCTCCAGCCACAGGAACGCCGGGTCGTCCGGCCCCACGACCGGCGCCGGGCGCTCCGCGCCGACGTCCAGCTGGTCCCGCCAGTCGGAGGCGCCGCCGGTCAGCTCGTGGCCGATCCGGGTGTAGCCACGGAAGTGCGGGGAGTTCAGATTGCTGACGGCGAGCCGGTCGGCTTCCGGGAGGGCGAAGAAGGCCCTGGTCACTTCAAGGATGCGGGCGCTCTCGGCGGCGGTGACGCCGTGCCCGGTCAGGTGCAGGAAACCGGTGTCCCTGGCGGCTGCGTGCAGCTTCTTCAGGAAATCGGCCCGCTGGGCCGGGTCGTCGGCCTGGGAAAGGTCCAGGACGGGGAGAGTGTGCGCGGACGGCATGACGGCTCCGTTTCGGATGTCACGGGGTCCTGTTCCCCAGAGGTGGTGGGGGCCGCGGGCGGGGGGAGGGTCTCCGACAGGGGTGGTGCCGGGACCACGGGGGCCGCGTACAGGACCAAGTCGGATCGTGGTGGATCAGGCTTGGGTTCGGTCCGGCGGCGGACAGCTCGTCGTCGTGACACGCATGTGGTCGACATGGCGGCGCTTGACGAGGAGAACGGTCATACGGAGAGGGTACGCCCGTACGATCCATCATCAGAACGGGTGATTCGGCCTGCCCGGACGGCGTTGTCCGGGGACCGGCTACGCTGGACCCGTGGCAGTCGTCGATGTTTCCGAAGAGCTGAAGTCCCTCTCCTCGACCATGGGGTCGATCGAGGCCGTCCTGGACCTCGACAAGCTGAGGGCAGATATCGCCGTGCTTGAGGAGCAGGCCGCCGCGCCGTCCCTGTGGGACGACCCGGAGGCCGCCCAGAAGATCACGAGCAAGCTTTCGCACCTCCAGGCGGAGGTCCGGAAGGCCGAAACGCTGCGGGGGCGCATCGACGACCTCGGGGTGCTCTTCGACCTCGCCCAGGAGATGGACGACGCGGACACCCTGGCCGAGGCCGAGGCCGAGCTGGTCTCCGTCCGCAAGGCGCTGGACGAGATGGAGGTCCGGACCCTGCTCTCCGGCGAGTACGCCGAGCGCGAGGCCCTGGTCAACATCCGCGCCGAGGCCGGCGGCGTCGACGCCTCCGACTTCGCCGAGCGCCTGCAGCGCATGTACCTGCGCTGGGCCGAGCGGCACGGCTACTCGACCGAGATCTACGAGACCTCGTACGCGGAAGAGGCCGGCATCAAGTCGACCACCTTCGTCGTCAAGGCCCCGTACGCCTACGGAACGCTCTCCGTCGAGCAGGGCACCCACCGCCTCGTGCGCATCTCGCCCTTCGACAACCAGGGCCGCCGCCAGACCTCCTTCGCGGGCGTCGAGGTGCTCCCGGTCGTGGAGACCAGCGACCACGTCGAGATCGACGAGGCCGAGCTGCGCGTCGACGTGTACCGCGCCTCCGGCCCCGGCGGCCAGGGCGTCAACACCACCGACTCGGCGGTCCGCATCACGCACCTGCCGACCGGCATCGTGGTCTCCTGCCAGAACGAGCGCTCGCAGATCCAGAACAAGGCGAGCGCCATGAACGTCCTCCAGGCCAAGCTGCTGGAGCGGCGTCGCCAGGAGGAGAAGGACAAGATGGACGCCCTCAAGGACGGCGGCAGCTCCTGGGGCAACCAGATGCGGTCCTACGTCCTGCACCCGTACCAGATGGTCAAGGACCTGCGGACGGAGTTCGAGGTCGGCAACCCGCAGGCGGTGCTCGACGGCGAGATCGACGGCTTCCTGGAGGCCGGGATCCGCTGGCGCAAGCAGCAGGAGCAGACCGCGTAACCCCCCAGCACACGCGCACGCGCGGAAGGGCCCGGACACCAGGTGTCCGGGCCCTTCTCGCGTGTGTGATCGGTACGTGGCGCGGGGGGCTGCCGCGGGCACCGTGGCCGGGCGGTCTAGGCGGTGTGCTGGGCCACCAGTACCAGAGCCGTCACGAGGATCACCATGAGCACGATGAGCGTCACGGGGTTCAGGCCGGAGAAGGGGCCCTCCTGCTGGAGGCGCTCCCGGTTCGCCCGGCACACCGGGCAGCGGCCCTGGCTGACGGGTGCGGCGCAGTTCGCGCACACGAGCCGGTCATATGTCATGCGCTCCTCCTCTCATCCCCTCGGTCTTCTGCTGCCTATAACGGCGCGGGGAACCGGAGCGTTCCCCCTACCACTGTGCCAGCTTCGCCGACATTCGGCGCGGCCCGTCCGGGCAATCGCGGTCCCGGGCGCCCGCGCCCCGGGATAAAACGGGCAAGTCCGGAGGCAGGGTCCACACCTCGCGCCCGTTCGCGTATGGTCACGCACACCTACTCCCGGCGACCGTGGTGCACCCGTGATCCGATTCGACAGTGTCTCCAAGTCCTACCCGAAGCAGAGCCGACCCGCACTCAGAGAAGTCTCCCTCGACATCGCGAAGGGTGAGTTCGTCTTCCTGGTCGGCTCCTCCGGCTCCGGCAAGTCCACCTTCCTGCGGCTCATCCTGCGCGAGGAGCGGGCGAGCCACGGCCAGGTGCACGTCCTGGGCAAGGACCTCGCCAAGCTCTCCAACTGGAAGGTTCCGCAGATGCGGCGCCAGCTGGGGACCGTCTTCCAGGACTTCCGCCTGCTCCCCAACAAGACGGTGGCCGAGAACGTGGCCTTCGCCCAGGAGGTCATCGGCAAGCCGCGCGGCGAGATCCGCAAGGCCGTCCCGCAGGTCCTCGAACTCGTGGGTCTGGGCGGGAAGGAGGAGCGGATGCCCGGCGAGCTCTCCGGCGGCGAGCAGCAGCGCGTGGCCATCGCCCGCGCCTTCGTCAACCGCCCCGCCCTGCTGATCGCGGACGAGCCCACCGGCAACCTCGACCCGCAGACCTCGGTCGGGATCATGAAGCTGCTGGACCGGATCAACCGGACCGGCACCACCGTGATCATGGCCACCCACGACCAGCAGATCGTCGACCAGATGCGCAAGCGCGTCATCGAACTCGAACAGGGCCGACTCGTGCGCGACCAGTCGCGCGGCGTCTACGGCTACCAGCACTGAAAGGTCCCTGAGACGCAATGCGCGCCCAGTTCGTCATGTCGGAGATCGGCGTCGGCCTCCGTCGCAATCTCACCATGACCTTCGCGGTCATCATCTCGGTGGGCCTCTCCCTGGCCCTGTTCGGCGGCTCCATGCTCATGAGCGAGCAGGTGAGCAAGATGAAGGGCTTCTGGTACGACAAGGCCAACGTCTCGATCTACCTCTGCAACAAGCAGGACGCCGTGGAGGCGAGCGAGGCCGCCGCCAAGAAGGCCGACGGTTCGCCGGCGGTCTCCACGGGCGTCACCACCTGCGCCAAGGGCGCGGTGACCGACGAGCAGAAGAAGCAGATCGAGTCCGAGCTCAAGCAGATGTCCCTGGTGAAGTCCGTCGCCTACGAGTCGGCGGACGAGGCGTACAAGCACTACCAGGAGCGGTTCGGGAACACGGCGCTCGCCTCCTCCATCACCCCGGACCAGATGCAGGAGTCCTTCCGGGTCAAGCTGAAGGACCCGGAGAAGTACAAGGTCGTCACCTCCGCCTTCGTCGGCCGCGACGGCATCCACACCGTCGACGACCAGCGCCAGGCCATCGACGACCTCTTCCGGATCCTCAACTACCTGAACATCGCGGCGCTCGCCATCATGCTGATCATGCTGATCGTGGCGCTGCTGCTGATCGTCAACACGGTGCGCGTCTCGGCCTTCAGCCGACGGCGTGAGACCGGGATCATGCGGCTGGTGGGTGCCTCCAGCTTCTACATCCAGGTCCCCTTCATCATGGAGGCGGCGGTCGCCGGCCTCATCGGCGCGCTCTTCGCCTGCGGCATGCTCGTCTCCGGCCAGTACTTCGTGATCGACCACGGCGTCGGACTGCGGGACAAGATCCAGCTCATCGACTTCATGGGCTGGGGATCCGTGCTGGCCAAGCTCCCGTACGTACTCTTCATCGGCCTCCTGATGCCCTCCATGGCCGCCTTCATCGCCCTGCGCAAGTACCTGAAGGTGTGACAAGCGCCCCGCGAGCAGTCCGGTCAACCACCCGTACCGACGCGGGGCTTGTCCTAGACTCGGCGCCATGCTGGGCTTGCCGAGTATTCCCACCTTCTGTCTCCGGCCCCGCGACCTGCGTCGCGGGGCCGTTTTGACGATCGCCTTCCTCACCGCCGTCGGCGCCGGCGCGTACACCGGCTGCTGGGACCGCGAGGAGGGCGCCTCGGCCGCCGCGGCCCTGACCGGCGCCCCCGCGGCCGAGACCCCGCGCGAGGCGGGCACCGCCGACCGGGAGGCCGTCGCCCGCGCAGTCGCCGAGGCCGTCGCCGAGGGGAAGTCCGGCAAGAAGGCGGCCCAGGAGGTCGTCAGCCGCAGCGGCGACCGCTGGGGCACCGTCTACGACCAGGGCGAGTACGCCGCCTTCACCGAGGGCCTCGACGGCCACTGGACCGGCGTCGGGGTGTGGGCAGGGCGAGCCGCCGACGGCATGATCAAGGTCGACAAGGTCCAGCCCGGCAGCCCCGCCGCCCGCGCCGGACTGCGCGCCGGGGACCGGCTGCTGAGCGTCGACGGGCACGCGGTGACCGGCCTCGCCGTGACCGCCGTGGTCGCCCTGCTGCGCGGCGATGCCGGCACCCCCGTCGTGCTGAACCTGAGCCGGGACGGCGCCGACCTCACCGAGACCGTGCGCCGCGAGCAGCTGCGCACCGAACCGGTGACCGTACGGCAGCGCCCGGACGGGGTCACGGTCATCAAGGTCGTCTCCTTCACCCGCGGTTCCGGCGATCGCGTCAAGGCGGCCGTCCGCGCGGCCCCGCCAGGCGAGGGGGTCGTGCTCGACCTGCGCGGCAACCCGGGCGGGCTGGTCACCGAGGCCGTCACCGCCGCCTCCGCCTTCCTCGACGGCGGGCTCGTGGCCACGTACGACGTACGGGGCGACCAGCGGGTCCTGTACGCGGCCGAGGGCGGGGACACCACCCGGCCGCTGGTGGCCCTGGTCGACGGCGGCACGATGAGCGCGGCCGAACTGGTGACGGGCGCCCTGCAGGACCGGGGCCGGGCGGTGGCGGTGGGCAGCCGGACCTTCGGCAAGGGCTCGGTGCAGATGCCGACCGAGCTCCCGGACGGCTCGGTGGCCGAGCTGACGGTGGGCACGTACCGCACGCCGGCGGGCCGCAGCCTGGACGGCGCCGGCATCACCCCGGACGTGCCGGCCGGCGAGGCGGTCGAGGAGCGGGCCGTCACGGTATTGGGTGGCCTCGGGGTGGGTCCGTAGTGCGAAAATGACCGCACTATGGCTAAGGAAAAAGGGCGCAAGCTGATCGCCCAGAACAAGAAGGCGCGTCACGACTACGCGATCCTCGACACCTACGAGTGCGGTCTCGTGCTCACGGGCACCGAGGTCAAGTCCATGCGCCAGGGCCGGGCCTCGCTGGTGGACGGCTTCGTGTCGGTGGAGAGCGGG
Organism: Streptomyces sp. NPDC001502; assembly: GCF_042894785.1. NCBI lineage: Bacteria > Bacillati > Actinomycetota > Actinomycetes > Kitasatosporales > Streptomycetaceae > Streptomyces > Streptomyces sp. NPDC001502. Next base: position 49,593 of record NZ_JBIAVW010000032.1, read on the forward strand.
GAGGCCTGGCTCTACAACGTGCACGTGCCGGAGTACAGCCAGGGCACCTGGACCAACCACAGCGCCCGGCGCAAGCGCAAGCTCCTCATGCACCGCGAGGAGATCGACAAGCTGGAGCGCAAGGCGGACGAGTCGGGTCACACGATCGTGCCCCTCTCGCTGTACTTCAAGGACGGCCGGGCGAAGATCGAGATCGCGCTGGCGAAGGGCAAGAAGGAGTACGACAAGCGGCAGACGATGCGGGAGAAGCAGGACACCCGCGAGACGAACCGGACGATCTCGGCCATCCGTCGCAAGCAGCGCGGCACGGTTTAATCACCTGGCACGCGGTGGTCGACTTCGCGTACCATGGCGTCAGCACCGCCCCCCGGGGTGGAGCACTTTGTTAAAAAAACATGGGGATGATCGGTTTCGACAGCGGATGTCGATGCAGGGGAAGCGAGCCGAGGAAGCGGCAATGATCTCGCTAACCATATGTCGCAAACAATAATCGCCAACTCCAAGAGCGATAACTCCCGCTTCACCCTCGCTGCCTAATAACAGTGAGCTGAAGCCTCTGTGAGGAGCGTCAGCCCGGAAGTGGTCCCGGTCCGGATCCTGGCGTCAATTAGGGATCTAAACCTCTAGCCCCGGTCACGGGGGTTGGAGGGAAACCAAACAGTGACTGAGCCCGTCGGAGACTTGTCCGTGTGATCTCCGGGGCTGAGAAAAGCGCAGCGGACTGCGCTCGGAGAAGCCCTGCTTCTGCACCGTTGGACGCGGGTTCGATTCCCGCCATCTCCACTCATCCCATGTGGGCACAGGCCCCGCGGCCTCTCGGCTGCGGGGCCTTTGTCATGGGTGCATGCGGTCAGACGGTTCGGTAGATCTCCCGGCGGTGGCCGACGGCCACGACCCACACCGTGACGACGAGCGCACCGTCCGGTCCCTCGTCAAGCGTGTACACGGCGCGGTAGTCCCCGATGCGGAGCCGCCAGTGAGCCTGGTGCCCCTGGAGGGCCTTGATGTCGAACGCGTTCGTGTCGTCGGCGTCCAGAGCCTGTTGGAGCTCGGCGAGACGACGCAGGATCCGGATCGCGTCGGGCTGGGGGATCTTGCCGAGGTCGCGGCGGGCGGCGGTCCTGAACCGGGTCAGGTGTCGGCGTTCGGTCACGCATCGCCGCGCAGGATCTCGGCGGTCATTTCCTCGATGCTGAGCGAGGATCCGTCATCGTCGGCGCGGGCGGCGTCGACCAGCTTCGACAGCCATGAGTCCTCGGCTGCTTCCTCGATCGCCTTGAGGCGTCGGTACTCGTCGATGTCGAGGACGATGCCTTCTGCCTTTCCGCGTCTGGTGACGATGGTGGGGGTGTCTTCGCGGCGGGCGCGGTCAAGGACGTCGGCCAAGTGGGCACGCACCTCGGCCATTGATTCGATCACTGGCTCGCTCATGTAATGAATGTACTGCATGTACTGCATGTACTGCATGTACATGAGCGTCGGCCCGGCTACCGCGTCACTGGGCTCGGGGGGACCGCCACGGACAGGAGCAGGGCGACCGTGGCCGCCGCGGCCGGGAGGGCGTAGGCCGTCGACGGGCCCAGGTGGTCGACCAGGGATCCGGCCGCGGCCGCGCCCAGGGCGATGCCCGCGAAGATGGCGGTGACCGCGAGGGTCATGCCCTCGTTGAGGCGGCCCTCCGGGGTGAGCGCGTGGACCCGGGACATCGCCGTCACCATCGTCGGAGCCGTGGCCATGCCCGCCAGCAGCAGCGCGCAGGCCAGCGGGAGGAGCGCGCCCGTGCTCGCCGCGAGCCACGGCAGCGTCATCGCGGCGGCCATGGCGAGCAGGCAGGTGCGCAGGCCGCGCGGGCGCATCGTGCCGTAGAGCAGGCCGGCCGCGCAGGAGCCCGCCGCCTGGAGGGCCAGCACCGGGCCGGAGGCGGCGCCCAGGCCCAGGGCGTCGAGGTGCGCGATCGAGGAGATCTCCATCGAGCCGAAGACCACACCCGTGGCGAGGAACAGCGGCAGCAGCGGGCCGAGGGCGCGCAGCGGTGAGCCGCGGCGCGGACCGGCCGTCACCGGGGGCTGGGTGGCGCGGCAGGAGGTGAAGACCAGCATGCCGGTCAGCAGCAGGGCGGCCGCGGTGAGGGTGCCGGCCTCGGGGAGCACGACCGAGCAGAGGAAGGCCGCGAGGACCGGGCCGAGCATGTAGCAGAGCTCGTCGGCGGCCTGCTCGAAGGACATCGCGGTGTGGTGCGCGCCCGGGGAGTCCCGCAGCAGGTGCGTCCAGCGGGCGCGGGACATGCCGCCGATGTTGGGGGTGGTGGCGGTCGCGGCGTACGAGGCGAAGAGGGTCCAGGCGGGGGCCCCGGTCCGGACGCACACGACCAGGGACAGCGAGCCGAGGACTGCGACCAGGGTGGCCGGGACGGCGATCCGGGCCTGGCCGTGCCGGTCGATCAGCCGGGCCGTCCACGGCGCGACCAGCGCGGTGGCGGCCAGGCCGGTCGCCGTGACCGCGCCGGCGAGGGCGTACGAGCCGCGCTGGCCGGCGATCATCATGACCGCGCTGATCCCGAACATGCCCATCGGGAGACGGGCGAGGAGGTTCCCGGCGGTGAAGCCGCGGGCGCCGGGCAGCGCGAACAGGCGCCGGTAGGGGCCCTGCGGGCGCGGGGGAGTGCGGGCGGGGACGGGCGAGGCGGGCGAGGCGGGCGGGGCGGCCAGGACGAGGGTGCTGCCGGTGACGGCCATGAGGGGCATGACCACCACCCTCGGCCGGGACCGGGCGAACCGTCCAACACCTGTCCGGAGGCCATTCACGCCGATCTGTTGTTAGTCTCCCGGGATGATGCCCCGTGATGTGGATCCCCGGCTGCTGCGCGGGTTCGTCGCCGTGGCCGAGGAGTTGCACTTCACCCGCGCCGCCGCCCGGCTGTACGTCGCCCAGCAGGCGCTGAGCCGGGACGTACGGCGGCTCGAAGAGGCCCTCGGCACCACGCTGTTCGTCCGTACGACCCGCGCCGTCGAGCCGACCCCCGACGGGGAGCGGCTGCTTCCGCTGGCCCGGCGGGTGCTCGCCGCGCACGAGGCGGTCGCCGCCGCCTTCGCCGCGCCCCGGCCGCTGCTCGTCGACCTGAACACCGACGGGCCGAGCACCGCGCGCGCCGTGCTGGAGCGGGCCCGGGAGCTGGCCCCGGACTGCGAGCTGATGGCCCGCTGGGAGAGCGGCCTGACCCATGCCGCCGCCGAGATCGCCGCCGGGCGTCTCGACGTCTCCTTCGGGTACGCCGACGGGCTGGACCCGGTCACGCGCTCGCGTCTCGCGCACCGGCCCGTGCGCTACGAGCCGCTCGCCGTGCTGCTGCCCGAGGGGCACCCGCTGGCCCGGCGGGCGGCCGTACCACTGGACGCGCTGGCCGGGGAGACCGTGTACGCGGGCGCCGGGAACCCGCGCACGCTGGAGTGGACGGGGCTCGCCCGCGAGCTGTTCGCCGGGCGGGGGATCGTGATGGCGCCGCCCGCCCCGGTGGCCATCGGCAAGGACGAGTTCGGCCGGGTCATGGCCAAGACCGGCAATGCGGTGCTGGTGACCGTCGACTTCGTCGACATGCCCGGGTCCGTGAAGCGGCCGCTGGTCGACCCCGTACCGCTGTCCCCGCTGTCCATGGTGTGGCGCAAGGGTTTCGGCCACCCCGGACTCGAAGCGCTGCACCGGGCCGTGGCCGGGCTCGGCGGCGAACGCGGCTGGCTGGAAGTCCCCCCGGCGAGCTGGCGCCCGGCCGCGCTCACAGGTGTCCCCGGCGGCGGGTGAGAGCAAGGTTTCCCGGCGGTCATCAGGCGGTGACCGGGGCCGAAACGCGCCGTTCCTACGGTCGTGCCACGGACGCGAGAGCTGTGGAGGCGTGTGATGACCGGTACGACCGCACCGCGCAAGGGGGGCCGCTGGATCGAGCAGTGGGATCCCGAGGACGAGACCTTCTGGAAGGAGACCGGGGAGCGGACCGCCCGCCGCAACCTCGTCTACTCCGTGTTCTCCGAGCACATCGGGTTCTCCATCTGGTCGCTCTGGTCCGTGATGGTCCTCTTCATGGGACCGGCGTACGGGATCGACCCGGCCGGGAAGTTCTTCCTGATCGCCACCGCGACCTGCGTGGGCGCGCTCGTACGGGTGCCGTACACCTTCGCCGTGGCCCGCTTCGGCGGCCGGAACTGGACCGTCGTCAGCGCGCTGCTGCTGCTCGCGCCGACGGTCGCCGCGATCGTGGTGATGGAGCCCGGGACCTCCTACGGGACCTTCCTGGTCGTCGCGGCCCTCACCGGCGTCGGCGGCGGCAACTTCGCCTCCTCCATGACCAACATCAACGCCTTCTTCCCGCTGCGCAAGAAGGGCTGGGCGCTCGGCCTGAACGCCGGCGGCGGCAACATCGGCGTGCCCGTGGTGCAGCTCGCCGGGCTGCTGGTCATCGCCACCGCCGGGGCCGCGCACCCCCGGTACCTGCTGGCCGCCTACCTCCCGCTGATCGTGATCGCGGCGGTCCTGGCGGCCGTACGCATGGACAACCTGGCGCCCGTGCGCAACGACACCGGCGCGGTCCGCGAGGCGCTGAAGGACGCGCACACCTGGATCATGGCGTTCCTCTACATCGGCACCTTCGGGTCCTTCATCGGCTACAGCTTCGCCTTCGGCCTGGTGCTGCAGACCCAGTTCGGCCGCACCCCGCTCCAGGCCGCCTCGCTGACCTTCATGGGACCGCTGCTCGGATCGCTGATCCGGCCGGTGGGCGGGGCCCTCGCGGACCGGTTCGGCGGGGCGCGGATCACCCTGGGGACGTTCATGGCGATGGCGGCGGCCACCGCAGTGGTGGTGTTCGCCTCGCAGCGGTCCTCGCTGCCGGTCTTCCTCGTCGGCTTCGTGGCCCTGTTCGTCCTGAGCGGGCTCGGCAACGGATCGACGTACAAGATGATCCCGGGCATCTTCCAGGCGAAGGCACTGGCGCGCGGCATGAGCGGCGAGAGCGCGGCCGCGTACGGGCGGCGGCTCTCCGGCGCCTCGATGGGCCTCATCGGGGCGGTCGGCGCGCTCGGCGGACTCGGCATCAACCTGGTCTTCCGGGAGGCGTTCCGCACCTCCGGCTCCGGGACGGCCGCCTTCGTCACCTTCCTCGGCTTCTACGCCCTGTGCTGCGCGGTCACCTGGGCGGTATACCTTCGCCGCCCGGTGGCCCCGGTGATCCACACGGTCGGGGTCGAGACGAAACCGCAGCTCACGTCGGTGTAACCGGGGCGAAATACGGGTGAACCGAGTCCGACACGACGTGTGGGCAGACTCGGTCCACCCGTACCGCCCCCACATGCGTCACTAGGCAGGTCACGATGGACGACACGAACACCGGCCCGCTCGCGGGCTTCACCGTCGGGGTCACGGCCGCCCGGCGCGCGGACGAGCTCATCGCGCTGCTGCGCCGTCGCGGGGCGCAGGTGCTGCACGCGCCGGCACTGCGGATCGTGCCGCTCGCCGACGACAGCGAGCTGCTGGCCGCGACGAAGGAACTGATCGGCCGCGCGCCGGACGTGGTCGTGGCCACCACCGCCATCGGCTTCCGCGGGTGGATCGAGGCGGCCGACGGGTGGGGCGTCGGCGAGGAACTGCTGGAGCGGCTGCGGGCCGCCGAACTGCTGGCGCGCGGGCCGAAGGTGAAGGGCGCCATCCGGGCCGCCGGGCTCGTGGAGACCTGGTCCCCGGACTCGGAATCGCTCGCCGAGGTACTGCAACGGCTTCTGGCGGACGGGGTGGACGGCCGGCGGATCGCACTCCAGCTGCACGGGGAGCCGCTGCCCGGCTTCGTCGAGGCGCTGCGGGCCGGCGGGGCCGATGTGGTGGTGGTCCCGGTGTACCGGTGGATGGCGCCGGAGGACCTCGCGCCGCTGGACCGGCTGCTGGACGCGATGATCGGCGGCGGGGTGGACGCCGTCAGCTTCACCTCGGCTCCGGCGGCGGCCTCGCTGCTGTCCCGGGCCGAGGAGCGGGGGCTGCGGGAGGCCGTGCTGGACGCGCTGCGCGGCAGGCTGCTGTCGGCGTGCGTCGGGCCGGTGACCGCGCTGCCGCTGCAGGCGCACGGGGTGGACACGGTGCAGCCGGAGCGGTTCCGGCTGGGCCCGCTGGTGCAGTTGCTCTGCCAGGAGCTGCCCGGCCGGGCCCGGGTGCTGCCGGTGGCCGGGCACCGCGTGGAGATCCGGGGGCACGCGGTCCTGGTGGACGCGCACCTGCGGCCCGTACCGCCCGCCGGAATGGCCCTGCTGCGGGCGCTGGCCCGGCGGCCGGGCTGGGTGGTGCCCCGCGCGGAACTGCTGCGGGCGCTGCCGGGCGCGGGGCGGGACGAGCACGCGGTGGAGACGGCGATGGCCCGCCTCCGGGTGGCCCTCGGGGTCCCGAACCTGATCCAGACGGTGGTCAAGCGGGGGTACCGGCTGTCGCTGGACGCGGGCGGGGAGGCCAAGTACGGGGAGCTCCCGGCCGACGCCGTGACGGCCAGGGGCGTCCTCGGCTAGCGTGCCGGGGTGATCATTGACGGGGTGGAGATGAGGGGCGTCGTGCTCCGCGACGCCGCCGGGCTGGCCGAGGCGTTCGCACGGAACCGGGCCTACATGGCGCGCTACGAGCCGGTCCGGCCGGACGCCTTCTACACGGAGGACGGCCAGCGGGAGCGGCTTGAGGGCGTGCTCGCGGAGCGGGACGCGGGGCGCATCGTCCCGTACGTGTTCGTCGAGACGGCCACGGGGACGCCCGTCGGCGCGATCAACCTCGGCTCGATCGCGTACGGGCCGCTGTGCAGCGGCGGTCTGGGGTACTGGGTCGACCGGGCCTGGCACGGCAAGGGGCTGGCCACCGCGGCCGTGGAGGAGGTCTGCCGGGTCGCGCGCGACGAGCTGGGCCTGCACCGGGTGGAGGCGGGCACGCTGGTCGACAACCTGGCCTCGCAGCGGGTGCTGACGAAGGCGGGCTTCGAGCCGTTCGGCCTCGCGCCGCGCTACCTGCACATCGACGGCGCCTGGCGCGACCACCGCCTCTTCCAACGCCTCCTCCACGACAACCCTCCTGGGGCCTAGGGCGTGTTTTAAAAGTCCCGCCTGGCTCGCGGCGTCTGGCACCGCGCCTCGCCGCGTTGTCGGAACGCCCGCTTACGTCCAGTAGGCGGGCGATCCTCCGCCTTGCGATGCACGGCACCAGACGCCGCGAGCCGCGCCCTTCGGGCGCCCGGCGCTACTTTTAAAACACGCCCTAGCCAATCCCGCCTCGCCGCCACTTGCAGCCTCGCCGGCGTTTGAGGCGCGGGGTCTGGGGCGGAGCCCAGGAAACCCGGCTCCGCCGGGCACCGGGCTCCGCCCGGACCGGCGCCTCGAACGCCGGCGAGGCTGGAATGGGCCGGCGCAGCCCGAAATGGCCGACGGGGCAGAATCGGGCCGGCGCGCGCAGCGCGGGCGGGAGGACGACCCACCGGTTCGGGGGCTTCCGCTGTGACCCGCCGGGCGGCAATCTGGTACGGCACCCCCACGACGGGAGGCTGACGGCATGCGGTTCGATTCCGGGCGGGTCTGTCTGGACCTGGTGGCCACCTTCGCCCCCTACGAGGGGATCCCGGACGGTGACGAGCTGCGGCTGTGGCTCGCCGGCGCCGGCCTGGTACCCGACCGGACGCCCCTCGCCCGGGTGGGGCCCGACTGGGCCGCGGCCTTCCGGTCCCTGCGCGCCGACGTGGAAACCCTCGTACGGGCGGAGCTGCTCGGCACCGACACGGACGAGCACGCCCTCGCCCGGGTCAACGCGCTGGCCGCCGGACCACCCCCGGGGCTGTGCGCCGTCCGGGACCAGGAGGGCCACCTCGTACGGGAGTTGTGCGGCGGCGTGGAATGCGGTGCGCTGCTCGCCGCCGTCGCCCGGGACGCCGTCGAGCTGCTGACCGACCCCGGCGACCGGGCGCTGCTGCGGGCCTGCGCGGGCGACGGCTGCACCCGCGTCTACCTGGACACCTCCCGCGGCCACCGCCGCCGCTGGTGCTCCAGCGAGCGCTGCGGGAACCGGGAGCGCGTGGCCCGGCACCGCCGCCGGGTCCTGGCGGCCGGGGCAGGGTAAGGGTCCCGGTGAGAGGCGTACCACCCTGCGAGACCGGTTCCGGAACGGGCGTGCGGACAGGGGGCCGATTCGCGTACCTTTGACGGTCGCCCATGCACGTCAGAAGGGGGCCTTGGTGGCCGCGCAGAATGCCGCTGTCGACAGCACGGCGGATTCCGTCCGCGATCGGGAGATCGCGGTCGAGCAGACGCATCTCGACCAGGTGTACCGACGCCTTGAGGAGAAGATCCACGAGGCCGAGTTCCTCATGAACGACGCCGCCAAGCGCGGCCAGGTGGGTACGCCCGGCGCGCTCGCCGAGCGCGACGCGCAGGTCTTCCGGGCGGGTATCCACCTGAACCGGCTGAACAACGAGTTCGAGGACTTCCTCTTCGGCCGCATCGACCTGGTGCTCGGCAAGGACGGGGAGCGCGGCGCCGACGGCGCGTACACCTCCGTCGAGCCCGCCGACGACGCGATCCGCGAGGACCTCACCGCCGACATCGCCGAGACGCTGCACATCGGCCGCATCGGGGTCCTGGACTCCGACTACGCGCCGCTCGTCATCGACTGGCGCGCGCCGGCCGCCGCACCGTTCTACCGCTCCACGCCCAAGGAGCCCGGCCGGGTCGTGCGCCGCCGCGTCATCCGCTCCAAGGGCCGCAAGGTGCTGGGCGTCGAGGACGACCTGATGCGCCCCGAGGTCACCGCCTTCCTCGACGGCCGGGAGCTCCCCGCCATCGGCGACGGCGCCCTGATGGCCGCCCTCGGGCGGGCCCGTACGCACTCGATGCGCGACATCGTCTCCTCCATCCAGGCCGAGCAGGACCTGGTCATCCGGGCCCCCGCCGCCTCCGTCGCCGAGGTCGCGGGCGGCCCCGGCACCGGCAAGACCGCCGTCGCCCTGCACCGCGCCGCCTACCTGCTCTACCAGGACCGGCGCCGCTACTCCGGCGGCATCCTGATCGTCTCGCCGACCCCGCTGCTCGTCGCGTACACCGAGGGCGTGCTGCCCTCGCTCGGCGAGGAGGGCCAGGTGGCCATCCGGGCGCTGGGCTCGCTCGTCGACGGCGCGGAGGCCACCACCTACGACTCCCCGGCCGTGGCCCGCGTCAAGGGCTCCTCCCGGATGCTCAAGGTGCTCCGCAAGGCCGTACGCGGCGCACTGGAGCTGGGCGGTGCCCCCGACCGGCTGCGCGTGGTGGCCTTCGGCCGCCGCCAGGAGCTGGAGGCAGACGAGCTGAACCGGATCCGGCAGAACGTGCTCAGCGGCACCGCCCCGGTCAACCTGCTGCGCCCGCGCGCCCGCAAGCTGCTCCTCGACGCCCTCTACGCGAAGTCCGGCGGCGCCGGCCGGCACAGCGACCCGGAGCTGGCCGCCGAACTGCGCTCCGCCTTCGACGAGGACATCTCCACCGAGGACGCCTTCATCGGCTTCCTCGACGCCTGGTGGCCCGAGCTGACCCCGCGGGCGGTGCTCGCCGCGCTCGCCGACGAGCGCCACCTCGGCCGCTGGTCGCGCCGCGACCTCAACCCGCGCGAGAGCCGCCAGCTGGCCCGCTCGCTGCGCCGGGTGGGCCCGGACGGCAAGGGCCCCCTGTCGGTGCACGACGTGGCGCTGCTGGACGAGATCCAGCTGCTGCTGGGCGCCCCGGCGCGGCCCAGGCGCAGACGGGAGATGGACCCGCTCGACCAGCTCAGCGGGCTGGAGGAGCTGATGCCGACCCGCGAGGAGACCCAGTGGGAGCGGGCCGAGCGGCTCGCGGCGGAGCGCACCGAGTACGCGCACGTCATCGTGGACGAGGCCCAGGACCTGACGCCGATGCAGTGGCGGATGGTGGGCCGCCGCGGCCGGCACGGCACCTGGACGGTGGTCGGCGACCCGGCGCAGTCCTCCTGGACGGATCCGGAGGAGGCGGCCGCGGCCCGCGACGAGGCCCTGGGCTCCCGCCCGCGCCGGCGCTTCACCCTGACGGTCAACTACCGCAACCCGGCCGAGGTCGCCGAGGTCGCCTCCCGGGTGCTGCGCCTGGCGATGCCCGGCATGGAGCCGCCGTCGGCGGTGCGCTCGACGGGCCTGGAGCCGCGCTTCACGGCCGCCGGCGGCGATCTGGGCACCGCGGTCCGGGAGGAGACCCGGCGGCTGCTGGACCAGGTGGACGGCACGGTCGGCGTGGTCGTGGCGATGGACCGGCGCGCGGAGGCCGCGGGCTGGCTCGCGGACCTCGGCGAGCGGGCGGTGGCGCTGGGCAGCCTGGAGGCCAAGGGCCTGGAGTACGACGCCACGGTGGTCGTCTCCCCGGCGGAGATCGCGGACGAGTCCCCGGCGGGCCTGCGGGTGCTGTACGTGGCGCTGACGCGCGCGACACAGCAGCTGACGGTGGTCTCGGCCGACCGGGACAAGCCCGACGCGCACGGAGTGCCGGAGCTGCTGCTGCCCTGAGGGGTGTCTGTCGATCGGCCCGGCGGTGGCGGTTCATCGCCGGGGTCCCGGCCCGCTCAGGGCCCCGTACGGCCGGATGGGCGGCGGCCGGGAGCGTGGTGCTCGGATACGAGCGCGAGCAGGGGGATCACTTTCGGCGATCCTTTGTTAGCCTGGTTACGGCACCGACTCGATCCAAGCCCCCGGGCCCAACCTTCGTCGCTCAGAGCGACCACTTGCCGCGAGGCGAGCATGGCGGGTCGGTGTCGTCAGCGTATGAATCACCAGGTCCGCGTCCCCCACCAGTGGGGGGCGCGGACCTGTTTCGTATGACCCCACCATTCCGAACGCCCCTGGTATCTCGTATGGTGGAAGAGTCTTTCCGAATTTTGTAGCTGGTTACCTTGTACTGGCTGGTAGGTGGGACGATCGGACAACAGGTCCTGCCGCACCTGCTGTGCAGCGGGGCTCTGTGTGTTACAGCGAACCAGGGACAGAAGAGGAACACGGCCATGGCAACGGCGCCCAGCGTCTCGTATTCGATGACGGTCCGTCTGGAAGTGCCCGCGAGCGGAACCGCGGTCTCCCAGCTCACCACCGCCGTGGAGTCCTCCGGCGGATCCGTCACCGGCCTCGACGTGACCGCATCCGGCCACGAGAAGCTCCGGATCGACGTCACCATCGCCGCGACCTCCACCGCGCACGCGGACGAGATCGTCGAGAAGCTGCGCGGCATCGAGGGCGTCAGCCTCGGCAAGGTCTCCGACCGCACCTTCCTGATGCACCTCGGCGGCAAGATCGAGATGTCGTCCAAGCACCCCATCCGCAACCGTGACGACCTCTCGATGATCTACACCCCGGGCGTGGCCCGCGTGTGCATGGCGATCGCCGAGAACCCCGAGGACGCGCGCCGCCTCACCATCAAGCGCAACTCCGTCGCAGTCGTGACCGACGGCTCCGCCGTACTGGGTCTCGGCAACATCGGCCCGATGGCCGCACTGCCCGTCATGGAGGGCAAGGCGGCCCTCTTCAAGCGCTTCGCCGGCATCGACGCCTGGCCGATCTGCCTCGACACCCAGGACGCCGACGAGATCGTCGCGATCGTCAAGGCGATCGCCCCGGGCTTCGCGGGCATCAACCTGGAGGACATCTCCGCGCCGCGCTGCTTCGAGATCGAGGCCCGGCTGCGCGAGGCCCTCGACATCCCCGTCTTCCACGACGACCAGCACGGCACCGCGATCGTCGTGCTCGCGGCGCTCACCAACGCACTGCGCGTGGTGGGCAAGGCAGTTGGCGATGTCAAGGTCGTCATGTCGGGTGCCGGCGCGGCCGGTACCGCCATCCTCAAGCTGCTCCTGGCGGCAGGCGTCAAGAACGCGGTGAGCGCCGACATCCACGGCGTCGTGCACGCGGACCGCCCCGACCTCGTCGACGCGGCCGCGGACTCCCCGCTGCGCTGGATCGCCGACAACACCAACCCCGAGGGCTACACGGGCACGCTGAAGGAGGCCGTGGTCGGCGCCGACGTGTTCATCGGCGTCTCGGCCCCGAACGTGCTGTCCGGCGAGGACGTCGCCGCCATGGCCGAAGGCGCGATCGTGTTCGCGCTCGCGAACCCGGACCCCGAGGTGGACCCGGCCATCGCCCGCCAGACCGCCGCCGTCGTGGCCACCGGCCGCTCCGACTTCCCGAACCAGATCAACAACGTGCTGGTCTTCCCGGGTGTCTTCCGCGGTCTGCTGGACGCTCAGTCCCGCACCGTGAACACGGAGATGATGCTGGCCGCCGCGAGCGCGCTGGCGGACGTCGTGGGCGAGGACGAGCTGAACGCGAACTACATCATCCCGTCGGTGTTCAACGACAAGGTCGCGGGTGCGGTCGCGGGCGCCGTCCGCAAGGCGGCCTCGGGGGCCTGAGCCCCGCTGTGACGGCCCTCACGGCGCTCCGATACCGGCGCGTCGCGAGATGCGGGCCCGACGGGCCGCCTCTAGGGTTTGCGGGGATGCCCGCGAGGTCCGCGGTCCGCGGCGGCGCGTGAGCGAAGGCGTGGACGGAGCGTCACCGCGGCGTGACTGTGGCGCTTTTCGTGTGACCCCGACGGGTGCCGGATTGGCTTTCCCGCCGCTGGTGGGGGCAGGATGCGTAACCGGGCGAGAGGGTCTGACGTTCAGACCCGGGTCCGGGGACTGTCCTAGGGCCCTGGCAGCATCGGCTTCGATCTCACGCCTCTAAGGCAAGTTGAACACGGGAGTACAACATGAACCGCAGTGAGCTGGTGGCCGCTCTGTCCGAGCGCGCCGAGGTGACCCGCAAGGACGCCGACGCCGTTCTGGCCGCGCTCGCCGAGACCGTCGGCGAGATTGTCGCCAAGGGCGACGAGAAGGTCACCATCCCCGGCTTCCTGACCTTCGAGCGCACCCACCGTGCCGCTCGCACCGCGCGCAACCCGCAGACCGGCGACCCCATCCAGATCCCGGCCGGCTACAGCGTGAAGGTCTCCGCGGGCTCCAAGCTCAAGGAAGCCGCCAAGGGCAAGTAAGTCCTGCCCCGGCGCCGAGGGCCGCACAGGCCTTTGGAACGGCAGTAGTACGCAGAACGACGATGGGCGGTCACCCCCGGGCGGGGTGGCCGCCCTTCGGCATGTCCGGGGCCGGACGCGGCCCGGTGGGCCCGGACGGGCGGGGGACCGCCCCCGGGCCGCCCGGCGGGCCTGGCAGGCCCTGTGAGGGCCCGTCAGGGGCCTGGCGGGGCCCAGGTATGCCACCGGCACGTCCCGCCGGACCCCCGTGCGGCTCCGTACGGCTCCGTGCGGCTCCGTACGGGCCTGCGCGGGCCGTGGTTGGGCCTGGGCGGGCCTCGGCCGGGCATCCGGTCGGGCAGCGGGTCGGTCGGGGTCTTGTCCCGGGCCTCGGCCGGGGCACGGGAAAGCCCCCCGGGCCCTGTGCGGGGCCCGGGGGGCTTTCTGCGTACGTCCGGGTGTCCGGGTACGGCTCAGGCGAGGTCGCCGCCCGGGAGCTCGACCTTCGCGCCGAGTTCCACGAGCTTCTCCATGAAGTTCTCGTAGCCGCGGTTGATCAGGTCGATGCCGTGGACCCGCGAGGTGCCCTCGGCGGCCAGGGCCGCGATCAGGTACGAGAATCCGCCGCGCAGGTCGGGGATGACCAGGTCGGCGCCCTGCAGCTTGGTGGGGCCGGAGACGACCGCCGAGTGCAGGAAGTTGCGCTGGCCGAAGCGGCAGGCGCTGCCGCCCAGGCACTCGCGGTACAGCTGGATGTGAGCACCCATCTGGTTGAGCGCCGAGGTGAAGCCGAGCCGGGACTCGTAGACCGTCTCGTGGACGATCGACAGGCCGGAGGCCTGCGTCAGGGCCACGACGAGCGGCTGCTGCCAGTCGGTCTGGAAGCCGGGGTGGACGTCCGTCTCCAGCGCGATGGCGTTGAGCGGGCCGCCCGGGTGCCAGAAGCGGATGCCGTCGTCGTCGATCTCGAACGCCCCGCCGACGCGGCGGAAGGTGTTCAGGAACGTCATCATCGAGCGCTGCTGGGCACCGCGCACGTAGATGTTGCCGCCGGTGGCAAGCGCCGCGGAAGCCCAGGAGGCGGCTTCCAGACGGTCCGGGAGGGCCTTGTGGTTGTAGCCGCCGAGGCGGTCGACGCCCGTGATCCGGATGGTCCGGTCGGTGTCGACGGAGATGATCGCGCCCATCTTCTGCAGGACGCAGATGAGGTCCTCGATCTCCGGCTCCACCGCGGCGTTGCTGAGCTCGGTGACGCCCTCGGCCAGGACGGCCGTCAGCAGCACCTGCTCGGTCGAGCCGACCGACGGGTAGGGGAGGCGGATCTTGCAGCCGCGCAGGCGCTGCGGGGCTTCCAGATACTGGCCGCCCTCGCGCTTCTCGATGGTCGCGCCGAACTGGCGGAGCACGTCGAAGTGGAAGTCGATCGGCCGACCGCCGATGTCGCAGCCGCCCAGGCCCGGGATGAAGGCGTGGCCGAGCCGGTGCAGCAGGGGGCCGCAGAACAGGATCGGGATGCGCGAGGAGCCCGCGTGGGCGTCGATGTCCGCGACGTTCGCGCTCTCGACGTGGGTGGGGTCGAGCACGAGCTCGCCCGGCTCCTCGCCGGGACGGACCGTCACCCCGTGCAGCTGGAGCAGCCCGCGGACGACGCGCACGTCACGGATGTCGGGAACGTTGCGCAGCCGGCTGGGTCCGCTGCCGAGCAGAGCGGCGACCATGGCCTTGGGCACGAGGTTCTTCGCACCACGGACACGGATCTCGCCCTCGAGCGGGGTACCGCCGTGGACAAGCAGTACATCGTCACTGATGCCGGTCATGAATCTCGCGTTCCGGAGAGGGGTGGGCAGGGGGCCAGGGAAAAGGGTAAGGGCCACCACCCCCTTGTTCGTAAGGCCGACGTGGCCGTAGGACTGTCATGAATTCGGCACAACACCCTCCGTATCCACCACATGGCGGAGTGTTGCGTTCCGCCTACGCCGTCCGTGCGCGCTCCTCGCTGCTGCCGTGCGCCCTGAGCTGCGATCGATCCGATCTTCCCGCCCGCTCCCCGGAATCGGCCGATGTGCGGGATCATGGCGGCATGACCGAGGTGTCCTCCCTCACAGGGCGGCTGCTCGTGGCCACCCCCGCCCTCGCGGACCCGAACTTCGACCGCGCGGTCGTGCTGCTGCTCGACCACGACGAGCAGGGCTCCCTCGGCGTGGTCCTGAACAGGCCGACGCCCGTGGGCGTCGGTGACGTCCTGCTGTCCTGGGCGCCCCTGGCCGGCGACCCCGGGGTGGTCTTCCAGGGCGGCCCGGTGGCCATGGACTCGGCCCTGGGCGTGGCGGTGATCCCGGGCGAGGAGGGTCCGCTCGGCTGGCGCCGCGTGTACGGGGCGATCGGACTGGTCGACCTGGAGACGCCGCCGGAACTGCTGGCCGCCGCCCTGGGCGGGCTGCGGATCTTCGCGGGCTACTCCGGCTGGGGCCCGGGTCAGCTGGAGGCGGAGCTCGGCGAGGGCGCCTGGTACGTGGTGGAGTCGGAGCCCGGGGACGTGTCCTTCCCGGATCCGGAGCGGCTGTGGCGGGCGGTGCTGCGCCGCCAGCGCAGCGAGCTCGCGATGGTCGCCACCTATCCGGACGACCCGTCGCTCAACTGACGGGCGCGGGGTTAAGTACCCTGGGTTCCATGAGCACTCTTGAGCCCGAGCGCGGGACTGGCACGGGGACCCTCGTAGAGCCGACGCCGCAGGTGTCGCACGGTGACGGCGACCACGAGCGCTTCGCCCACTACGTCCAGAAGGACAAGATCATGGCGAGCGCGCTCGACGGGACCCCCGTCGTCGCGCTCTGCGGCAAGGTCTGGGTACCGGGCCGGGACCCGAAGAAGTACCCGGTCTGCCCCATGTGCAAGGAGATCTACGAGTCCATGGGCCCCGGCGGGGACAAGGACAAGGGCGGCAAGGACAACTAGTCCACCCGGCCCTCCGTCTTCCGCGGGACCGAGACCGACCGAGACCCCCGGTGCGCCACAGTGCGCCCGGGGGTCTTTGCCGTGCCGGTGGGGCGCGTTAGGGTCGGCGCGACGAGCGCCCTGCGGAACGAGCGTTGCGCAGGGCGCAACACGCGCACGCCGTCGTGAAGGGCTGACGCATGGACCTGATCCCCGCACCCCTGGTCGCCGTTCCCGACGGGGGCGGGCGGCGCTTCGCGTTCGGGCCCGAGCCGGTCCTGGACGCCGGGCCGGGAGCCGCGGCGGTCGCGCGCTGGCTGCGGCGCGAACTGGGCGCGGCCACCGGCTGGGAGCTGCCCGCCGCCCGGGCCGGCGTGACCGCCGAGCTGCGGCTGCGCGTCGACCCGGACGGCGCCGGAGACCTGGGCCCGGAGGCGTACCGCATCGAGATCGGCCCGGACGGGGCGGAGCTGACGGGCGCGACGGCGGCCGGGCTGTTCTGGGGCGCCCAGACGCTGCGTCAGCTGCTGGGGCCCGACGCGTACCGCAGGGCGCCGCTGCCCGGCCGCGCGTGGAGCCTGCCGTACGCCTCCGTCGTGGACGGCCCGCGGTTCGGCTGGCGCGGGATGATGCTGGACGTGGCCCGGCACTTCATGCCCAAGGACGGCGTG
The DNA here is from genome assembly GCF_042894785.1 of Streptomyces sp. NPDC001502. NCBI lineage: Bacteria > Bacillati > Actinomycetota > Actinomycetes > Kitasatosporales > Streptomycetaceae > Streptomyces > Streptomyces sp. NPDC001502. Next base: position 66,232 of record NZ_JBIAVW010000032.1, read on the forward strand.
CTGCGCTACATCGACCTGCTCGCCGCGCACAAGCTCAACGTGCTGCACCTGCACCTGACCGACGACCAGGGCTGGCGGATCGAGATCGAGCGCTACCCGCGGCTGACCGGGGTCGGCGGCTGGCGCCCGCGCAGCCGGTGGGGCCACCGGGCCTCGCCGCTGTGGAACGAGACCCCGCACGGCGGCTTCTACACGCAGGACGACATCCGCGAGATCGTCGCGTACGCCGCCGAGCGGCATGTCCGGGTGGTCCCGGAGATCGACGTACCGGGGCATTCGCAGGCCGCGATCGCCGCGTACCCGGAGCTGGGCAACACCGACGTCGTCGACACCGCCGCGCTCGGGGTCTGGGAGGACTGGGGGATCACCGAGAACGTGCTCGCGCCCACCGAGGCCGTGCTGCGCTTCTACGAGGGGGTCTTCGAAGAGCTGCTGGAGCTGTTCCCGGCCGAGGTCTCACCCTTCGTGCACGTGGGCGGGGACGAGTGCCCCAAGGCGCAGTGGAAGGCCTCCGCGGTCGCCCAGGCGCGGATCCGCGAGCTGGGCGTGGACGGGGAGGACGGGCTGCAGTCCTGGTTCGTCCGGCACTTCGACGGCTGGCTCGCCGCGCGCGGGCGGCGGCTGATCGGCTGGGACGAGATCCTGGAGGGCGGGCTCGCGGACGGCGCCGCCGTGTCCTCGTGGCGCGGCTACGCGGGCGGGATCGCCGCCGCCGAGGCCGGGCACGACGTGGTCATGTGCCCCGAGCAGCAGGTCTACCTCGACCACCGGCAGGCGGGCGGCGCGGACGAGCCGATGCCCATCGGGTACGTGCGCTCGCTGGAGGACGTCTACCGCTTCGAGCCGGTGCCGCCGAAGCTGTCGCCGGAGGCCGCCGCCCGGGTGCTGGGGGCGCAGGCCAACGTGTGGACCGAGGTGATGGAGAACCAGGGCCGGGTCGACTACCAGGTGTTCCCGCGGCTGGTGGCCTTCGCCGAGGTGGTGTGGTCACGGCAGCCGGCACCCGAGGAGCGCGACTTCGCGTGCTTCGAGGGGCGGATGGCCACGCACTACGCGCGGTTGGCCGCGCAGGGGGTCGATTACCGGCCGCCGGGCGGGCCGTTGCCGCGGCAGCGGCGGCCCGGTGTGCTCGGGCGTCCGATCGAGGGCGCGCCCCCGAACGTGTGACAAGTGGATGACGGCGCCGACCCGAACCGAAAGGGAACGGGAGTGGAACTCTGCCTCAATTTCCCCCGATACAGGGAAAATCGGGCAATCGGGGAGGAGAGTCGCCGAAGGCGGTGCGACAGGGCCGTACGGCCCGTACGGGGCACCGCGCCCGGGGCGGGCCGCAGCGGGCGGACCCTCGCGCCGGGCGGCCCGGAAGATGTGCCAGAGTTGCCACGTCCCGGCGGTGAGGACGTACCGTACGGCGGAACAGGCGCGAGCGCCGGAACCGGGACATCGGGAAGGGGCAGCTGGGTTGACCACGCACGCACCGCACGCACTGGATTCACCTCAGGGGCCGCAGGGCCCGCAGGCGGCGCAGTCCGTGACGCTGCCGGCCTCGCTCGACGAGGCCGTGGCGGCGCTCACCGCCATGCCCGCCGCCGTGCCGGTCGCGGGCGGCACCGACCTGATGGCCGCCGTCAACGCCGGGCTGCTGCGGCCCGCCGCCCTGGTGGGCCTGGGCCGGATCAACGAGATCCGCGGCTGGCAGTACCAGGACGGCCACGCACTGCTCGGTGCGGGCCTCACGCACGCCCGGATGGGACGGCCGGATTTCGCCGCTCTGATCCCCGCGCTCGCGGCCGCGGCCCGGGCCGCCGGCCCCCCGCAGATCCGCAACGCGGGCACCCTCGGCGGCAACATCGCCACCGCCGCGCCCACGGGTGACGCACTGCCCGTGCTGGCCGCGCTGGAGGCCGTACTCGTCATCGTCGGCCCGGGCGGGCAGCGGGAGATCCCGGTGTCGTACCTGCTGGCCGGGCGGGAGATGCTGCGGCCCGGTGAGCTGATCGGCTTCGTGCGGGTGCCGCTGCTGCACGCACCGCAGGTGTTCCTGAAGGCCACGGGCCGTACCGGGCCGGGGCGTGCCGTGGCCTCCGTGGGGCTCGTCCTGGATCCCGCGCGCCGGGGCGTGCGCTGCGCCATCGGCGCGGTCGCCCCGATGCCGCTGCGGCCGCTGGAGGCCGAGCAGTGGGTGGCCTCACTGATCGACTGGGACGGCGGGCGGACCCTGGCCCCCGAGGCGCTGGAGGCCTTCGGCGAGTACGTCGCGGCCGCGTGCGTGCCCGACCAGGGCGAGCCGGTGGCTCCCGGAGTACTGCATCTGCGGCGGACGGTGGCCGTGCTGGCGCGCAGGGCCCTCGGGAGGGCGCTGACCTCATGAGCGAGAACGAGAACGAGAACGTGACCCAGGGGAACGGCACGGCGGGCTGGGGCTGGGAACCGGTCCCGCAGGGCGGCGAGTACGACTCGGACGCCACGGCCTTCGTGAAACTGCCGCAGGACATGCTGGACGCGCTCGGCACCGGGGAGCCGCTCGCGGCGCCCGGGCACGGCTACGTGCCGCCGCCGATGATCGTGCCGCTCGGCTCGGCCAGTACGGATCCGGCGGCCACGGGGACGTGGGCGATTCCGGTGCAGTGGCCGGAGGCGGGCGGCCCGGCGGGTGGTGCCGGTGCAGGCGCTGCTGGTGCTGCCGGTCAGGGCCCGGGCCCGGGTCAGGGCCCGGGCTCCGGGTCGGTGGGCGGGCCGATCCCGGCGTCGATCCCGATCCCGGCGTCGGTCGCGGCGGCGTTCGCCGAGGCCGAGCCGGAGCCGCCGGTGACCGATCCGAGCGCGACGGCCGAGTGGCGGTTCCCGGAGGCGGCGCAGGAGCCCGAGCAGGCCGGTCCGGCGACCGGGCAGTGGGCCGTGCCCGAGTTCAACGAATTCCCCGAGCAGTCGAACGACTACCGGCCGGGCGCTCTGGACGCCGACTGGAGCCAGGCCCCGGCGACGCTGCCGGGCGGCGCCCCGGCGCCCTGGGCGTACCTGACGCAGCAGCCGGCCGGGGACCCAGACGCGGCCGCCGCCGGTGCCGCCGGTGCCGCTGCCGGCGTGCTGCCCGGCACGGACGAGGCCGCCGCCGCTTCGGCCGCCGCCGCCGCGACCGCGCATGCCGCCGGACGGCTGGTCGGCGGCCCCGGAGTGGGCGCCGCGGGACGTGGGCCGCGCGTGCTGGGCGGGCCCGGGGTGGGCACCCCCCTGCCCGAGGGTGAGCCGGTGCACCCGGCCCCGCACGACATCGAGGCCGCGCACGGCCCGGCGGCGGAGCACGCCGAGGGCGCCAGGGCCACGGACCACGCGGGACAGGGCGAGTACGCCGGGCAGGGCGAGTACGCGGGGCAGGGCGAGCACACGGGGCACGCCGGGCACGCAGGCCACGCAGGCCACGGGGAGTACGCCGGGCAGGGCGAGTACGCCGGGTACGCAGAACAGGCCGCCACCTCCGCCGCTTCGGCCGCGCCCGTCGCCGCCGCCCAGCCGCCGGTGGCCCCCGCCGACCTGGATCTCTTCGGCGGGATCCGTCTCCAGGCACCGGCCGCCGAGCCCGCGCAGCCCGCCGGCACCGACGGCCACGGATTCACCGCGTTCGGACACGCGCCGGAGCCCGGCCCCGAGGCCGCGCACGGGCCCGCGCACCAGGCGGAGCCCGCCGCCGCGGAGTCCGACTCCGGGAGCGGGGACGGGCCGGCCGCGCAGAAGCCCCCGGCCGACCCCACGCCGACCGATGGCACCGCCGACAGCGGGGACGCACTCCCGGACGAGGGCACCACCGAAGGTTTCCCGGCCGAGGTGGCGACGTACGAAGAAGCCGCGACCGCCGGGGCCGTCGCCCATCACGAGCACCCGTCGGCCTCCTACGTCCTGCGCGTCAACGGCGCCGACCGGCCCGTCACCGGCGCCTGGATCGGCGAGTCCCTCCTGTACGTGCTGCGCGAGCGCCTCGGCCTCGCGGGCGCCAAGGACGGCTGCTCGCAGGGCGAATGCGGTGCCTGCGCCGTACAGGTCGACGGCCGGCTCGTCGCCTCCTGCCTGGTACCGGCCGCCACGGCCGCCGGCAGCGAAGTGCGTACCGTCGAGGGTCTCGCGACGGACGGGGAACTCTCGGACGTCCAGCAGGCGTTGTGCAGGTCGGGTGCGGTGCAGTGCGGGTTCTGCGTACCCGGCATGGCCATGACCATCCACGACCTGCTGGAGGGCAATCACGCCCCCAGCGAGCTGGAGACCCGTCAGGCCCTGTGCGGCAACCTCTGCCGCTGCTCCGGCTACGCGGGCGTCGTCGACGCCGTGCGCGAGGTCGTGGCCGAGCGCGAGGCGGCCGCCGCGGAGCCCGCGGCCCCGGGCGCAGGTGCACCGGAGCCGCGCATCCCGCATCAGGCAGCGCCCGGCGAGGGCGGCATCCACCACGGAGGCACGGCGTGAGCGGGCAGGACGCGGCGACGGCGACCACAACGGTCAACACCACGGTGACGGCCATGGCCGCCCCCGGTTCCGAGGCCTCCGAACAGCAGGCCCCGCGCGGAATCGGAGCCTCCGTCCCGGCCGCGGACACCCGCGCCAAGACCGAGGGCACCTTCCCCTACGCCGCCGACCTGTGGGCCGAGGGCCTCCTGTGGGCCGCCGTGCTGCGCTCCCCGCACGCCCACGCCCGGATCCTCTCCATCGACACCACGGCCGCCGCCGAGATGCCCGGCGTCCGCGCCGTCGTCACCCACGCCGACGTGCCCGGCGCCACCACACACGGCCGCCGGATCGCCGACCGGCCGGTATTCGCGCACGACGTCGTACGCCACCACGGCGAGGCCATCGCCGCCGTCGCCGCCGACCACCCCGACACCGCACGGCTCGCCGCCGCCGCGATCGCGGTCGAGTACGAGCTCCTCGACCCCGTCACCGACCCCGAGCAGTCCTTCGGCGCCCCCGCCCTGCACCCCGACGGCAACCTGATCCGGCACATCCCGCTCCGCTACGGCGACCCGGAAGCCACCGGCGACGTCGTGGTCGAGGGCCTGTACCGGATCGGCCGCCAGGACCCCGCCCCCATCGGCGCCGAGGCCGGACTGGCCGTGCCGCGCCCCGACGGCGGCGTGGAGCTCTACACCGCGTCCACCGACCCGCACACCGACCGCGACCTGGCCGCCGCCTGCTTCGGACTGGATCCGGACCGCGTGCGCGTGGTCGTCACCGGCGTGCCGGGCGCGACGGCCGACCGCGAGGACGCCGCCTTCCAGCTCCCGCTCGGCCTGCTCGCCCTGCGCACGGGCTGCCCGGTCAAACTGGCCGCCACCCGCGAAGAGTCCTTCCTCGGCCACACCCACCGGCATCCGACCCTGCTGCGCTACCGCCACCACGCGGACGCGGAGGGTCGCCTGGTCAAGGTCGAGGCACAGATCCTGATGGACGGCGGCGCCTACGCCGACTCCTCCTCCGAGTCCCTGGCGGCGGCGGTGGCCTTCGCCTGCGGCCCGTACGTCGTCCCGCACGCCTTCGTCGAGGGCTGGGCGGTACGCACCAACAACCCGCCGTCGGGCCACGTCCGCGGCGAGGGCGCCATGCAGGTGTGCGCCGCGTACGAGGGCCAGATGGACAAGCTCGCGGCCGCCCTCGGCATCGACGGGGCCGAGCTGCGCCTGCGCAACGTCCTGGCGACGGGAGACCTGCTCCCCACCGGCCAGACGGTGACCTGCCCGGCCCCGGTGGCGGAGCTGCTGCGCGCGGTCCGCGACTTCGAACTGCCCGCCCTGCCCAAGGACGCCCCGGAGGACGAGTGGCTGCTGCCCGGCGGCCCGGAGGGTGCGGGCGAGCCGGGCGCGGTACGGCGCGGGGTGGGCTACGGCGTCGGCATGGTCCACATGCTCGGCGCCGAGGGGGCCGACGAGGTCTCCACGGCCACGGTGAAGGTGGTGGGCGGCGCGGCCACGGTCATCTGCGCGGCCGTCGACACCGGCCAGGGCTTCGCCACGCTGGCCCGGCAGATCGTCCAGGAGGTCCTGGGCGTCGACGAGGTCGCCATGGCCCCGGTGGACACCGACCAGCCGCCGGCCGGGCCGTCGGCGCACGGCCGCCACACATGGGTGTCGGGTGGCGCGGTGGAGCGGGCGGCCAAGATGGTCCGCACCCAGCTCCTCCAGCCGATGGCCCACAAGCTGGGCATGTCGACGGAACTCCTGCAGATCCAGGACGGTCGCATCACGTCGTACGACGGCGCGTTCTCGATGTCGGTGGCGGAGGCGATGGTCGGCAAGGAACTCTGGGCGACGGCCCAGTGCCGCCCCCACCCCACGGAGCCCCTGGACGCGGACGGCCAGGGCGACGCCTTCGTGGGCCTCGCCTTCTGCGCGATCCGCGCGGTGGTGGACGTGGACATCGAACTGGGCTCGGTCCGGGTCGTGGAACTCGCGGTGGCCCAGGACGTGGGCCGCATCCTGAACCCCCGTCAGCTGGAGGCCCGTATCGAGGCGGGGGTCACCCAGGGAGTGGGCGCGGCCCTGACGGAGAACCTCCGCACGGTCTCCGGCCTGATCCGCCACCCGGACCTGACGGGCTACGCGCTGCCGACGGCGCTGGACGCCCCGGCGGTCCGCATCGTCAAGCTGGTCGAAGAGCGCGACGTGGTGGCCCCGTTCGGCGCGAAGGCGGCGAGCGCGGTCCCCGTGGTGACGACCCCGGCGGCGGTGGCCTCGGCGGTCCGCGCAGCCACGGGCCGCCCGGTGAACCGCCTGCCGATCAGGCCTTCCGCGGCGGTGGGTACACCCAACTCGTGACCGTGTGACCCGCATTGCACGTGCAACCCCGGACTTGGGCCTGTCGGTACCGGTCGCTAGAGTGATCGGTACCGGTGTGCGTGTACGTGCGGACACGGGTGCGAACGGGGACGGGGAGCGGCGGAAACGCCGCGACCACGGGGATGACGGGGAGTCGGGGAGGCCAACGTGGCAGACGACAACGGGGCGGGCCAAGTAGCAACGGCCCTCACACTGGGGATCGCGGGCCCGATGGGCGCGATCGCAGGGATGGCCTACAACGCTGCCACTGCGGCGCTGCGGATCGAGTTCGACTCGATGACCGAGTACAAGAAAATGGTGGACGGCCTCCTGGACGACCTCACCGGCTCGGACGCGGACCACAAGAAGCTGGCGGACGACAAACTGCCGTCCAACAAGCTCGGCAAGGGCTTCGCGGAGGTCGACGCGCTGTTCAAGTCGTACGACACGGTCATTACGGAGTTGCAGAAGCTCTCAAAGGGGCTGGCGGGGCAGATCGAGGCCCTGGGCATCGCGGTCCTGACGGCGGGCAAGGGCTACGACGGCGTGGACGAGGAGACGAGGCGGCGCATGGCGTCCATCGCCAAGGAAGCGACGAAGGAGTACGTGCCGGACCGTGACCCGTGGCCGGAGGAACAGCGCCGCCTGGCGGCGTCCAACCAGCCGACGACGCCCACGACTCCGACTCCGTCGCCCAGCACGTCGGGAGTTACCTACTGATGGCAACGTCATTCGAAGGCTTCACGCACCAGCAGATGCGCGACATGATCGCTTCGCTGGACCCTGCCTCGGTCCAGGCGCGGGCCGACCAACTGGCGGCGGCCGCCAAGAAGATCGAGGCGATCGGCGACGCGCTCAAGCGCCACGTCGTGTCCGGCTGGGAGGGCGAAGGAGCCGACGCCTTCCAGCAGTGGGTGGGCCGCGCGGGCAACGCGACGCTGCGCCTGGGCGAGTACAGCGCCAAGGGCGGGGAGTGGATGGGCAAGGTCGTCCAGACGATGACCGAGGCCACGAAGATGACCGCCGTCGACGCGACCGCGACCAAGAACCTCGCGGCGGCGATCGAGCACCACAACGACCCGGACGCGGCGACGGTCCGCTCGGAGGCGCAGACGATTCTGGACGCGGACCACCGCGAGGCGGTGCGGCTGATGACGAACCTGGCGCAGTCGTACCAGCAGTCGACAGACGAGATGAACAAGGCGGAGATCCCGACGTTCCCGCCGCCGCCGGAGAAGTTCCTGCCGCCGGATCTCGGTGGTACCACAGACTTGGAACGGTCCGGCGGAGGCTCCGGAGGAGTCGGCTCTGGCGGTTCGTCGTACCCGATGACAGGTCCTGGCGGCAGTGCGCCCGCGAACGAGCCAGGTTTTGTTCAGGGACGTCAATCGCAGCCGGACAACACTCTGCCGACGACGACTCTGCCCGCGCCGGTGACCCCCGACCGTGACGTGGAGGTGGACCTCGACACCGTCGGCACGCTGCCTCCGAACCAGACACTGCCTCCAGTGACGACGACGCCCGGTGGCCCGCTGCCCACGAGCCCCGGCGGTCCGACCCCCGGCCCCTTCGTGCCGCCCATGGCCGTCCCCCCGATCAGCGGGGTGAAGGGGCCGGGTCTCCCCGGCGTCTTCGGCCCCGGCATCCCTGGCCCGGGCACGACCGGTCCCCTCGGCAAGGGCGGCGGCCTGCCCGGCATGCTCCCGCGTGACAGCGGCATCATGGGTGGCCGTCAGGTGTCCTCCACCGGACCCAGCTCGAGTATCCCGCGTGGAACGGTCATCGGTGAAGGCGCCCAGGCAGGCCGTCCCATGGGGGGCGGAGGTATGGGCCACGGTGGCGGTGGCGCCCACGGCAGCAGTCAGGGAGGCTTCTCTGGCGGACGTCGACTGGCCTCGGAGCCGGGAGGCGTCGTCGGAGGGCGTCAGACCGGTGCGGTCGGTCGCCCCGTCGCGGGTGGGCAGCCGTTCACTCCAGGCGGTTCGGGTCTCGTGCGCAATGGCGCCGGCGGCGCGGGCATGGGTCCCGTGGGCCACGCGGGCGCCGGCACGCAGGCTCCGGGTAAGCGACGGAACGACCAGGGGGGCGAACGCCCTGACTACCTGGCCGAGGATGAAGAGACCTGGCAGGGCAGCCGTCGTGTTGTTCCGCCGGTGATCGACTGAGCAGAACGGACATGGCGCGGGATGCACATGCGTAAGGCGACCTCGGCCCTGGTGGGTCTGCTGTTGGCCGGGGTCGCCGCGACCCCGGCCCACGCGGCGACCATTCGATCGCAGCAATGGCATCTCGACGCCATGAAGGTCGACGACCTTTGGAAGGTCAGCACCGGTAAGGGCGTCACCGTCGCTGTCATCGACGGTGGGGTCAAGGACGTTCCTGAGCTGGAGGGCCAGGTCGTCTCTGGAAAGAATTTCGCAACGTCGCTCCCAGGGGACGAGCGCACTTCCTCCGGCTCACACGGCACCGCTATGGCCGCGATCATTGCCGGCACGGGCAAGCACCCGACGGGTGACGGCGCTTACGGACTCGCACCGGCTGCCAAGATTCTGCCCATCCGAGTCTCTGATGTTGAAGGGTTGGCGACCCCGCCCTGGGTTGCGGCCATCAGGTATGCGGCAGACTCGGACGCCAAGATCATCAATATTTCCCTCGGGATCGCCGGTAAGCCGGAGGACGATCAGGCGAGGGCCGAAGCGGTGAAGTATGCGCTCTCGAAGGGGAAACTGGTCTTCGCGGCCGTAGGGAATTCCGGGGACGCAGGCAACGAGGTTCAGTACCCGGGTGCGACCCCTGGGGTGGTCGGCGTAGGCGCAGTAGATGCCAAGGGCAAGGCGACCGAGGAGTCGCAGCACGGGCCCCAGGTGGACATGGTCGCACCCGGCGTAGACATTGTCTCGGCATGCGGCGGCAAGACGGGGGTATGCAAGCAGCACGGCACAAGTGACGCGACAGCCCTCGCCTCCGCATCCGCTGCCCTCATTTGGTCCGCCCACCCTGACTGGACCAACAACCAGGTCCTGCGCGTCCTCCTGAACACCGCGGGCAAGCCCACCGACGGTGTCGAGCGCAACGACTACGTCGGCTACGGCATCGTCCGCCCCCGCGTCGCGCTGACCAACCCCGGCGACCCCGGTCCGGCCGACGTCTACCCGCTGCCCGATCTCGCGGCGGCGGACGCGGCCAAGAAGCCCTCCGCGTCGCCCGACGGCAAGGCCCCCGACGCGGCCGCGTCCACGCCCGCCGCGCAGGCCGAGGAGAAGAAGAGCGGCAGCGCGCTTCCCTGGATCGGGCTCGGTCTGGCAGCCTGCGTGCTGATCGGTGGAGCCGTGACCGTGGTCGTCGTACGACGTAACCGCTGACCCGGGGCCGATCTGACCTGCACCCTGCCTTCGGGAGTTCCCGCGATGTCGTTCGACGAGGAATGGTCGGCGGCTCGCGCCACGGCCACCGCCCATGTCACCATGCGCCTCAATCAGGCGCCCGCCGATCCCGGCGGTGGTGGTGGTGGCGGTGACCTCGACCTCAATCAGGACCACATCGGTGCGATCGGCTCCGAGGCGTACAAGCTGCACACGCGCCTGCAGACCGACGGCAAGCACGCCGTCACCGCCACCGCCGAAGCCGCCGGGGCCCTCACGAAGGAGGCCTTCGCCAGCGGGGCGGCGCTCCTCAGGGCCAACGGCGTCTGGGAGAGCCAGGTGAAGACCCTCGTGGCCGCCTGCGCCAACATCTCCAACGGCCTGAACTACTCGCTCGCCTCCCACGCCAAGGACGAGCAGCAGCTCCAGGCGGACTTCGCGGCGTCCGCAATAGACAGATACCTCAAGTAGGCGCCCCGCATGCTGACCTACGAGAACGTGATGAACGCGCCCCTGGACAAGCTCCAGACGGCCGTCACCGACTGGACGGCGATGGCCGGCAAGCTGGACGAGATGGCCGAGGCCGCCCGCAACGGCATGAAGGCGAAGTCCGACAAGGCCGAGTGGAGCGGGGTCACCGCAGGCGTGGCGCGTCCGTTCGTCGACAAGACGGCCAAGGAGTTCGAGGACGCGGCCAAGGCCGCCAAGGGCATGTACCAGGTCCTCGCCGACGCGCACGCGACGTTCAAGGCCGCCCAGGACGAGCTGAAGAAGCTCGCCGCCAAGGCCCCGGCGGCCGGCTTCCAGGTCGATGCCGATGGGCGGGTCACGGCCATTGCGCTGCCCACCGAGGGGGAGCGGAACGCGGCCCGGCACGACCCCGACTACCAGCAGACCCTGAACACGAACCGCAACGCGTGGCAGTCCCGTGTCAACCGGGCGGTCGAGGACGCGCAGGACGCCGACGACTCCCTCGTCCGGGTCCTCCGGGCGAACCTCGCGGACGAACACGACTTCAGCGGAGCGAAATTCGCCACCGTCGATGCCGAACAGGCGGCCCGCGCCGCCGACCTGATGAAGAAGGTCACCGGCGAGGGCGGCACGGCGCGCAACGTCGAGGCGCTGCGCGAGCTGGAGGAGCTGCTCGACGACAACCGTACGGACCCCGAGTTCTCCACGGGCTTCTACCGGACGATCGGCGCCGAGGGCACGCTGGAGATGTACTCCAAGATGTCCCTCGACGCGACCGGCCTGGGGGCGCCCGGCAAGGACCGCGCGCTGATGGTCGCGAACATCCAGAGCGACATGGGCGCGATGCTGGGGCTCGCGACGCACAAGGACGTTCCCCACCACCTCGACGCGGCCTGGACGACCCAGCTGATGAAGGCGGGCCGCAAGGAGATGGCCGTCTACGGCGGCGTGCAGCAGATCTACGGCTACCAGGCCCTGGGCGCGCTGCTGCGCGAGGGGAAGTACGACACGGAGTTCCTCACCTCGGTCGGCCGCGACATGGTCGCCATGGACCGCAAGGACCCGGGTGCCTGGGAGTTCCACACCCCGTACGGTCTGGAGTCCGTCCTCAGCCAGGGCCAGGACGGCCGCGGCTTCTACCCGCTGACCGGCCTGATGGAGGCGCTGGGCAACAATCCGGACGCGGCGACGGCCTTCTTCAACGAGCCGGTCCGCGAGGACGGCAACCAGGACGGCATCGTCACGAAGGACGACAAGCCGGTCTCGGGGCAGCACGGCAAGGACCAGGGCATGGTCGACTACATGCTCGACAAGAAGCCGTACATGGACAGCTTCGACATGTCGCGGACCGGCGACCTGCACCCGGCCCAGCAGGCGGTCGGCGATGCCCTGATGGCGGCGGTCTCGCACCGGGGGCCCGGCGACGAGGACTCCCCGCCGGTCGCGCACAGCAAGGAGATGGCGGCCGTCATGGAGCGGGTCGTCGAGAAGATCGGCGACAAGCCGGAGCTGATCGACGCGGACCCGAAGGAACCGGACGGGCCGCTGAACGGCCTGTCCGGGCACTTCGGCCAGATGGCGGCCGAGTACATGCCGGACATCCAGGCCGCTGCGGAGAACGGCAGCGGGACGATCAAGGCCAACGGCGAGATGGCCGAGTTCGACAAGGCCGGCATGGCTCGGTTCATCGGGGCGGTGGGCCAGGATCCGGAGGCCTACGGTGCGATGACCACGGCCCAGCGGACCTTCACCACGGCACTGGTCAATGACGTCTTCACCCATCGGGGCGAGTACGACGACGTCGATGCGGCCGTCAAGGTCGCGGTGCACCCCGGCGGACAGATCGCCGGCATGCTGTCCGAGGCCCGGGCGGAGGGCACGTTCGGCGAGAACGCCCACCAGCAGGAGGAGTACGTCAAGGGCGTCGAGGACAACGCCAAGTGGGTCAACCGCGGTATCACCGCGGCGGGCGGCAAGTACCTCGAACTGGTGCCGCTGGCCGGCGACGTCGTCGAATGGCTTCAGGAGGACATCACGGAGAGCGTGGTCGAGGGGGCCGAGAAGGACGCTGCGAAGAAGGTCGAGGACAGCAACCAGAAGGCAGGCGAGGAGTACGTGCGCGCGCAGACCGGCGCGTCCGACTCCGCCGCGGCCTCGGTCCGCATCGCAGCCCGCGGATCCGGGTTGTCCGGGCGGACCATCGACTCCTACGCCGGTGTCGCGTCCACGGAGACGGCGAACGCCTACTCGGTCGGCCGGGACCTGGTGGCCACGATGAACGGAGGATCCTGATGCCCCGTCCCCGCACCCCTCGTGTGCTCGTCGCCGCCGCCATGGGGGCGGCACTGCTCGCCGGCTGCTCCGACGGCAAGGCGCCGGCTGCGCCCGCGCTGCCAGGATCCACCTGCTTCGGGGCCTTCACACCGACGGAGCTCGCGCCCCTCATGGGTACGGGGGAGGAGACGCAGGTGGACGGGCCGGCCGATGTCCGTCTGAGCGCCGGCCGCAAGAGCGCGCTCTGCAACATCTATGTGGACGGGAAGACCCGGTTCTTCGCGGCGGCGGAGCGTTTGCCGCAGGGACAGCACTTCTTCTGGGCTCCTGCGGTCGACGAGCAGAAGCCGGAGCCGCTCCCCTTCGCCGAGAACGGCAAGCTGTGGGACAGCGGTGCCGCGATCTTCCTCTCCTGCAACGGCCCCACCGAGGCCTTCGAGCTCAAGCTGTGGCTCGACGGCTCGACGGAGCAGATCAAGCAGGAGGAACGCCGCCCCTTGTTCGCGGGGCTCATGAAGAAGTACCTGGAGTTCGCCAAGGAGCAGACCGGCTGCGGAGCCTGAGCCGGAAAAGGCGAAGGCCGCCCAGGGGTGCGCCTGCCCCTGGACGGCCCGCCGCGAAGCCGTGACCGGATTCGAACCGGCGTAACCCGCTTTGCAGGCGAGTCCCTCAACCACTCGGGCACACGGCTGTGTGGTGGTGACGTGCATGACGCTACGGGGGCCCGCGGGGCCGGGGAAGGGATACGCGGCCCGTGCAATGCGACTGCCATGCCGCGTTCACAGTCCGTCCGGCCTAGGTCTCCGGGACGAGAGCGGGATCCGTCGAATTGACAGGGTCACTCCGGGGCTACGCACCTTACTCTGGGGCGATGAGCGCCCTTGAACCCCGTGTGCCCCAGAGAACCGCACCGATCCCGCCCCCGCCCCGGGGCGGGATTCTCGGGCCCGCGTACCGGACGCTCAGCATCGGGATCATCTCCGTCGTCTTCCTCATCGCCTTCGAGGCCACCGCCGTCGGCACGGCCATGCCCGTCGCCGCCCGCGAGCTGGAGGGGATCGGGCTCTACGCCTTCGCCTTCTCCGCCTACTTCACCACCAGCCTCTTCGGCATGGTCCTGGCCGGCCAGTGGGCCGACCGGCAGGGGCCGCTGCGGCCGCTGACCGTCGGCATCGCCGCCTTCGCCTCCGGGCTCGTGATCTCCGGCACCGCCGGGGTCATGTGGGTGTTCGTCCTCGGCCGGGCCGTCCAGGGCTTCGGCGGCGGGCTGGTCATCGTCGCCCTGTACGTCGTCGTCAGCCGGGCCTACGAGGAGCGGCTGCGGCCCGCGATCATGGCCGCGTTCGCCGCGAGCTGGGTGGTCCCCTCGATCGTCGGCCCGCTGGCCTCCGGGACCGTCACCGAGCACCTCGGGTGGCGGTGGGTGTTCCTCGGGATACCGGCCCTCGTCGTCGTCCCGCTGGTGGTGGCGCTGCCCGCGATACGGCGCACCGCGTCCGGGCCCGTCGACCCCGACGCCCCGCCCGTGGCCTTCGACCGGCGCCGGATCCGGCTGGCCTTCGGCATCTCGGTGGGGGCGGGGCTGCTCCAGTACGCCGCCCAGGACCTGCGGTGGCTGTCGCTGGCACCCGGCATCGCCGGCGCCGCCCTGCTCGTGCCCGCCGTGCTGGGGCTGCTGCCGCGCGGGACCTACCTGGCGCGGCGCGGGCTGCCGTCCGTGGTGCTGCTGCGCGGGGTCGCCGCCGGGTCGTTCATCGCGGCGGAGAGCTTCGTACCGCTGATGCTGGTCACCCAGCGGGGGCTGAGCCCGACGATGGCCGGGTTCTCGCTCGCGCTGGGCGGGCTGACCTGGGCGGCGGGCTCGTGGGTCCAGTCCAAGGGCCGGGTGGCGCCGTACCGGGAACGGCTGATGGTGGGCGGGATGGTGCTGGTGGCGCTGGCCATCGCCGCGGCGCCCGCCGTGCTGATCGAGTCCGTGCCGGTGTGGACGCTGGCGCTGGCCTGGGCGGTCGGCTGCCTGGGCATGGGCCTGGTGATCGGCTCCACGAGCGTGCTGCTGCTCCAGCTGTCGGCGCCGGAGGAGGCGGGGGCCAATTCCGCCTCGCTGCAGATCTCGGACGCGCTGGCGAACGTGGTGCTGCTGGCCGGCGGGGGCGCCGCGTTCGCCGCGCTGGGCGGTGGTGCGGTGGGGGCCGCCCACCGCGTGACCGCCGACGCGTCGGCCTCGCACCCGGCCGCCTTCGCCGTGGTGTTCCTGCCGATGGCCTGCGTGGCGCTGGTCGGGGCCTGGGTGGCGACCCGCCTGGATCCCGCCAAGGATCCAGCCGAAGATCCGGCCGAGGACCCCGCCAAGGACCCCGTCAAGCAGTGACCGCCCGGGCCTGCCGGGCGCCGGAGAATTCGGCTGCACCACGACCGGCGGCCGCACTACCGTTCCGCCCATGAACGAGCTGATCATCAGACTCTCCGACGCCGAGCGCGCGGAGTGCGCCGACCTCGCCGACGCGACGGGCCGGTCGCCCGAGGAGCTCGCGCTGGACGCCGTACGGGCGCTGCTGCGCGCCGAGCGCAGCCGGGTCGGGGCCGAGGCGCTGCGGCTCGCGCAGCGGCACGCGCCCCTGCTGAAGCGGCTCGGCGAATGAGCGCCCCGACGGCCCCGGTGCGCCACCTCACGCTCGCCGAGGTCCTCGACCTCGCCCGGCACGCCTGCCTGGCCCAGGACCAGCCCGTCGAACTGCGCGCCCCCGGCCTGCTGGAGTCGGCGGTGCACCGGCCGAGGGCCCGCATGTTCGGGACCCCCGCGTACGAGGACCCGTACGAGCAGGCCGCCGCGCTGCTCCACGGCATCGCGACCAACCACCCGCTGGTCGACGGGAACAAGCGCACCGCCTGGCTCGCCGCGGCGACCTTCCTCGCCGTGAACGGGGCCGATCCGGGCGACGTGGACCAGGAGGCCGCGTACGCGCTGGTCATCGATGTGGCCGCCGGGCACGAGACGGACGTCGCGCGGATCGCGGCCCGGCTGCGGGCGCTGCTCGCCCCGCCGATGTGACGCTCGCCGCACCCGCCGAGGTCACGGGCCTGTCCCTCCGCGAGGGGCGGGCCCGGGCCGGTAGGGTGGCCCGGTTGTCCTACGTACGACTGCCTGCCACCCGTACCAGATACGCCGAGAGCACGAACCGGAGACCGTGACTACTACCGCCTCCCACCATCTCTCACCCGCCTTCCCCGGCCGTGCCCCCTGGGGTACCGCCAACAAGCTGCGTGCCTGGCAGCAGGGGGCGCTCGACCGCTACATCCAGAACCAGCCGCGGGACTTCCTCGCGGTCGCCACGCCCGGCGCCGGCAAGACCACCTTCGCGCTCACCCTCGCCTCCTGGCTGCTGCACCACCACGTCGTGCAGCAGGTGACCGTCGTCGCGCCGACCGAGCACCTGAAGAAGCAGTGGGCGGAGGCGGCGGCCCGGATAGGCATCCGGCTCGACCCCGAGTACTCCGCCGGACCGCTCAGCAAGGACTACCACGGGGTCGCGGTCACCTACGCCGGTGTCGGCGTGCGGCCGATGCTGCACCGCAACCGCTGCGAGCAGCGCAAGACCCTCGTCATCCTCGACGAGATCCACCACGCCGGTGACTCGAAGTCCTGGGGCGAGGCCTGCCTGGAGGCCTTCGACCCGGCGACCCGGCGCCTGGCCCTGACCGGAACGCCCTTCCGGTCCGACACGAACCCGATCCCCTTCGTCACGTACGAGGAGGGCAACGACGGGATCCGCCGGTCCTCCGCCGACTACACCTACGGCTACGGGAACGCGCTCGGCGACGGCGTCGTCCGACCGGTCATCTTCCTCTCCTACAGCGGCAACATGCGCTGGCGGACCAAGGCCGGCGACGAGATCGCCGCCCGGCTCGGCGAGCCGATGACCAAGGACGCCATCTCCCAGGCCTGGCGCACGGCGCTGGACCCGCGCGGCGACTGGATGCC
The DNA here is from genome assembly GCF_042894785.1 of Streptomyces sp. NPDC001502. Lineage (NCBI taxonomy): Bacteria > Bacillati > Actinomycetota > Actinomycetes > Kitasatosporales > Streptomycetaceae > Streptomyces > Streptomyces sp. NPDC001502. The sequence goes on from NZ_JBIAVW010000032.1 coordinate 83,115, forward strand.
GAACGTGCTGCGCGCCGCCGACCGGCGGCTGACGGAGGTCAGGAAGGGCATCCCGGACGCCGGCGGCCTCGTCATCGCCTCCGACCAGGACTCGGCGCGCGCCTACGCCAAGCTGCTGAGGGAGATCACCGGCAGCAAGGCGACCGTGGTGCTCTCCGACGACACCGGCGCGTCGAAGCGGATCGACGAATTCAGCGAGGATGGCAGCCGCTGGATGGTCGCGGTCCGGATGGTGTCCGAGGGCGTCGACGTACCGCGCCTCGCGGTGGGCGTCTACGCCACCACCATTTCGACGCCGCTGTTCTTCGCGCAGGCCGTCGGGCGTTTCGTGCGTTCGCGCAGGCGCGGCGAGACCGCGTCCGTGTTCCTGCCGACCATTCCCTATCTCCTCGGCTTCGCCAACGAGATGGAGGTCGAGCGCGACCACGTCCTCGACAAGCCGAAGAAGCAGGGCGAGGAAGACCCGTACGCCGAGTCCGAGAAGGAGATGGACGAGGCGAACAAGCAGGAGGACGAGGACACCGGCGAGGACGAGCAGATGTCCTTCGAGGCGCTGGAGTCCGACGCGGTCTTCGACCGGGTCCTCTACGACGGCGCCGAGTTCGGCATGCAGGCGCACCCGGGCAGCGAGGAGGAGCAGGACTACCTCGGCATCCCCGGGCTGCTGGAGCCGGACCAGGTGCAGATGCTGCTGCAGAAGCGGCAGTCGCGGCAGATCGCGCACAGCCGGCGCAAGCCGGACGCGGAGGCCGACCTGCTGGAGCTGCCGGCGGAGCGGCGGCCCGTGGTCTCGCACAAGGAGCTGCTGGAGCTGCGCAAGTCGCTGAACACGATGGTGGGCGCCTACGTCCACCAGAGCGGCAAGCCGCACGGGGTGATCCACACGGAGCTGCGCCGGGTGTGCGGCGGGCCGCCGAGCGCGGAGGCGACGGCGGGGCAGCTGCGCGAGCGGATCAAGAAGGTGCAGGAGTGGGCCACCCGTATGCGGTGAGTTCCCATGAAGTGGGGGACGGGGTCCGTGCGGAGGTTCGCACGGACCCCGTCCGCCGTTACGCGCTCGGGCGGCGCCGGCGGCCGTTGCCGGCGACCAGGGCCGCGCCCATGGCGAGCGCCACGCCGGCGCCGCCGAGGGCCCAGCTGGTGGCCGCGTCGGAGCCGGTCTCGGCCAGCTGACCACCGGTGGTGGGCGCCGTGCCGGTCCCGGTTCCCGTACCGGTCCCGCTTGCGTTTCCGGTCCCGTTTCCGTCGACGATCGGCTTGGCGCCGCCGTCCGGCGTGGGCTGGTTGCCGGTGCTCGCCGCCGGGTTGATCGAGGTGTGGGCGAAGGCCACGTCGGAGGTGATGTGGTCCACGCCGTGATCGTCCGCGAGCACGACGGCGAAGATCTTGCCGACCGGGGCGTCCTTGCCGAACTTGGCCCGCAGCATGATGTCGAACTTCGCGTCCTTGCCGACGGCGCGCGCGATGATCGTGCCGGCGAGCTGACCGGACGGATCCTTCACGGTGGGGACCCAGCGCTCGCCGTTCCAGATCTCCAGGTCGAGGTGCTTGCCCCGGATGCTGTTGACGGCGTTGTCGAAGATGAGCGTGAAGCCGTACTCGTCGATCTTCTTCTTGCCGGAGTTGTCCACGCTCAGGAAGAACGGCTGCCAGGCGCCGCCGGCCGTGAAGCCGCCCTTGGGCAGGCCCTGCACCGCGACCTTCGGGCCGTTGTTCTCCTCCTGCCCGGGACCGGTGACCTTGGACTCGTACCGGACGCGGTCCCCGCTGCCGCCCTCGGAGGTCGTGGACAGGGAGAAACGGGAGGGCGGGGTGTCCTTGCCGAACTTCATCCGAAGCTTGAGGTCGAAGACCTCGTTCTTCTCGACATCGACGTCGGCCAGGCTGAAGGAGTACACCTCCTCGGATCCGTACGCCTCGACCGCGTGCCAGCCCCAGGCACCCTTGGAGTCGGGAGCGTAGATCTCCGTCTGGATGTCGCCCGCCTCCCAGCCGAAGGTGTCGAGCGTCCAGAGGACCAGTTCGAGCGAGTGGGCGTCGACCGCCGGGCGGCCCGAGTTGTCCACGTGCAGGGAGAACCCGCTCCAGCCGGCGCCCGCCGCGAAACTGGTGGGGAGCCCGTCCAGGGTCAGCTTCGGACCCGCGGCGGCGACCTGCTCCTCGGCCTTCTTCTCAGCCTTCTTCTCGGCCGGGGCGGCCTCGGCCGGCTGCTCCTGCTTCGGCTGCTGCTGGGTCTCCGGGGCCTGCGGCTGCTGGACGGACCCGGGCTTCTGCGCGTCGGGCGCCGCAGTCTCGGTGGTCTCCCCGGTCGCCGGTGCCGCGTCGTCCTTCGGTGCCGCGTCCGGGGTCGTGACCGCCGGGCTGCTGACCTCGTCGGCCATCGCCGGGGTGGCCATCAGGACCGTCGGGCCCACCACCGCGGCGGCGGCGACCATGGCAATGCGCTTGAGCTTCATATGCGGTGCTTCCCCCTCGTGGACTCCAGGTGCGCGTGGGCGCATCCCCCCTGGAGACGATCACAGTCGTTTTGAACATGCTCAGAGTAATGGGGCGGTAAAGACGTCCTGTGGCAATCGAGGTCACGAATTGACACCGAGACCGATCAGGAAACGGCATAAAGAGGTAGCAGGCGCCCGGATTCTGGACGAGCCCTTCCGCTGAGCGGACCCGCTCGCTACTGTCCCCGCATCAAACGCACCGTGGCAGCGCCGCCGCGGGAGCGCAGCCGGTGCAATGGCCGCTACCGGCGGCCTCTCCGTGCGTCGCCGCGGGACCGGCGGCGCGCCACCCCGAGAGTCACCGCCGCTCACCGAAAGAGGGAGAGGCGTCGTGACCGCGGAAACCTCCCAGACTCTCGACAGAGGGCTCAGAGTCCTCAAACTGCTCGCCGACACCGACCACGGTCTGACCGTCACCGAGCTCTCCAACCGCCTCGGTGTGAACCGCACCGTGGTCTACCGGCTCCTCGCCACCCTCGAACAGCACGCCCTGGTCCGCCGTGACCTCGGCGGCCGGGCCCGGGTCGGCCTCGGAGTGCTGCGGCTGGGCCGCCAGGTCCACCCGCTCGTACGCGAGGCCGCCCTGCCCGCGCTGCGGTCCCTCGCCGAGGACATAGGTGCCACCGCGCACCTGACCCTCGTCGACGGCACCGAGGCGCTCGCCGTCGCCGTCGTGGAGCCGACCTGGACGGACTACCACGTGGCCTACCGGGCCGGCTTCCGCCACCCGCTGGACCGCGGGGCCGCCGGGCGGGCCATCCTGGCAGCCCGTCAGGGCTCCCTGATCGAGCCGGGGTACACGCTGACCCACGGGGAGCTGGAAGCGGGCGCCAGTGGCGCCGCCGCGCCGCTCGTGGGCATCACCGGGCTGGAAGGCAGCGTCGGCGTCGTCATGCTGGCGGACGCGGTGCCGGAGCGGGTCGGGCCGCGGGTGGTCGACGCGGCGCGCGAGGTCGCCGACGCCCTTCGCTAGGCCGCGGGCTCGGCGGTTCGTTGCCGGGTGCGGCGCCGTTGCGGGGTCGCTGCCCCCGGACCCCCGCGCCTCAAACGCCGGCGGGGCTGAAGGATCGCCTCAAACGCCGGCGGGGCTGGGATGTGCCCGGCGGGGCTGGGGTGGGGCGGTGGGGTGGGAGGGGCCGGATAGATTGGGCGGGTGCTCTCACGCCTCTCACGTCTGCCGCGTCCCGCCGCCCTGGCTGTCTGCGCCGTGCCCGTGCTCGGGCTCTTCGCCGCCGCGGCCTTCGCGCCGCTGCCCTTCGTGGTCGCCATTCCCGGGCTCACGGCCGACGTTCTGGGCTCCGACCAGGGCAAGCCCGTCATCACCGTGACCGGCGCCCCGGTCCGGGACACCAAGGGCGAGCTGCGGATGACCACCATCCGGGCCACCGGCCCGTCCTCGACCATGAAGCTGCACGAGCTGATCGGCCACTGGTTCAAGACCGATCAGGCCGTCATGCCCCGGGAGGCCGTCTACTCCTCCGGCGGAAGCGACGAGGAGATCGAGAAGCACAACCTGGAGGAAATGTCCAAGTCGCAGTCGGCCGCCACCGACGCGGCCCTCGGCTTCCTCCACAAGGACCCCAAGGACGTGAAGGTCGAGCTCAACCTCGCCGACGTCGGCGGCCCGAGCGCCGGGCTCCTCTTCTCCCTCGGCATCGTCGACAAGCTCGACGGTGACGGCAGCGGCGGCGATCTCACCGGCGGTCGCAGCATCGCCGGTACGGGCACCATCACCGCCGACGGCGAGGTCGGCGCGGTCGGCGGGGTGGCCCTGAAGACCCAGGCCGCGCGGCGCGACGGGGCGAGCGTGTTCCTCGTACCGAAGGCCGAGTGCGCGGACGCCCTGTCCGAACTCCCCGAGGGGCTGCGGCTGGTCCCCGTCACCTCGCTGACGGATGCGGTGAACTCTCTTCGCGCGCTGAACCGGGGAGAGCCGGCTCCGTCCTGCTGACGGCCGGCGCCCGGTCCAGTCCGCGCCAGGCCGGGAAGACCATCGGGGCGAGCGTCGTCAGCAGGTACGTGCCGCCGAACAGCAGCAGCGCGGTGGTGACCCCGAACCCGTCGACCAGCAGGCCCGCGGCGAGTCCGCCCATCGGCATCGTCAGCTCGCAGCCCGCCGTGGCCACGCCCGAGACGCGGCTGCGCAGCGCTTCCGGCACCTGCTCGTACATGACCGTGGTCAGGATCGGGTTGAGCATGCCCGCGCCCAGGCCGGCCAGGGCCATCGTCACCGCGAGCGGCAGGGTCGTATCGGTGAGGGCGGCCACCACGTACCGGGTCGCCCCGGAGAGCAGGAAGGCCGCCGTGAACACCGCGCGGCGCGGGAAGCGCTCGCCCCACATCCCGTAGAGCAGGGCGCCCAGCAGGGCGAAGCCTCCGAAGAGGGAGATCGTCAGGCCGATCGCGGTGGCGCCGCCGAGGGCATCCCGGCCGTGCACCGGCAGCAGGACCGAGGACCAGCCCTGGTCCAGCCCGTTGGTCATCATGACCATCACGGTGACGCCCAGCAGCAGCCGGGTACGGGTCATGAAGGCCCAGCCCTCGGCGAGTTCGGCGCGGTACGTCTTGAGGGACACCTTCCCGGCGGTGCGCTGCGGTTCGGCGGCCGGCACCCCGCGCAGGAAGACGGCGACCAGCAGCGCCGACGCCCCGAAGGTCGCCGCGTCCAGCAGCAGTACGGTCTCGGCGCCGAACGCCGCGATGAACAGGCCGGCCACCGCGGCCCCGATCATCCGGGCGCCGCGCGAGACCGCGTCGTAGAGGCCGGCGGCCCGGGTGATGGTGGTGCCGGCGTGCTCGGCGAGATTCGGCAGGAGCACGCCGCGGGCGGTCAGGCCCGGGGTGTGCACCAGGCCGCCGACGGCCATCAGCGCGCACAGCATCCAGAACTCCAGGACGCCCGTGTAGTTCAGCAATGGGATCGCGCCGACCGACAGGCCGCTGATCAGGTCGGAGGTGACGGAGACCCGGCGGCGGCCGATCCGGTCGATGACCGGTCCGCCGACCAGGGCGGCCACGATGACGGGCAGGGTGGCGCAGAAGGCGACGACCCCGGCCCGGCCGGCGCTGCCCGTGGTGTGCAGCACGAAGAACGGGACACCGATGAGGGTGAGTGAACTCCCGGATATGGAGATGGTGTTGGCGGCCAGTACGCCGATCAGGGGGCGCTTGTCCGTACGGCGCGGCTCGTCGGGCAGTAAGGCGTGCACGGTGGACTCCTCGGATGGTGTGTTCGGCGCGGGCCGTGTGCCCTGCGGGCGGCTCGGCGGTGTACGGCGCGGCCGGATCCACGCCGGGCGCTGCCCGGACCCGCGCCTCAAACGCCGGCGGGGCTGAAGATGC
>NZ_JBIAVW010000033.1:0-84515 GCF_042894785.1 Streptomyces sp. NPDC001502
CGCCGCGTTGTCCTCGGCCGGCGACGCTCCGCGTCGCCTCCCTCGTCCGCCTCGCGATCCTTCCCCTCGGCCCTGGCGGGCCTGGGGAGACCCCACGGCACCGACCACCGCTCCCTGATCCGCCCTGATCGACAGGACACCCCTAGGAAGCGGCCCGGACCCCGGTCGTGACCCCCGTCAGGAGCTCGCGCAGCAGGTCCGCGCCGCGCAGGGTGAGGACCGACTCCGGATGGAACTGGACCCCCGCGACGCCGGCCGCGGAGCGAAGGGCGTGGACCTCGCCCGTCGCCGGATCACGGGCCACCTCCACCCCGTCGGCGGCGAGCCGCGCGGCCAGGGCGTCGTCGCAGTGCGCGGTGTACGTGTTGTAGAAGCCGACCACCTCCCCGGCCCCGAACAGATCGATCCGGGTCTGCGCCCCCTGCGCCGGTTCCGCCTTGCGGATCAGCGGGAGGCCCAGCTCGGCCGCCAACAGCTCGTGGCCCAGGCAGACCCCGACCAGGCCGTGGCGGTGCCCGGCCAGCAGGTCGGCCGCCAGCGCGCGCAGCATCCGCATCCTGGGGTCCGCTGCCTCCGCCGGATTGCCCGGGCCGGGGCCCAGCACGATCGGGCCCTCCCAGGCCAGGGCCGCCGCCCGCAGCCCCGGATCGTCGTAGCGGCGTACGCTCACCTCCAGCCCGGCCACCCTCAGCACGTGTGCCAGCATCGCCGTGAAGGTGTCCTCGCCGTCCACCACCAGCGCGTGTCCGGCCGGGGCCGGGGGCCGCTCCTGCATTCGCAGCCAGAACGGCGCCAGGTCCTGACGGCGCGCCGCCAGGGCCGCCCGCACCCGCGGGTCGTCCGCCAGCCGGGCCCCCTCGAAGGCCGGGCGCGGCGCGGCCGGCCGCACCCCGAGCGCCGCCAGCACCCCCGCCGCCTTCGCATGGGTCTCCGCCACCTCGCCCGCCGGATCCGAGTGCCGCACCAGCGTGGCGCCCACCGGCACCCGCAGCGTGCCGTCCGCCGCGATGTCGGCGGTGCGGATCAGGATGGGGGAGTCGAGGGTCTGCGCCCCCGCCGGGTCCTGGACCAGCAGGGCCAGCGCGCCCGCGTAGTAGCCGCGCCCGCCGGCCTCGTACCGCTCGATGACGCGGCAGGCGTTCTGCACGGGGGATCCGGTGACGGTCGCCGCGAACATGGTTTCGCGCAGCACCTCCCGCACGTCCAGCGAGGACCGGCCGCGCAGCTCGTACTCGGTGTGCGCGAGGTGGGACATCTCCTTCAGCCGCGGTCCGACGACGACCCCGCCCATGTCGCCGACCGTGCACATCATCTTCAGCTCCTCGTCGACCACCATCGACAGTTCCTCGGTCTCCTTGCGGTCGCCGAGGAAGGCGAGGAGGGAGTCGGCCGTCGGCCCCCCGGCCGGATAGCGGTAGGTGCCGCTGATCGGGTTCATCACGACCGTCCCTCCGGACATCCGCACGTGCACCTCCGGGCTGGCGCCGACGAGGGTCCGCTCCCCGGTGTGGACGACGTACGTCCAGTACGCGCCCCGCTCGCCCTCCAGCAGCCGCCGGAACAGCGCGAGCGCGTCGGCCCGGCCGAATCCGTCGATGCGGCCCTCGTAGGTGCGCCGGATGACGAAGTTCGCGCCCTCGCCGCGGCCGATCTCGTCCTCGATGACCCGCCGGACGGTGGCCGCGTACTCCTCGTCGGGGACGTCGAAGCCGCCGCCGTCGACCCGCACCGGGTGCCGCGGCAGCGCGGCCAGCGCCTCGGCGAGCGGGATCTCGTACGCCTCCTCGGCGACCAGCACGCTCAGCGGCGTGCCGTCGTCGCGTACGTCGAAGCCGCGCTCCCGGATCTGCCGGAAGGGGACGAGGGCGAGGGCGGGCAGCTCGCCGACGGGCAGGTCGGCGAGGTGTTCGACTTCGCCCACCTGCCCGATCAGCACCTCGACGGTGTCGTGGTCGCGGCCGGGAGTCCGCCGGCGCAGCAGGGCGAACGGCGGGCAGGCGGGGTCGAGCAGTCGGCTCAGTCGGTCGGGTCGGCTGGGGTTCATGGGGCGGAGCGTCCTTCCGGTGGGAGGAGCGGCCCCTGGATCCGACCACGTGGTCGAAAACGCGGAAGGCCGCCCCTCGGGGCGGCCTTCGCGTCGTGCGTGTCTTCAGGTACGCGCGAGAAGTGGGCCGCCGGGAGCGGGCCACCACCAGTTCTGGTTCGAGTGCGCGTACATGGTGGGCACCTTAGCCCAGACCGCCCCCGCGGGGCAGGATCTGTCTCATGGCGTGAGCTGAACCATGGATTCCGTTCCGCCGGGCGCCCGTGACCTTTGAGCTGGTTCGTCTCACGTTGTGGGCGGGGGGCTGAACGCGGCGTGTGACGCCGTAATGTGTACGAGGTGACCGTGAACGCTGAAAACCAAGCCCTCGCCGCCAAGGCGACCTGGCGAGACCTTCCCGCGGCGCAGCAGCCTTCGTACCCCGATGCCGAGGCTCTGCGCGCTGTCGTCGCGGACCTCGAGTCGTATCCTCCCCTCGTTTTCGCGGGTGAGTGCGACCAGCTGCGTGCCCGTCTGGGAGCCGTCGCCAAGGGCGAGGCGTTCCTGCTCCAGGGCGGCGACTGTGCCGAGGCCTTCGACGGTGTCTCCGCCGACCACATCCGCGCCAAGCTGAAGACGCTGCTCCAGATGAGCGCCGTCCTGACGTACGCCGCCTCCGTGCCCGTCGTCAAGGTCGGCCGCATCGCGGGCCAGTACTCCAAGCCGCGCTCCAAGGACACCGAGACCCGCGACGGCGTCACCCTGCCGACCTACCGCGGCGACTCCGTCAACGGCTTCGCCTTCACCGAAGAGGCCCGGATCCCGGACCCCGAGCGGCTGAAGCGCATGTACAACGCGTCCGCCTCGACGCTCAACCTGGTGCGCGCCTTCACCACCGGTGGCTACGCCGACCTGCGCCAGGTGCACGCCTGGAACCAGGACTTCGTGAAGTCCAGCCCGTCCGGTCAGCGGTACGAGCAGCTCGCGCGCGAGATCGACAACGCGCTGAACTTCATGAAGGCGTGCGGCACCGACCCGGCCGAGTTCAAGGCCGTCGAGTTCTACGCCTCCCACGAGGCGCTGCTGCTCGACTACGAGGGCGCGCTGACCCGCACCGACTCGCGTACCGGCAAGCTGTACGACACCTCCGGCCACATGGTCTGGGTCGGTGAGCGCACCCGCCAGCTGGACCACGCGCACATCGAGTTCTGCTCGCAGATCGCCAACCCGATCGGCATCAAGCTCGGCCCCACCACCACGGTGGACGATGCCCTGACGTACATCGACCGTCTGGACCCCGAGCGCGAGCCGGGCCGGCTGACCTTCGTCGTCCGCATGGGCGCCGACAAGGTCCGCGACAAGCTCCCCGAGCTCGTCGAGAAGGTCACCGCCTCCGGCGCGACCGTCGCCTGGGTCACCGACCCGATGCACGGCAACACCTTCGAGGCGGCCTCCGGCCACAAGACGCGCCGTTTCGACGACGTGCTCGACGAGGTCAAGGGCTTCTTCGAGGTCCACAAGGCACTCGGCACCCACCCGGGCGGCATCCACGTCGAGCTCACCGGTGACGATGTCACCGAGTGCGTGGGCGGCGGCGACGAGATCTTCGTCGACGACCTGCACCAGCGCTACGAGACGGCCTGCGACCCGAGGCTCAACCGCAGCCAGTCCCTTGACCTGGCGTTCCTCGTCGCCGAGATGTACCGCGACCAGTAGAGATCAGTCAGTACCTTCGTACGACAGTGGGGCGCGGATCGATGTGATCCGCGCCCCACTGTCGTATCCAGGGCTTTTAGGCGACCCTAACTTTGGGTACGGTTAGGTAAGCCTCACCGAAATGGGGATGGCTCGTCGAACCGCTGAACCGCTGAACCATTCCGCCCTGGGAGGTGAACCGCGTGTACGTCTGCTCTTGCTTCGGTGTCACCGACAAGCAGGTCAAGGAGCACGCGGCTGCCGGGGCCTGCACCCCGCGTCAGATCGCCTCGGCCACCAAGGCCGGCACCGACTGCGGATCGTGCGTGCGCACCATCCAGGGCATCCTCGGCCGTGGGGCGTGTCCCCGCCGGGAGCTGCTGGAGAAGGGTCAGACGGCGGCCGTGCTCGCCGCGGAGCCGGGTACGGCCCGTTCGGCGGAGCTGGCGGAAGCGGCCTAGAGCCGGTTAGCTCGGCTGCTCGATCTGCTGGGCGAGGTAGTGCGCCTCGCCGAGGGTCTCGATGAGCTCCAGCTGGGTGTCCAGGTAGTCGATGTGGTGCTCCTCGTCTTCGAGGATGTCCTCGAAGAGCCGCGCGGAGGTGACGTCCCCCTTGCCGCGCATGACCTCGATACCCCGCTTGAGGCGGTCGATCGCCTCGACCTCCACCTGGCGGTCCGCCTGGAACATCTCCGTGACCGTCTGTCCGACGCGCACGTGGAAGAGACGCTGGTAGTTCGGCAGACCGTCGAGCATCAGGATGCGCTCGGTGATCTTGTCCGCGTGCTTCATCTCGTCGATGGACTCTTCACGCGTGTACTTGGCGAGCTTGGTCCAGCCCTTGTTGTCCTGGATGCGGTAGTGCAGCCAGTACTGGTTGATGGCCGTCAGCTCGCCGGTCAGCTGCTCGTTCAGAAACTCAAGGACCTCGGGGTCGCCCTGCATCGCAGAGGCTCCTTCCAGGCAATGTCAGCTATGTGACGGGGCAGTTGCGCGCATCCTTGCACCGCCGCCGGGGACCGTCCAGTAAGTGCCTCCTTAGTGGGAGTTACCGCGACTTGCCCGAATCGGCCAAGACCTGGTCATGACCACCCTGCCCAGTCTGTCACCATGGAGTCATGGGTCAGCCGGAAAGCCGGGAATCTCCGGGAGCAGAGCAGCTGGAGCTTCCACCGGGGCAGCGGCTGCAGAGGGGCTGGCCGGTCACCCACTACGGGCCCGTACCCAAGTTCAAGCCGGACCGCTGGGAGTTCCGCGTCTTCGGCGCGACGGCCGACGGGGACAAGCACTGCTGGAACCACGAGGAGTTCACGGCTCTGCCGTTCGACTCCGTCGTGGCCGATCTGCACTGCGTCACGAAGTTCAGCATGCAGGGCGCCGAATGGGGCGGTGTGCTCGCCCGTGAGGTCCTCGCCCTGGCTCCCCCCGCCCCCCAGGTCACGCATGTGATGGTGTGGGCAGAGTACGGCTTCAGCTCCAACCTGCGGCTGGCCGACTTCGCCTCCGACCGGACCGTCTTCGCCACCCACGAGGGCGGTGAACTGCTCACCGCCGAGCACGGTTTCCCGGTACGCCTGGTGGTCCCGCACCTGTACGCCTGGAAGGGCCCCAAGTGGGTCCGCGGCATCGAGTACATGACCGCCGACCGCCGCGGCTTCTGGGAGGAGCGCGGCTACCACAACGTCGGCGACCCGTGGCGCGAGCAGCGCTACTCGTACCAGGAGGAGCCCGGGGAGGGCCCCGAACTGTAGGGGCGCCCCGCGCTCAGTGGTGGTACCGGTGCACGACCGCGTGACCCTTGCCGCGGCCGATCATCCACTTGTTGACCGGGGTCGTGATCACGAAGGCGGCCGCCAGTGCGATCGCCAGGACGATCCAGAACAGCGGCTCCGACAGGTGCGCGTCCATCGCGCCGGGCCACAGGGCGATGACCCCGTTGTCGATCAGCTCCATGACGGCGATGGAAAGGGTGTCCGCGGCCAGCGCCACCCGGATGGCCGTACGCGGGTCGACGCCGGCGGCGAGGACCCCGCGCAGGGTGAGCGCGTAGCCGAAGAAGAACGCGAGGACGATCGCCAGGATCATCGTCGGGACGTTCCCCCAGCCCAGCGCGGTACCGATGATCATGCCGAGCACCTCGCCGATGGCGCATCCGGTGAGGCAGTGGAGGGTGGCCCGGGCGGCCGTGCCCCAGCTGACCGGGCCGCCGGCGCCGTGCGCGGGCGCCGGTGCGGGGTGCTCGTGCGCGGACCCGTGGTGCCCTTCGTGCCCCTCGTGCATGTGCTCCATGACAACCCCCTCGTGGGAACGCCGGGCAGCGGTCCCGTCGACAGGACGGAACCGTATACCCCCTAGGGGTATTCCTCAAGGGAACGATGGATCACTGCGGGCCGCGCAGCTCCTTCAGCAGCGCGACGTCCGCCGCGTGCCCTTCCTTGCCGCCGGGCGTCTCGGTGATCAGCGGCACGCCGTCCATCGCGGGGTGCGTGAACAGCTCCGCGAAGGCGTCCCGGCCGATGTGCCCCTGGCCGATGTTGGCGTGCCGGTCCTTGTGGGCGCCGACGCCCTCCTTGGAATCGTTCGCGTGGACCAGCTTCAGCCGGCCCTCGCCCACCGTGTCCACCAGCAGGTCCAGCATCACCTTCGTCCCGCCCGGCTCCGCCAGATCGTGACCGGCCGCGAAGATGTGGCAGGTGTCCAGGCAGATCCCCAGCTTCGGGTGGTGGTCGAGCGCCTCGAAGTACGGCCCGAAGTCCCAGGTGCGCGAGCACAGCGAGGAGCCCTGCCCGGCCGTGGACTCCAGCAGCAGGAACGGGTCGTCGTCATGCGTCAGCTCGTCCAGCAGCGGCAGCATGTGCTCCCTGACCTGCGCGTACGCCGCCTCCCGCGGGCGGCCACCGGTCGCCGACCCGGTGTGCACGACCACTCCGAGCGCGCCGATCTCGCGGCCGCGGCGCAGCGAATGGCGCAGCGACTCCACCGACTTCTCCACGGTCGCCTCGGTGTGCGAGCCGAAGTTGATCAGATACGGGGCGTGCACGTACGCGGGGATGGACTCGGCCGCGCACTGCGCCCGGAACCGTTCGTCCTGCGCCGGATTGCCGACCGGGGTGGCCCAGCCGCGCGGATTGGCGACGAAGACCTGGACGGCCTCCGCCCCCATCTCCCTGGCGTAGGTCAGACCGACCGAGGCCAGCCCCCCGGCGACGGGGACGTGCCCGCCCACTGGATTGCGCATCACTACGGCTTACAGCCCCTTGGTCTTGATGGTGATCGTGCTGCCCTCGGGGGCGTTCTGCCCGGCCGGCACCGACTGGGTGTCGACCGTGTTGCTGAAGGAGATCAGCGGCCGGTCCACCTTCACCTTGAAGCCGGCGGCCTCCAGCGCCTTGCGGGCCGCGTCCACGTCCTGACCGGTCACGTTCGGGACCGGGATCTGCCGGGGGCCCTTGGACACGGTCAGCGTGACCGTGTCCCCGGCCGCGGCCTGGGTGCCGGCGCCGACCGACTGGTTGGCGACCGTACCGGCCGCGAAGGGGGCGTTGACCTGCTCGGGAGCCGTCGTGACCTTGAGGCCCACGGCCTCCAGGGTCGCCTTCGCCTGGTCGGCGGGGATCCCGGTCACGCTCGGGACCGGCACCGGGCGGCCCTTGCTGACGACCAGCGAGACCGCCGTGTCGGGCGCCCGCTTCTCGCCGCCGGCCGGATTGGTGCTGATCACCGAACCCTGGGCGATGTCCTGGCTGAAGGCCTGCGTCACCATGCCCGGCGCCAGCCCGGACTGCGTCAGCTCGGCGGTCGCCTCCTCCAGGGGCCGGCCCTTCAGGTTGGGCACGGCCACGACCTCGGGGCCGCGGGAGATCGTGATGGTCACCGCCCCGTTGCCGCGGATCCGCCGGCCGCCCGGGGGATCGGTGTTCATCACCGTCCCGCGGTCGAAGGCGTCGCTGAACTTCCGGTCCACCCCCTTCACCCCGAGCCCGGCCGCGGACAGCTGGGAGCGGGCCTGCGCCTCGGTCTTGCCGAGCAGGTTGGGGACCTTGGTGAACTGCCCGGAGTTGATGTACCAGACGCCGACCCCGAGCCCCAGCGCGAGCAGCACGCCCGCGATCACGAGCAGCACCCCGCGACGGGGCCGCCGCGCGGAGGCCGCCGGCCGGTGCGCGGGCGGAGCGGGCGGCGCCGACGGCATCTCCAGGCGGGAGGTGTGCTGCACGGGCTGCTGCGCGGACACCGGACGCGGGATCACACCCGTACGGTCCTCGGCGGACGAGCGCTCCTCGGCGCGCGCCTGCGGGGGCACGGCGTCCAGCTCGGCGTCGCTGAGCAGCGCGCGGGCCTCGCGGGTGAGGCCGAGCAGCGCGGCCGCGTCGTAGGGACGCAGGTCGGGATTGCGGGCGGCGGCCTGCGCGACCAGCTCGTCGAGCCCGACGGCGAGCCCCGGGACCACGGCGGACGGGGGCGGGACGTCCTCGTGCAGGTGCTGGTAGAGCACCTGCGCGGCGGTGCCGCCGAGGTGGGGCTTGGAGCCGGTGAGCATCTCGTAGAGGACGACACCGCAGGCGTAGACGTCCACGCGGGTGTCGGCGATGCCGTTCTCGATCTGCTCGGGGGCCAGGTAGGAGACGGTGCCGAGGACGGAGCCGGTGGTGTTGGTCACCGAGTCGACCGACCGGACCAGCCCGAAGTCCGCGACCTTCACCCGGCCGTCGTCCCCGATCAGCACGTTCTCGGGCTTCATGTCGCGGTGGACGAAGCCGGCCCGGTGGGCGGCGCCGAGGGCGGCGAGGACCGGTTCGAGGATGTCGAGGGCGGCCCGGGGCTGGAGCGCGCCGCGCTCGCGGAGCACGTCGCGCAGCGTGCAGCCGGAGACGTACTCCATGGCCAGGTACACGTACGGCCCGTCCGTGCCCTGGTCGAAGACGGCGACCACGTTCGGGTGCGCGAGCCGGGCGACGGACTTCGCCTCGCGGATGAACCGGTCGACGAAGGCGGCGTCGGCGGCGAGGGCCGGGTGCATCACCTTCAGGGCGAGCACACGGTCGAGGCGGGTGTCGAGGGCCCGGTAGACCGTGGCCATGCCGCCGGCCGCGATGCGGGCGTCGATGCGGTAGCGGCCGTCGAGCACGCGCCCGACGAGGGGGTCATCCAGGGTCGTATCCACCCGCCGATTCTACGAGCCACCACGCGGCGACCGTCCTGGGCGGGTCGCCTTGCAGCGCAGCTGTGACGCGGGGGCGGGGCGGGGGCGGGGCGGGGGCTTCGCAAGACGGGAGCGGCCGGGGCGGGGTCGGGGAGGTGGGGCGGGGGTTTCGGGGGTCGGGATCCTCTTGCCCGGAATCAGGGATGGGTATGGGGGTTTCCCGTCAGTCCCATCGTCCCTCCGTGTCGGGCCGGTCCCTCAAGGGCGCTCCTTCGTCGCGTCACTGCGTGATGGCCTTCGGCCACCCTTGACCGACCGTCCCGCCCCGGAGAAACGAAAGACTGCCGGGAAGCCCCCAAAGGAACGGGCCGGGAGTTCCTTTTCAGGGGCGGGGCGGCCAGAGATGTGCTGCCCGGTCGGGCGCGAAGAGCCACGGTCGAGAGGCGGGGCCCATCACAGAGCAGGGCCCGTGTCGGGGGAGGCGCGTCCAATCGCTACGCGCTCCCCATCTCTCAGCGTCTCCATCTCGTCCTGGGCTGGACATAGGCCGCCCACGACCCGCAGGCGATCCTCCCGGGAGGCGTCTGACGGCCGGCTGGGGTGAAGAAGGCCGGGACAGCGGCTATGTCGTCGTGGATGCGGGTCAGCGCACATGGACGGCCAGAAAGGCCAACCATTCACCCCAATTGCACCTGTTTGTTCATGGACTTATGGGGTGCTGCTCGCGTTGACCCGGTTCTACGACGGAATAGCCGATCTGCCGGCCGTCTGCCCCTCTCAGCGGCTCTCATCAACCCCTGCCGGCCGTCGGTCGCGGTCGTGGAGAAGCGCGTAGCGATCTGGGGCGGCCTATGTCCAGCCCCAGACGGCCGTCGGACGCTGGGAGATGAGGAGCGCGTAGCGATTGGATGCGCTTCCCCCGACCCGGCGATCGGTCCGAATGGGCCCCGCCTCGGGAGCAAGCCCCTACGCCCGACCAGGTCGCGGATCTCTGATCGCCCCGTCCTGATCCTTGAACGCCCGGCCCGTTCCTTTGGGGGTTTCCCGGCAGTCTTCGTATGTCCGGGGCGGGACGGTCGGTCAAGGGTGGCCGAAGGCCATCGCGAAGCGACGCGACGAAGGAGCGCCCTTGAGGGACCGGCCCGAACCGGAGAGACGATGAGACTGACGGGAAACCCCCATACGCCTCCCTGATTCCGATCAAGCGGCTCCCGCACGCCCCGAAGCCACCCCGACACCATCCGGCTCCGCCCATCCGGCTCCCGCCCCCCGAAGCCACCGCCCGCCCCGCCTCAGAACGCCGGCCGCTCCGGGTCCAGGCTGGCGCGGCCTTCCGTGGGGGAGGAGGCTTCGGCGAAGCGGCGTTGGGGGATGCGGCCCGCGCGGAAGGCGAGGCGGCCCGCCGAGACGGCGTCGCGCATGGCCGACGCCATGAGGACCGGCTCCTGCGCGCGGGTCACCGCCGAGGCCAGCATCACCGCCGCGCAGCCCAGTTCCATCGCCAGGGCCGCGTCCGACGCCGTGCCCGCGCCCGCGTCCAGGATGACCGGGACCGATGCGCGCTCCGTGATCAGCTCGAAGTTGTGCGGGTTGCGGATGCCCATGCCGGACCCGATGGGGGACCCGAGCGGCATGATCGCCGCGCAGCCCACGTCCTCCAGCTTCCGTGCGAGCACCGGGTCGTCATTGGTGTACGGGAGGACCGTGAAGCCCTCGTCCACCAGGATCTCGGCGGCGTCCAGCAGTTCGACGCCGTCCGGCAGGAGGGTCCGTTCGTCCGCGACCACCTCCAGCTTGATCCAGTCCGTGCCGAGCGCCTCACGGGCCAGCCGGGCCGTGAGGACGGCCTCGCCCGCCGTGAAGCAGCCCGCCGTGTTGGGGAGGACCGAGATGCCGAGCTTGGTCAGCACGGACAGGACGGAGCCCTGGACGGTGGGGTCCAGCCGCCGCATCGCGACCGTGGTGAGTTCGGTGCCGGACGCGACGAGGGCGCGTTCCAGGACGTCCAGGCTCGGGGCCCCGCCCGTGCCCATGATCAGGCGGGAGGTGAAGGTCCGCCCGCCGAGGGTGAAGAGGTCGTCCGCCATGCCGCTCAGCCCCCCTGTACCGCGGTCAGGATCTCGACCCGGTCGCCGTCGCCCACGATGGTGGCCGGCCACTGCCCGCGCGGGACCACGGTCTCGTTGAGTGCGGCGGCGACCCCGGAGGGGGCGGTGGTCAGGGTGGCGACCACCGTGTCGAGGGTGGCGCCGGCCGCGACCTCGCGCGGCTCGCCGTTGACGGAGATGGTCATGCGTACGACTCCTGACGTGCGGCGGAGAACCGGCGGGGGGTGAAGGGGCGCGCGATCTCCGGCAGTTCGCCGGTGGCCAGCAGCTCGGCGAGGATCTCGCCGGTGAGCGGGGTCAGCAGCACCCCGTTGCGGTAGTGCCCGGTGGCCAGGTGCAGGCCCGGCAGGTCGGTCGGGCCGAGCAGCGGGGCGTTGTCGGGGGATCCGGGGCGCAGCCCCGCCCGGGTCTCGGTGAGCGGGAGTTCGGTGATGCCGGGGACCAGTTCGTGGGCGTCGCGCAGGAGTTCGTAGACCCCGCCCGCGGTGACGGTGGTGTCCCAGCCGAGTTCCTCGCTGGTGGCGCCGACGACGAGTTCGCCGTTCTCGCGCGGCACCAGGTAGACGTGGCTGCCGCGTACGACGGCCCGTACGGTCCGCGACAGGAACGGCGCGTACGCCGCCGGCACGGTGAGCCGCAGGACCTGCCCCTTGACCGGCCGTACGGGGGCCGCGACCTCCGGCGGTACGCCCGCCAGCCGGCCGGTGAACGAGCCCGCGGCGAGGACCACCTGGTCGGCGAGCAGCTCCGTGCCGTCGTCGAGGAGAGCTCCGGTCGCCCGGTCGGTGGTGGTGAGCAGCCGCTCCGCGCCGGTCCGGTGGATGGTCACGCCGGCGCGTTCGCAGGCGGCCAGCAGGGCGGCCGCGAGCCGGCGGGGATCGACCTGGTGGTCGCCGTCGACGCGCAGGCCGCCGCGTACGCCCGGGGCGAGCATGGGCTCCAGGCGGCGGCACTCGCGGCCGGTGAGCCACTCGGACTCCAGGCCGCAGCGGCGTTGCAGGGCGTGCAGTTCGCGCAGGTGGAGGCGGTCGTCGGAGTCGAGGGCGACGGCGAGGGTGCCGCAGGCGCGGTAGCCGATGTCCAGGCCGCCGCTGGCTTCGGCGAGCTCGGCGGCGAACTGCGGATAGCGGGCGGCGGAGGCGAGGCCGAGGCCCAGCAGGGTTTCCTCGCCGTAGTGCAGTTCGGTGACGGGGGCGAGCATGCCGGCCGCGACCTGGGCGGCGCCGCCGCCGGGTGCGGGGTCGGCGAGTACGGTGCTCAGTCCGCGCGCGGCGGCCCGCCAGGCGGTGACCAGGCCGATGATTCCGCCCCCGATGACGAGGACGTCGGATCCCTTCCGAGATGTTCGGGATGAGTGCATGGGCGTCCAGCCCCTCCCTTCGCCGGCATGACCCGGATCAGGTTCGTACGGTCGGAGGCCGGCCAGCCTCCCTCTCAGCCCGGTGCGCCGGACTCCCGCGATAGGTACGGTGGCCAGACTAACCCGGCGGTGGATGGCGGGTAAGGCGGCACCTATTCCTGACGGAGCGTCAGATGATTAGGGTGGCGGCGTGAGCGAGCAGACGGAACAGAATCAGCACGGCGTCGTGATCGTCGGCGCCGGAATGGCCGGGGTGCAGACCGCGGTGGCCCTGCGCGAACAGGGCTACACCGGCCGCGTGACCCTGCTGGGAGCCGAACCCCACCAGCCCTACGACCGGCCCCCGCTGTCCAAGGCGGTACTCCTCGGCAAGGCCGAGGACTCCGCCTTCGACGTGGACTTCGAAGGCCTCGACATCGACCTCAGGCTCGGCACCGAGGTCACCGGACTGCGTGCCGCCGTCCACGAGCTGGACACCGAGGCCGGACCGGTCCCGTACGGGACCCTCGTACTGGCGACCGGCGCGCAGCCGCTGACCCTCCCCGGGACCGAGGGCGTCCCGGGCGTCCACCTGCTGCGCACCCTGGACGACGCGGCCCGGCTGCGCCCGGTGCTGGCCGCGTCGCCCCGGGCCGTGGTCGTCGGCGCGGGCTGGATCGGCGCCGAGTTCGCCACCGCCGCCCGGGAGGCGGGCTGCGAGGTCACCGTGGTCGAGGCGGCGGACCGGGTGCTGGCGGGGGCGCTGCCCGCCGAGGTCACCGAGCCGATGGCGCGCTGGTACCGGGAGGCGGGCGCGGAGCTGATCACCGGGGCGAAGGTCGCCGGGATCGAGGAGGGGCGGGTCCTGCTGGCGGACGGGCGGACCCTGCCCGCCGGCGCGGTGGTGGTGGGCATCGGCGCGCGCCCCGCCACCGCATGGCTGGACGGGACCGGCGTGGAGCGCGGCCCCGACGGCTCGGTCACCGCGGACGCGTACCTGCGGACCTCGCTGCCCGGGGTGTACGCGGTCGGCGACTGCGCCTCCTTCCCGTCCGGGCGGTACGGGACGCGGCTGCTCGTGCACCACTGGGACAACGCGCTCCAGGGGCCGCGGACGGTCGCGGCGAACATCCTGGCCGGGGAGCCGGCCCAGATCTACGACCCGGTGCCGTACTTCTGGTCGGAGCAGTTCGGGCGCTTCGTGCAGTACGCCGGACACCACGGCGGGGCCGACACCCTGCTCCTGCGCGGGGACCCGGCCGGTCCCGCCTGGTCGGTGTGCTGGCTGCGCGGCGGCGCACTCGTCGCCGTCCTGGCCGTGGGACGCCCCCGCGACCTGGCGCAGGGCCGCAAGCTCATCGAGACGGGGGTGCCGGTCGACCCCGCCAAGGTCTCCGACCCCGGAACCCCGCTGAAGTCGGCCACGGCCTGACGGCCGCCGGCGGGGCCGGAAATCCAGCCCCGCCGGCGTTTGAGGCGCGGGGTCCGGGGCGGAGCCCTGGCACGGGCCGCGACCCGGACGGGGCTGCTCAGGTACCGGCGGCGGAGCCGAGATGGCAGGCTTGTGCCTGTGACCGAGATTGACGCAAAGATCGATGCCCTTGTCCCCTCGTGGCTGTACCTCCCCGACATCGCGGAGATGCTGAACATCGAGGTGACCCGGGTCCGCCAGATGGTCAAGGAAGGGCAGCTCATCGCCGTCCGCCGGGGCGAGAACCGCTCCCTGCAGGTACCGGCCCCCTTCATCGACGGCGACAAGGTCGTCAAGGGCCTCGTCGGCCTGCTGACCGTGCTGCGCGACGACCGTTTCACCGAGGAGGAGATCCTCGAATGGCTCTTCACCGAGGATCCGACCCTGCCCGGCACCCCCGTGCAGGCGCTGAGCGAGAATCGCGGCACGGAGGTGAAGCGCCGCGCTCAGGCGCTCGCCCTCTGACCTGATCGCCTTCGCTCCACAGCGGTGTACGGGCCCACGGCCGCGGCCCCGGCCCGTACACCGCATCCATCACGGGGGGTACACCCATGCAGCTGTCCGACGCCCGGCTCTACCTCTGCACGGACGCCCGCAAGCGCCAGGGTGACCTCCCCGCATTCCTCGACGCCGTCCTGTCCTCGGGCGTGGACATCGTCCAGCTCCGCGACAAGGGCATGGAGGCGGGGGAGGAGCTCGAACACCTCCAGGTCTTCTTCGAGGCCGCCCGCCGCCACGGCAAGCTCCTCGCCGTGAACGACCGCGCCGACGTCGCCCACGCCATCGGCTCCGACGTCCTGCACCTCGGCCAGGGCGACATCCCCGTCCCCGCCGCCCGCGCCATCCTCGGCGAGCGGGTGCTGATCGGCCGGTCCTGCCACGCCGAGGACGAGGTCGACGCAGCCGTCGCCGAAGCCGGCGTGGACTACTTCTGCACCGGCCCCTGCTGGCCCACCCCCACCAAGCCCGGCCGCCACGCCCCGGGCCTGGACCTGGTCCGGTACGCGGCCTCCCTGGAACAGGACCGCCCCTGGTTCGCCATCGGCGGCATCGACGGCTCGAACCTGGACCAGGTGCTGGACGCCGGAGCCACCCGCATCGTGGTCGTCCGCGCCCTCACCGAGGCCACCGACCCCGGCGCGGCCGCCGCGGAGCTCGCCAAGCGGGTCCGGGCCCGCCTCGGCTGATTCCCGGCCGCCCGGCCGGCGGGCGGTCGCGTTCCCCCGTACGGACGCCTTCCGGCCAGAGCAGGCCCTCCAAGTGTCCAAAAACGTGTCCAAAACGTGGACAAGGCTTCGGTGTCCGCCGGGCCGCGTCTAACCTGCCCACATGGCCTCTGGTACCGCTTCCACCTGGTCGGATCGTGCACACACGGTCCGCGACCTCCTCGCGTCCGGGCGCTCGTACTCCTTCGAGTTCTGGGCCCCGAAGACGGAGAAGGGCGAACGCAACCTCTGGAACGCCCTGCGCCGGGTCGAGGCGGTATCCCCCAGTTTCGTCTCCGTGACCTACGGAGCCGGCGGCTCCACCCGCGGCGGCACCGTCAAGGCCACCCAGGAAATCGCCGCCGACACCACCCTGACTCCCGTCGCGCACCTCACCGCCGTGGACCACTCGGTCGCCGAGCTGCGCAATGTCATCGGGCAGTTCGCGGACGCCGGGATCCGGAACATGCTCGTCGTGCGCGGAGACCCGCCGGGTGACCCGATGGGCGAGTGGGTGGCGCACCCCGAGGGCGTGCACTACGCCGCCGACCTGGTCCGGCTGGTCAAGGAGTCCGGCGACTTCTGCGTCGGCGTCGCCGCCTTCCCCGAGATGCACCCGCGTTCGGCGGACTGGGACACGGACATCCGGCACTTCGTGGACAAGTGCCACGCCGGTGCCGACTACGCGATCACCCAGATGTTCTTCGATCCGGAGAATTATCTGCGGCTGCGCGACAGCGTCGAAAAGGCGGGCTGCGAGACCCCGATCATCCCCGAGGTCATGCCTGTTGTGGGTATCAAGCAGCTCGACCGACTGCCCCAGCTCAGCAACGCGGTCTTCCCCGCAGACGTGAAAGAGCGCATGCTCGCCGTCAAGGACGACCCGGCCGCTGTACGCTCCATTGGCATCGAGTTCGCCACGGAGTTCTGCGCGCGACTGCTGTCCGAGGGTGTCCCGGGGCTGCACTTCATCACGCTCAACAATTCCACGGCGACTCTCGAAATCTACGAGAACCTGGGCCTGCACCAGCGGGCCTGAGCGGCCGCCTCCCGTTCCCGCGCCGGCGGCCGTACCGAGAGGGGCCATGCATGGGAATGACGGTCCTCTACATCGCGTTCGGTTTCGTCGCGCTGTGGCTGCTTGCCGAGGTCCTGATGCAGTACAAGGCCCGGCTCCGCTGGCGCCTGCTCGCCTTCGCCGGCTTCCTCGGCGTGGTCGCCGGGGTGATACTGCCGTCGGTGCCGGTCATCGGCGCCGGCGCGCTCGCGTTCGCCGTGGGCCAGACCCTGGTGACGCTGTCCTTCCGCAAGGGCTTCGTCGCCGGCTGGGCGCTGCGCCGCGGCGGACAGCCCGTACGGCAGACGCGCCGCCGCCGGGCCGCGGGCACCAAGCAGGAGCCAGCCCTCCAGGTCACCGCGCTGCAGTACGAGGACACCGACACCGGCGGCGCCGGGGACGGGGCCCCGGAGGAGCGGTCGTTCCGGGACGCGCCCCCGGCGGTCTACAGCCCGGAGCCGGTCCCCGAGGAATCCGGGTCCTACGGGATACAGAGTCTCGCGCCCGAGGCCGACCGGACGGCGGCCTTCGCCTCGCCGTTCACCACGGCCGAGCAGGACGCCCACCAGTACGCGGCGTACTACGACCAGCAGAACCAGGGCGGCTACGACTACTCGGGCGGCTACCCGACGGGCGACCAGCAGCAGGTCTACGCCGCCTACTCGGACCCGTACATCGGCACCGGCGGCGGCATGGCCCCGCCCCAGCAGTACGACTACACCCCGTACGCCGACTACGGGCAGCAGCAGTACTCCACGGACACCCCGCCCGGCGGGGTCTGGGTCCCGCAGCAGCGGTCCACCGACGGGGCCGGCCAGTCCTACCCGATGGAGGACCAGGGCGAGCCGCCGCAGCAGCAGCAGTACCCGTACCCCCAGCAGGGCGGGTACGAGCAATACCGCTACTGACGGCTCACTGCGAGCCGCGGAACTCCGCGCCCTCCACGATCAGTCCGGCCACCAGGGCCCCGGTCATCCCGGCGTGCGCCAGCCCGCCGCCGGGGTGGGCCCAGCCGCCCGCCAGGTAGAGCCCGGGCACGGCCGTGGTGTTGGCCGGCCGGAGCAGCCGGCCCCCGGCCCCCGCGAGGGCGGGCGGGGGCACCGCGCCGCCCAGCGCACCGGTCGCCGCCTCGATGTCGGCCGGGGTGCGCACCTCGTGCCACAACAGCCGCTCCCGCAACCCCTGTACGGCCTTCTCGGCGAGGTTCAGCAGCTCGGCGGGGTCCGAGGTCCCGGGCCCGGGCACGGCGCTCACGGTGACCGCCTCGTGCTCCTCGTCGGGCCGGGTGGCCGGATCGTCCGGGCGCATGACGGTGACCTGCGCCCCGGAGGCGTGGACCAGGGTGCGGTGCACGGCGGTGGCGGGGCGGGCGCCGCGCAGCGCGAGCAGGAGCGTGATCCGCCCCGGTACGCCGTCCCCGCGGGCGGGGACCGCGTCCGGCGGCCACGACAGGGAACCGGCCGGCAGCTGCCGGGGGTCGATCCCGCACACGACGGTGTCGGCGGCCGCCTCGGTGCCGTCGGCCAGCCGCAGACCGGCCGCCCGGCCGTCCGTGACCAGGACCTCCCGGACCTCCGCCCCGAAGACGAAGGCGACCTCGCGTTCCAGGCAGCGCTCGTACACGGCGGTGGCCAGGGCCCGCATCCCGCCGCGTACGTACCAGCTGCCGAAGGTCTGCTCCATGTACGGGAGCACGGCCGCCGAGGCCGGCGCGGAGGCGGGGTCGATGCCGTACCCGCGCACCAGGCCGGTCAGCAGCTCCGCGAGGGCGCCGCCCAGCTCCCGGTCGGCCACCTCGGCGAGGGTCGGCGTACGGCGGCGCAGCAGGCCGCTCCGGCGCAGGGCCGGGTACGGGTCGTCTCCCAGGCTCTGCCGGGCGCCGGGCCGCAGCGGCTCCTCCAGCAGCGGGCGCCGGGTGGCGTCCCAGGCGTCGCGGGCGCGGCCCAGGACGGCGTTCCAGCGCTCGCCCGCGCCCGGGCCGAAGGCGGATTCCAGGGCGGCGGCGACACCGCCGCGGGAGGCGCCGGGGAGGGTGACGTCGATGCCGTGGTGGGGGAGGACGTGCCGGACGGCGGGGTCCACCTGGACCATGTCGACGCAGGTCTCCAGCGGCCGCTTGCCGGTCTTCACGAAGAGATCGCGGTAGACGGCCGGCAGGTGCAGCAGCCCGGGCCCGGTGTCGAAGGCGAAGCCCTCGCGCTCGTACCGGCCCACGGCTCCGCCGTAGGTCGTCCCGCGTTCGTACACCGTCACCTGGTGCCCCGCCACGGCCAGCCGGGCCGCCGTAGCCATCGCGCCCATGCCGGCGCCGATCACCGCAATTCGTGCCATGCGGCCGAGCCTATCGACCCCCGTGCCGGCCCCCGTGGTGACCCTGTGGTCAGCGGGGTGGGGCCCCGGTGGTCTCGCGGGCCCCGGCGGCAAGCCGCTTCTCCTCGCGGCGCTGGGCGCGACGGCGCAGGAAGCGGCGGATCCGGCTCCAGAGGAAGAACAGTATGGCCAGCCCGATGACCAGCAGCACGGCCGCGATGATCGCGGCGGCCTCGGGATTGAACATCGCGAAGGTGACGAGCCCGGCCACGCCGAGGTCCTCGGCGATGCTCATCCCCACGTTGGTGAAGGGCTCGGGCGAGGTGTTGATCGCCATCCGGGTGCCGGCCTTGACGAAATGGCTGGCCAGCGCCGTGGAGCCGCCGACCGCGGCGGCGGTGATCTCCGGGAGCGAGCCGGTCTGCCCGGCCAGCAGCGCACCGATCACCGCACCGGACACCGGCCGGATCACCGTGTGGACGGTGTCCCATATCGAGTCCATGTACGGGACCTTGTCGGCGATCGCCTCGCACAGGAACAGCACCGCCGCGACGATCAGCACGTCCGTGCGTTGCAGGGAGGCGGGGACGTCGTCGGTGAGGCCGGTGCGGCCGAAGATGCCGAGCAGGAGGACCACGGCGTAAGCGTTGATCCCACTGGCCCAGCCGCTGGTGAAGACCAGGGGGAGCACACTCATCGGATCATCATGCCGTACGGGAACGCAGAAAAGTGAGGGGACGGCCGCACGGCGGCCATCCCCTCACCCACGTTGTCCGGGGCTACTGCCCCTGCTCGTCACGGCGGCGCTGCCACCGTTCCTCGATGCGGGTCATCATCGACCGACGCTGCCGGTTCCGGCCACGGGCCGGACCGCCGGTACTTCCGGAGACGGGCTGCTCGCCAGGCTTGGGTGCCTTGCGCCAACCGGTGACCACCAGGACCGTACATCCCAGCATGACGAGGAAACCCACCACGCTGATCCAGAGCACGTTCGGAATGATCACACCGGTCATGAGGAGCGCGATACCCACCACAATGCCTGCGACTGCCTGGTAGACCCGTCGCCGGGTGTACGTACGCAGTCCGCTTCCCTCAAGCGCTGTCGCGAACTTGGGATCTTCGGCGTACAGCGCTCGCTCCATCTGCTCGAGCATTCGCTGCTCGTGCTCCGAGAGCGGCACGGGAGTCCTCCTCATCCGTCGGTCGCGGGGGGTAGCGACCAGGGGTCCCCTTCAGGATAGGCGGGGAATCGCCCCCGTGACACCCGCCCTCTGCGCCGCGTTCCAAATGAGCGCGGCCCAGAAATGACGCAGCCGGTGAAAGCGCTGCGTGAAAACCGTACCGCCGCGGGGGCGGTCACTGAGGCGCTTATTCCCCAATGGTCCGTCCACCATGCCGGTCTTGCACCTGATCATACGGGGCCGACCGGCGGATCGGAGGGTGTGTGGCCGACTCCGCGCGCGGAAGGTCGCAGTTCAGGCTCGCTTCTCGCCCAGGACGTGCAGCTGGGTGGCGACGGCGTGGAAGGCGGGCAGCTCGGCGGCGGCCTCCTCCAGGCGCAGCAGCGCCTCCACGGCGCCCGGCTCGGTGTCCACCAGGACCCCGGGCACGAGGTCGGCGAAGATGCGCACGCCGTGCACCGCGCCGACCGCGAGGCCGGCGCCGCCGACCAGCTCGGAGAGCTGCTCGGCGGTGAAGCGGCGCGGTACCGGGTCGCCGGAGCCCCAGCGGCCGGCCGGGTCGGTGAGGGCGGTACGGGCCTCCGTGAAGTGCCCGGCCAGGGCGCGGGCCAGCACGGCCCCGCCGAGACCGGCGGCCAGCAGGCTCAGCGTGCCGCCGGCCCGCAGCGCGGCCACCGTGTTGGCCACGCCCTCCGCGGGGTCGTCCACGTACTCCAGCACGCCGTGGCAGAGCACCACGTCGTAGGCGTCCTGCTCGACGACGTCCAACAGGCCCTGGGCGTCGCCCTGGACGCCGCGCACCAGATCGGCGACTCCGGCCTCGGCCACCCGGCGCTCCAGCCCGAACAGCGCGTTCGGGCTGGGGTCGACCACGGTGACCCGGTGGCCCAGACGGGCCACCGGCACGGCGAACTTGCCGGTGCCGCCACCGGTGTCGAGCACGTCCAGCACATCCCGCCCGGTCGCCTTCACCCGGCGGTCGAGCGCCTCCTTGAGGACCTCCCACACCACGGCGGTGCGGAGGGAGGCACGGGGGAGGGAAGTGTCCGACACGGCTGATGGCTCCTCGGCGCGGTAAAGGGTGAGCGGTCCTGGCCCACCCTATTGCCTTCCGTCGCCGGGCAGCTCATCCCGCGTCCGGATGCTCCGGACGTGGTTGCGGCAGGGTCTTCTCCAGGGGCTGGGGCGCCGTCCGGACGGTGAGCATCCGCTCCACCAGGCGAAGGAACATCGAGGCCGCCCGCACCAGATCGTCCGCGTCCCGGCGGCTCGCCGCGTCCGCTATCCCCGCCTCGGCCCTGGCCCGGCGCGCGGCGCCGGAGGCGAAGAGGGCGCTCCACTCGGCCAGCTCCGGCGCTATCTCGGGCAGCACCTCCCACGCGCTGCGGATCCGGGGCCGCCGCCGTGGGCTCACCGGTTCGGGCCGGGCGCGCGCGGCGAGCACGGCCGCTGCGGTGCGCAGCGCGGCGAGGTGGGCGGTGGCGTAGCGCTCGTTGGGGCGGGTCAGCCGGGCGGCCTCGGCCAGGCCGCTGTGGGCCTTGGCGAGCAGGTCGAGGGCGGCCGGTGGGGCCGTCGACTTGCGCAGGACGGGGTGGACAGGGGACGGGGACGGTGTGGCCATGACGAACCTCCTGTCGATGCGTTGCCCCCATCGTGACGCGCCCCACTGACAATTGCGCTGACCTGGGCTTTTACGGTCACGAACCGGGCAACTACCCCCTCCTGCGCACCTGGTGCGAAGAAGGATGCTAGTTTTTGAACTGACCGGTCAGTTCAAAAAGAAGGGGGACGGCGTGGACAGCCCGCACGGCGCGGCCGTCAAGGCCGAGGACTTCGGACTCAAGGGCCCGCGGGGATGGGCCTTCCGGGGAGTCGGTATCGACGCGGCGCCCGGCTCGCTCATCGCGGTCGAAGGCCCCTCCGGCAGTGGTCGTACCTGCCTGCTCCTCGCCCTCACCGGGCGGATGAAGCCCACCCGGGGCCACGCCGAGGTCGGCGGCCACCGGCTGCCGAAGCGGATGACGGCGGTCCGCCGGATCACCGCACTCGGCCCGGTCACCGGGGTCAACGAGCTCGACCAGGCCCTCACCGTCGCGGAACAGCTGCGCGAGGGCGCCCTGCTCCAGCGCCACTACGGCGCTCCGGTCCGCGCGATGCTGCGGCCCCGGGCCGAGCGCCGCGCCGCCGCCGAGGCGCGGATCGCCGCCGCCCTGGAGGCCGCCGGACTGGATCTCGCCACGCTGCCCAAGGGCGAGCGGACCTCCGTACGGGATCTGGAACGGCTGGAGTCCGTACGGCTGTCCGTCGCCATCGCGCTGCTGGGCTCCCCGGGGCTGCTGGCCCTCGACGACCTCGACCTCAAGCTGTCGGACACCGAACGCGCCGAGGCCTGGGACCTGCTCCGCACGGTCGCCGCCCGCGGGATCACCGTCCTCGCGGTGTGCAGCGAGGCGCCCGCCGACGCGGTCGTCCTGCGGACCTCCCCCAAGGAGCCGGCCGGGCCGGCCGGGCCGGACGCGCCGGACGCGCCCGCCGTCGCGCAGAGCGACCTGGACGCGGACGCAGACGCCGACAGCGGCTCCGAGACCGACACGAAGCACGACGCGAAGCACGACGCCAAGAGCGATTCCGAGAACGACGACACGAAGGGGGCGGACGATGCGCTCGCCGAAGCTGGCCGCGCTTGAGCTGAAGCGGTTCGGGCGGGGGAAGCTGCCCCGGGCCGCGCTCGTCGCGCTGCTCCTGCTGCCGCTGCTCTACGGAGCCCTGTACCTGTGGTCCTTCTGGGACCCCTACAAGAACCTCGACCGGGTGCCCGTCGCCGTCGTCAACGACGACAAGGGCACGACCGTCGACGGCAAGCGCCTCGACGTCGGCGCCGAGATCGCCAAGAAGCTGCACGCCAGCAAGAAGTCCTTCGAATGGCACGACGCGAGCGCGAAGGAGGCGGCCAAGGGCCTGGAGGACGGTACGTACTACCTGACCCTGACCATGCCCGCCGACTTCAGCGCGAAGATCGCCTCCAGCTCCGGCGAGGACCCCACCACCGGGGCCCTCCAGGTCCGCACGAACGACGCCAACAACTACATCGTCGGCTCGATCTCGCGCACCGTCTTCGCCGAGGTCCGCTCGGCGGCGTCCGCCAACGCCTCCCGCAATTTCCTCGACAAGATCTTCGTCAACTTCTCCGACCTGCACGACAAGACCGCCGAGGCCGCCGATGGCGCCGACAAGCTTAAGGACGGCGCGGGCAAGGCCCAGGAAGGCGCCAAGGAGCTCGCCGACGGCCTCGACACGGCGCAGGAGAAGTCCGGCGAGCTCAACAGCGGCCTCCAGAAGCTGAACACGGCGGCCGGCAAGCTGGAGACCGGCTCCAAGGACGTCGCGGACGGTACCCAGGCGCTGGCCGACAAGGTCAACGGGGCCGCGGACAAGGCCCGCCCCTTCGTCAAGGACCCCAAGAACCTGGCCGACACCGCCGAACTGGTCGCCGACAGCGCGAAGGTCGTCCGCAACCACCTCGACAAGTTCGCCGAGAAGGCCCCGGCCGCCGCCGCTGCCGCCAAGAAGGCGGCCACCGTCGCCGACACGTACTACACCAAGCACTGCGTGACCGCCGGCGGCGAACCGCACCTGGCCTCCTGCCCCGACCTGAAGACGGTCAGGGACAGCACGGCCGAGGCCGCCGAGCTCAGCGGGGACGTCAGCACCCTGGCCAAGAACGCCAACGGTGACGTCGCCAAGCTCCGCACCCAGCTCACGGACCTGGAGAACAAGGCCCGCGAGCTCGTCGACAAGGCCCCGCGGCTCGCGAGCGATCTCGACGCGGCCGTCGCCAAGGTCAACGCCCTCAACGCCGGTGCCCACAAGGTGTCCGCCGGCATGGCCCAGCTGCACACCGGCCTCGGCTCCGCCACCACCGGCTCCGGCGCCCTCACCGACGGCGTCGGCAAGCTCGGCGACGGCGCCCACCGGCTCGACGGCGGCATGTACAAGCTCGTCGACGGCACCGGCGAGCTCGCCGGCGGCCTGCACGAGGGCGCCGGCAAGATCCCCGACTACGACCAGCAGCAGCGCGACCAGCGCACCCAGGTCATGGCCGACCCGATCCAGCTCGCCAACCAGTCCCTGCACAAGGCGCCCAACTACGGCACCGGCTTCGCGCCCTACTTCATCCCGCTGTCCCTCTGGGTCGGCTCGATGGTCGCCTACATGCTGATCGCCCCGCTGAACCGGCGGGCCCTGGCCGCCGGTGCCTCGCCCTGGCGGGTCGCCCTCGCCGGCTGGCTGCCCGTGGCGGGCCTCGGCACGGCGCAGGTGGCCCTGCTGATGTCCGTACTGCACTGGGCGCCCGGACTCGGCCTGAAGATGGCCCACCCGGCCCTGACCATCGGCTTCCTGATGCTGGTCACCGGCTGCTTCGCGGCGATCGTCCAGTGGCTGAACGCCAAGTTCGGCGCCGCCGGCCGCATCCTGGTGCTGGCCGTCCTGATGCTCCAGCTGACCTCGGCGGGCGGCACCTACCCCGTGCAGACCAGCCCGGACTTCTTCAACTGGATCCACCCGTACCTGCCGATGTCGTACATCGTCGAGAGCCTGCGCCGCCTCATCACCGGCGGCGACCTCGCCCCGGTCTGGCAGGGCGGCGCGGTCCTGCTGGCCTTCACGGCCGGCGCCCTGGCCCTCACCGCGCTCGCCGCCCGCGGCAAGCAGGTGTGGACCATGGACCGACTGCACCCGGAACTGAGCCTGTAGGGACGTGTTGACCTGTGACAATCAGCGCCATGGAAAGCAGCAGCACCGGTACGGGTACCGGCGGGGGCCGTCGTGCGATCACCCGGCAGAAGCTCTACGAAGCGGCCGTCACCCTGATCGCCGAGCAGGGTTTCTCCGCGACCACGGTCGATGAGATCGCCGAGCGGGCGGGCGTCGCGAAAGGCACGGTCTACTACAACTTCGCGAGCAAGAACGAGCTCTTCGAGGAGCTGCTGCGGCACGGCGTCGGCCTGCTGACGGTCTCTCTGCGGACGGCGGCCGAGGAGACGGAGGCCCGAGGCGGCAGCCGTGTCGAGGCGCTCGACGCCATGATCCGCGCGGGGCTCGTCTTCATCGACCGGTACCCGGCCTTCACCCAGCTCTACGTCGCCGAGCTGTGGCGCACCAACCGGGCGTGGCAGTCCACGCTGATGGTGGTCCGGCAGGAGGCGGTGGCCGTCGTGGAGAAGGTGCTGCGCGAGGGCGTCGAACGCGGTGAGCTGAGCGCCGAGATCGACGTGCCGCTCACGGCGGCCGCGATGGTCGGGATGGTGCTGGTGGCCGCGCTGGACTGGCAGTCCTTCCAGAGCGAGCGGTCCCTGGACGACGTGCACTCGGCGCTGTCGCTGCTGCTGCGGGGCCGGGTCAGCGGCAACCGCTGAGTCCCGGCGCGCCGGGACCCCCCAGTCGGCGGTGCCGCGCGGGCGCGCCGCCCCGTAGAACTGGTGGGGCCGGCCGCGCCGGCTGAGTATCCGTACCTAGGCGCGGAAATGAGTACGTGCGCGGATGGGCTCCCACCTGCGCGGACGCCAGACTGGGAGCAACGGACAGGAGACCCGGTCCGCACCGCCGACACGGGGCTGCGGAGCGGACCGGGTGCCTCCTTCCGTGACCGGGACGGGGGACACGTAACCCGGTGACGCAGGACGTGAGAAGGCGGCGGGGCTCGGGGGGATCGAGCCTCACCGCCTTTTCGCGTCCGCGGGTTCTGCCGTTCGTGCGTCGGCGCGCCACCGTTGCCGGGGCTCCGCCCCGGACCCCGCGCCTCGAACTCCCCCGGCTACCGCTGGGAGGTGCCCCCTGGCGGGGCTGGTCTGGCTCAGCCGCGGTTCCTCAGCGGGAGCCGGAGGCGGGCGGCCGTCAGGCGGGTCGACAGCGCCGCGGTGACCGCGGACCGGCGGGCCGAGAGGGCCCAGGAGATGCGGGCCGCCGAGCGGGGCAGCAGCAGGGCGCGCAGCCGGGGAAGCCGGTCCGCGGACGCCAGCAGGCCCGTACGGGCCAGCAGTACGTCGTCCGCCAGCTCCGGGTACGAGACCTCCGCGCCCGGGGGTGCGTACAAGGCCCGTTCCACCGCACCGGCGACCCGGTGCACCGCCGCCGCCGGTTCCGGCTCCAGGCGGCCCAGCTCCACGATCCGGCTCGCCGCCCGGCGCGGGGACAGCGCCTCGTCCGGGACCACACCCGCGTCCCAGGCGGTGTCGCCCAGTTCCCGCCAGGCCGTCAGGACCTCCCCGGTCGCCAGGCGCCGGGCCCGCAGCCGCGTCCGCCACAGCAGCGGGAGCAGGGGCAGGCCCAGCACCGCCACCACGAGTCCCGCCCAGCCGAGGACCGTCGTCACCGACGGCCCGCCCCCGCCGCTCGCGTTCTGCACGGGCGCCGCGGCGCCGCACTCGCCGAGCTTCTTCAGGGCCGGCGGGCACTCGGGGGTCGCCGAGGGCTCCGTCGAAGGCAGCACCGCGCTCGCCGAGGGCAACGGCGCCGGCGCGGACGGCTGGGCGGCCGGCGTCTGGGCCCGGGAGTAGTCCGGAATGTTGATGCCGGAGCGGGGCGTCGGCTCGAAGCGGGTCCAGCCCACACCCTCGAAGTACAGCTCGGGCCAGGCGTGCGCGTCGCGCATCGACACGTTCACGCTGCCGTCCGACTGCTTCTCGCCGGGCGTGAAGCCCACCGCGACGCGGGCCGGGATGCCCAGCGAGCGCGACATCGCCGCCATCGAGAAGGCGAAGTGGACGCAGAAGCCTTCCTTGTCGTCGAGGAACCGGGCGACCGCCTGCGGACCCGTTCCCGAGGCCGTCTTCGTGTTGTAGCGGAACCCGCCGTTCACGGCGAAGTAGTCCTGCAGCTTCACGGCCCGCGTGTAGTCGTCCTTCGCCCCCTGCGTCACCTGACGGGCCCGCTCGGCGACCGCCGGCGGCAGGTTGTCCGGGAGCTTCGTGTATTCCTCCCGGATCGCCGGGTCGGGCTCCGGGGCCTTCTGGAGCTGCTGGGCCGTCGGCTTCAGCAGCAGGCTGCGCACTACGTATTCGGCGCCCTGGACGTTCTGGAACCTGTCGCGGCCCAGCTGGTCGCCGACCAGGGTCCGGCCGACCGGCTCGAACCGCCACTTGCCGCCGATGTTCACGGACGTCGCCGGGTACGGCATGGGGAGGTAGCGCTGGGTGAAGTAGTCCGCCGCCGAGATGCTGGTGGTGACCTCGACCGCGCTGCCGCTGACCGGGGCGCGGAGCCCGGGCGGTGCCGGCAGCTCCTCGGGCACGTCGATCAGGGCCCGCCCGGAGGCCTCCCACTTGACGCCGTTGAACTCGTCCAGGGCCACGATCCGCAGGTACTGCTCGCCCTGCTGCGGGCTGTTCGTCCGGTACCGCATGATCACGCGGTTGTCCTGCGCGTTCAGGTTGCTCTGCAGGGAGACCAGCGGGTTGACCGCCGAGATCGTCCCGCCCGCGCCGCCGCCGTCCTCGTCGGCGTCCTGCGTGCCGCCCAGCAGCCCGCCGCCGAGCGAGGGCAGGACGGCCGGCACCGCCAGCGCCAGGCCCAGGGTCACCGCGCCGATCCGCCGCCCGAACTTCACGGGCGCCGTCGCCTGCCCGCCCGCCCCGTTGCCGAGGCCGGAGTCGGCGGCGCCCCGGCGCGGGGCCGCGCCGAAGACGCGCCCCCACTGGGCGAGCCGGTCACGGCCCTCGGACAGCAGCAGCATCAGGTAGCCGCAGCCCGCGAGCAGGAAGGAGAACCAGGAGGCGTCCCCGCCGCCCGCCAGGCCCGAGGCCACCGAGTACAGCGCCAGCAGCGGCAGCCCGGCCGCGGCGGCCGTGCGCAGGGTCACCGCCAGGGTGTCCACCAGCAGCCCGATCAGCAGCACGCCGGACACCAGCAGCAGCTTGATGCCGTCCGTCAGCGGGGCCGGGATGGCGAACTCGCCCACGTCCCGGACGCCCTGACCGAACAGCGCGCCGAAGTCGGTCACCAGGTAGGCCAGCGGCCCGTCCCCGTGGGACTCGCCCTTGCCGGCGTAGAGGAACGCGAGCAGCAGCAGCGAGACCAGCGCCTGCGCGGCCACGGTCAGCGTCCGGGCCAGCGGCACCCGCCGGACCCCGGCGCCCACCGCGCTCTGCACGGCGAGCAGCAGCGCCGCCTGCAGCAGCCAGGCCTGCGAGTCCACCAGCGGGTTCAGCGACCACGAGGTGAGCAGCGTCGCCAGTGCCGCGAACAGCGTCAGTTTCGCCCGCCCGCTCATTCCCGACCTCCGGTGGTTCCCGTACCGACGCGCGCGGTTCCGGCCTGGCGCCACAGTTCGCCGAAGGCCACCCCGGGCGGGGCGGCCAGTGCGGTCCAGCCCGCGTCGCGCAGCCTGCGCAGCCGCTCCTCCAGCGCGGGCACGGCGTGCCCCGGAGCGGGCTGTCCGCCCCAGCTCGCGGAGTCCAGGACGAAGGCCACCGCACCCGAGGTGCGCTGGCGCATCCGGGCGGCCAGTTCTGTCTGTACGTCGTCCAGGTCGCCGAAGAAGGCGATGAGGAGCCCGTCACCGCCGGCTCCGCCGAAGCCGCCGCTGCCGCCGGAGCGCACCGCGTCGTAGGCGCGGGAGAGTCCGGCGCCGTCGGAGTGCCCCACGACCGCGAGGGTGTCCAGCATCAGCCCGGCGGCTTCCGCGGACTCCTGCCCGCCGGAGGAGAAACCGCCGCCGCCCTCACCGGGCACGGCGTCGCCGGTGTCGGTGAGCAGCCGTGCGGAGAAGCCCTGTTCCAGGACGTGCACCAGGCTGGAGGCGGCCGCCGAGACGGCCCACTCGAAGGCGGAGTCGGGGCCGGCGCCGTCGAAGGCCAGGCGCCGGGTGTCCAGCAGGACGGTGGCGCGGCTGCGCTGCGGCTGCTCCTCGCGGCGGACCATCAGCTCGCCGTAGCGGGCGGTGGAGCGCCAGTGCACCCGGCGCAGGTCGTCGCCGCGCCGGTAGCCGCGGGGGATCACGTCGTCGTCGCCGGCCAGGGCCAGGGAGCGGCGGCTGCCGTCGCCGTAGCCGTTGGACTCGCCGGCCAGGCGGACCGGCGGCAGGGGCTCGGTGCGCGGGATGACGGTGAGGGTGTCGTAGGTGCTGAAGGAACGGGTCAGTTCGACCAGCCCGAAGGGGTCGGAGAGGCGCAGCTGCAGCGGGCCGAGCGGATAGCGGCCGCGCAGATCGGAGCGGACCCGGTAGGACACCTCGCGGCGGCCGCCGGGCTCGACCCGGTCCAGTACGAACCGCGGGCGCGGGCCCAGTACGTAGGGCACCCGGTCCTGGAGCATCAGCAGGCCGGTGGGGAGCCGGGAGACGTTGTCCATGCGCAGCTGCACGCGGGCCTCGCTGCCCGCGGGGACCCGCCCCGGGCTGAGCCGGCGGCTGCCGGAGACCCGGAAGCGGGTGCGGTGGAGGGCGTAGACGCAGATCAGCGGCAGGAGGGCGAGCAGCATGCCGACCCGCAGCAGTTCGCCCTGGCCCAGGACGTACGCGCAGGCGGCGGCGGCTATCCCGGCGGCCAGGAACGAGCGGCCGCGGGTGGTCAGTCCGGACAGCGACGCGCGCAGTCCGCCGCCGTCCCCCGGGCCACCGGCGCCGCGCGGGCCACCGGCGCTCATCAGAAGCCCCGGATGCCCGCGCCGGGCGGCATCTCGCCGCGGGCGTGCGCGGCCGGTACGGGGGTGCGCTGCAGGATCTCGCCGACGACCTGCTCGGCGCTGCGGCGGTTCAGCTGGGCCTGCGCGGTGGGCAGCAGCCGGTGTGCGAGGACCGGGGCGGCCAGGGCCTGGACGTCGTCGGGCAGGACGTAGTCCCGGCCGGCGAGCGCGGCGGAGGCCTTCACGGCGCGCAGCAGGTGCAGGGTGGCCCGGGGCGAGGCGCCGAGCCGCAGGTCGGGGTGGGTGCGGGTGGCGGAGACCAGGTCGACGACGTAGCGCTTGACGGGCTCGGCCACGTACACCTCGCGGACCGCCTCGATCAGCTTGACGATCTCGTGGGAGTGCGCGACGGACGTCAGGTCGTCGAGCGGGGAGACCCCGCCGTGCACGTCGAGCATCTGGAGCTCGGCCTCGGGGCTGGGGTAGCCGACGGAGACGCGGGCCATGAAGCGGTCGCGCTGGGCCTCGGGCAGCGGGTACGTGCCCTCCATCTCCACCGGGTTCTGGGTGGCGACGACCATGAAGGGGGTGGGCAGCGTGTAGGTCGTGCCGTCGATGGTGACCTGGCGCTCCTCCATCGACTCCAGCAGCGCGGACTGGGTCTTCGGCGAGGCGCGGTTGATCTCGTCACCGATGACGATCTGCGCGAAGATCGCGCCGGGCTTGAACTCGAACTCGCGGCGCTGCTGGTCGTAGATGCTGACGCCGGTGATGTCGGAGGGCAGCAGGTCCGGCGTGAACTGGATGCGCTGGACCGAGCAGTCGATGGACTTGGCGAGCGTCTTGGCGAGCATCGTCTTGCCGACGCCGGGTACGTCCTCGATCAGCAGGTGTCCCTCGGCGAGGAGCACGGTCAGCGCGAGGCGGACGACCTCGGGCTTGCCCTCGATCACGCTCTCGACCGACCGGCGCACCCGCTCCACCGTGCTGGTCAGATCCGCGAGGCTCGCTCGGTCGTCGTACGTCGTCACCTTGGTTCTCCTCGGCCCTTTCCCAGGGCCGACGCCCTTGGCGCATGAACCGGCCCACCCCGAAACACGGACACCGGGCCCGGGGATCCCGGGTGGTGCCATCCCGCATTCTTGACGGCGTTACGGCCTTGTGTCACTCAAGAGCTGGGATCGATCTCCCGCAGGAGCCCGGTGTGCACATCGAAGACGAAGCCTCGCACATCGTCCTTGTGGGGCAGGAACGGGTTCGTGCGGACCCGCTGCATCGACTGGCGAACGTCCTGGTCGACGTCCCGGAAGGCCTCGACGGCCCAGGCGGGGCGCTGGCCGACCTCGTCCTCCAGCTCGTGCCGGAAGTCCTCGGTCAGGTTCTCCAGACCACAGCCGGTGTGGTGGATGAGTATCACCGTGCGGGTGCCCAGGGCGCGCTGGCTGATCGTGAGGGAGCGGATCGTGTCGTCGGTGACCACACCGCCCGCGTTGCGGATCGTGTGACAGTCGCCGAGTTCCAGGCCGAGGGCCTTGTGCAGGTCGAGGCGGGCGTCCATGCAGGCCACGACGGCGACCTTGAGGACGGGGTGGGCGTCCATGCCGGGGTCGGAGAACTCCGCGGCGTAGCGCTGATTCGCCTCGACCAGCCGGTCGGTGACGGATCCGCCGACGGATGCCTCGGACGCGGACTCGGCAGGCAGGGATGCGGAAGTCGTCATGGGTACGACGTTAGTGGTCACGGCGGGTTGTGGCCTCGCGTGAGAGCGGACAAAGAACGCCAACGAGGCTTGTTGTGAGCTAACCCACAGGGGTGGGCGTGACGCGGCTGTTCGGGTGATTCGCGGCATTTGCCGGTTCGTCCCGAGAGCCGTGCACGGCGCGCGGGGCGGTTCGTTGACCGCGGCGACCGTTGCACTAAAGTGACGCGAACCGGCCGGAGCCCGGCCCTGACCGGCCGCCCGGCCCCCGATGAACACTCCGCGTGCGCGGCGCGTACGTACGGCCCGGCCCTCTCCCGCTCACCGGCCGGCCGGCGCCACCTTCCCCGGCGCCGGCCGCGGATGCGGGGACCCGGTGGTGCGTACGCCTGCCGCGCCGTTATCTGAGAGGGCGCTTTGACTAGCGAGTCCCGACATGTCCCGGTGATGCTCCAGCGGTGCCTGGACCTGTTGGCCCCGGCGCTGGAGAGGCCCGGGGCCGTCGTCGTCGACTGCACCCTCGGCCTCGGCGGCCACAGCGAGGCCCTGCTGACCCGGTTCCCCGAGGCCCACCTGATCGGCCTCGACCGCGACAAGGAGGCCCTGCGGCTCTCCGGCGAGCGGCTCGCGCCCTTCGGCGACCGGGCCACCCTCGTCCACGCGATCTACGCCGACCTCGCCGAGGTCCTGGACGGGCTGGGCATTCCGGCGGTCCAGGGCATCCTCTTCGACCTGGGCGTCTCCTCCATGCAGCTGGACGAGGCCGACCGCGGGTTCGCGTACGCCCAGGACGCGCCGCTGGACATGCGCATGGACCAGACGACGGGCATCAGCGCCGCCGAGGTGCTCAACAGCTACGCGCCGGGCGAGCTGGTGCGGATCCTGCGCCAGTACGGCGAGGAGAAGCAGGCCAAGCGGATCGTCTCGGCAATCGTCCGGGAGCGGGAGAAGGAGCCCTTCACCAACAGCGCCCGGCTGGTCGAACTGATCCGCGACTCCCTTCCGCAGGCCGCCAAGCGGACCGGCGGCAACCCGGCGAAGCGGACCTTCCAGGCGCTGCGGATCGAGGTCAACGGGGAGCTCTCCGGGCTGGAGCGGGCCATCCCGGCGGCGGTGGACCGGATCGCGGTCGGCGGCCGGATCGCGGTGCTCTCGTACCACTCGCTGGAAGACCGGCTGGTCAAGCAGGTCTTCGCGGCCGGCGCGACCTCGACGGCCCCGCCCGGCCTGCCGGTGGTGCCGGAGAAGTACCAGCCGAAGCTGAAACTGCTCACGCGCGGCGCCGAGCTGCCCACCGAGGAGGAGATCGCCGAGAACCGGCGGGCCGCCCCGGCCAGATTCCGCGGCGTCGAACGCATCCGGGAGGCGCGACTGTGACCAAGGCCGGGAAGGTCGCCACGCTGACCCGCGGGCAGGCGGCCCGCCTCGGCCGGGCGCTCGGCGGCCGCCCCGCCCGCCCGCGGCCCGGCGGGCAGGCGGCCCGGATGCCGTTCGTCCTGCTGGTCGTGGCCCTGCTCGGCGGCGGCCTGATCAGCCTGCTGCTGCTGAACTCGGCACTGAACGAAGGCTCCTTCCAGCTCAGCAAGCTCACGAAGGAGACCACAGCCCTCACCGACGAGGAGCAGGCGCTGCAGCGCGACGTCGACGCCTACTCCGCGCCCGACGCGCTCCAGCGCCGGGCGCACGAGCTGGGCCTGGTCCCCGGCGGCAGCCCGGTCTTCATCGGCCCGGACGGCAAGGTCGCCGGCAGCGCGGCACCGGCCGAAGCCCCGCCGTCGCCGACCCCGAGCCCCCCGGCCGCACCCGCCGCGTCGGCCCCGGCGCCGGCCGCCGCCCCGGGCCAGCCGGTGCCCTCCGCCGCGCCCTCCGCCGCCAGTGGTTCCCCGCAGCCCAACCAGACCCCCGGAAGGTGACGCCGTGATCCACCGTTCCCATCCAGCCCCTCCGGCGTTTGAGGAGCGGGGTTCGGGGCGGAGCCCCGGCACTGCCCCGGTGGTGGCCGCGTGAGCCCGCAGGAGCCGCCCCGGCGGCGGGTGCCCGGACCGGCCAGGCCGCCGCGGGCCGGCGACCGGGCCAGGGCCACCGCCCGCCCGGCCTCGCGCCCCGCGACCCGGCGGCCGACGGGCCCCCGTACCCCGCACACGATCCGGCTCGGCAGCCCGCGGCCCCGGCTGCGCCTGGTCAGCGTCGGCCTGACCCTCGTCATGCTGGCCTTCGTGGTCCGCCTGCTCCAGGTCCAGGCCGTCGACGCCGCGGCGTTCTCCGCCGAGGCCTCCAAGAACCGCTACACGAGCGTCAAGCTGGCCGCCGAGCGCGGTGAGATCACCGACCGCCGGGGCGTGGCCCTCGCCACCAGCGTCGACGCGTACGACATCACCGCCGACCCGAAGATGTTCACCCCGCAGGACAGCAAGGCCCCCGACGCCCCGCAGCAGGCCGCCGCCCTCCTCGCGCCCATCCTCGGCAAGGACGCCAAGGAGCTCACCCAGCGGCTGAGCAGCAAGAACTCCCGGTACGTCGTCCTCGCCCAGCGCCAGACCCCCCAGGTCTGGAACCAGATCAAGGACCTCAAGCGGGTCTTCGCGGACAAGGCGGCGGCCGACAAGCGGAGCAACGGCCCCGGCGCCAACGTCCTCGCCGGCGTGTTCAAGGAGACCAGCAGCAAGCGCGTGTACCCGAACGGCGACCTCGCCGCCGGGATACTGGGTTACGTCAACGCCGAGGGCAAGGGCGCCGGAGGCCTGGAGTCCTCCCTCGACAAGAAGCTGTCCGGCAAGGACGGCGAGATCACCTACGCCCAGTCCGGCGGCCGCCAGGTGCCCACCGCCGACTCCAACGAGAAGCCCGCCGTCCCCGGCGAGGACATCCAGCTGACCATCGACCGGGACATCCAGTGGGCGGCGCAGAGCGCGATCGCCGAGCAGGTCCAGAAGTCCGAGGCCGACCGCGGCTACGTCATCGTCCAGGACACCCGCACCGGCGAGGTACTGGCCATGGCCAACGCCCCGGGCTTCGACCCCAACGACCTGACCCGGGCCCGATCCGCCGCCATGGGCAACGCCGCGCTCCAGGACGTGTACGAGCCCGGCTCCACCGCCAAGGTCATGTCGATGGCCGCCGTGCTGGAGGAGAAGAAGGCCACCCCGGAGACCCGTGTCGAGGTCCCCAACCGGCTGCACCGCGGCGACCGGCTGTTCAAGGACGACATCGACCACCCGACCTGGTACCTGACCCTCAACGGGGTCCTCGCCAAGTCCTCCAACATCGGCACCATCCTGGCCACCGGCCAGCTCGGCCCCACCCAGCCCGAGGCCAACGAGGTCCTGCACTCCTACCTGACCAAGTTCGGCATCGGCCGGCCCACCGGCCTGAACTACCCCGGAGAGTCCCGCGGCATCCTCGCCGACGCCAAGGACTGGTCCACCTCCCAGCAGTACACGATCCCCTTCGGCCAGGGACTCTCCCTCAACGCCATGCAGGCCGCCTCCGTGTACTCGACCATCGCCAACGGCGGGGTCCGCATCGAGCCGACGCTGGTACGCGGCACCAAGGGCCCCGACGGCCGCTTCACCCCGGCCCCGGCCCCCGAGCGCAGCCGCGTGGTCAGTGCCGAGACCGCCAAGACCCTCGCCGAGATGCTCGAATCCGTGGTCGACGACCAGGAGGGCACCGGCACCAAGGCGCGGATCCCCGGCTACCGGGTCGGCGGCAAGACCGGCACCTCC
The DNA here is from genome assembly GCF_042894785.1 of Streptomyces sp. NPDC001502. NCBI lineage: Bacteria > Bacillati > Actinomycetota > Actinomycetes > Kitasatosporales > Streptomycetaceae > Streptomyces > Streptomyces sp. NPDC001502. Next base: position 34,577 of record NZ_JBIAVW010000033.1, read on the forward strand.
AACCGAGTGGATCCGGCCACCGGCCGCTACAAGGGCTACACCGCCTCCTTCGCCGGATTCGCACCCGCGGACAACCCGCGCATCACCGTCTACTGCGCCATCCAGAACCCCACGAAGGGCAGCTACTTCGGCGGCCAGATCTGCGGCCCCATCTACAAGAAGGTCATGGAGTTCGCGCTCAAGACCCTCCAGGTGGCCCCCACGGGAACCGCGCCTGCCGGGCTCCCCGTCACCTACGACGCCGCTCCTCAGCCCGCCGCGCAGCCCGCCCCGCAGCCCAGTCCGCAGCCCGGTCAGTGACCCACAGCCAGGCCGGCCCGCCAGAAAAGCGTGAGGCACCATCAGTGACAACCATCACCCCGAAACCCGGGAACCCGACGACCGCCGACGCCGAGGCCGGGGCCTCACTTCGCGGGCGGCCCGCCGCGCCCGGTACGCTCACCGCCGTGCCCCACGCTGATCAGCCCAGAAAGACCCAGAAAGCCCCGGCAACGCCGCCGGGAGCGCCCCGGCCCGCGTCGGCCAGCCCGAGCCCGCTGGGCGAGCTGGCCACCCTGCTGGGCATCCCGGCGCCCGGTGCGGCGCAGATCACCGGCATCACGCACGACTCCCGTGCGGTCCGCCCCGGTGACCTGTACGCGGCCCTGCCGGGAGCCAGGACGCACGGCGCCGACTTCGCCGCCCAGGCGGCCGGCCTCGGCGCCGCCGCCGTGCTGACCGACCCTGCGGGGGCGGAGCGCGCCGCGGCGACCGGCCTGCCGGTCCTGACCGTCGACGACCCGCGCGGCCGGATGGGAGAGCTCGCCGCCGCGATCTACGGACGCCCCGGTGAGGGCCTGCTCCAGATCGGCATCACCGGCACCTCCGGCAAGACCACCACGGCGTACCTCGTCGAGGGCGGCCTGCGCGCGGCGGGCCGCAGCACCGGACTGGTCGGCACCGTCGAGATGCGCATCGGCGACGAGCGCATCAAGTCCGAGCGGACCACCCCCGAGGCCACCGACCTCCAGGCCCTCTTCGCGGTCATGCGCGAACGCGGGGTCGAGGCCGTGGCCATGGAGGTCTCCAGCCACGCCCTGGTGCTCGGCCGGGTCGACGGCTGCGTCTTCGACGTCGCCGTCTTCAACAACCTGAGCCCGGAGCACATGGAGTTCCACTCCGGCATGGAGGACTACTTCCAGGCCAAGGCGGGGCTCTTCACCTCCCGCCGGGCCCGCCTGGGCGTGGTCAACCTCGACGACGAGTACGGCCGCCGCCTGGCCAAGGAGGCCACCGTCCCGGTCGTCACCTTCTCCGCCGCGGGCGACCCGGCCGCCGACTGGCGCGCCGAGGACGTGGTCTTCGGCCCGGCGAGCTCCACCCTGACCCTGCTGGGCCCCGAAGGACAGCGCGTCCGCGCCACCGCGCCGCTGCCCGGCCCGTTCAACGTCGCCAACACCGTCGCCGCGATCGTCACGCTCGCCGCCGCCGGCCTCGACCCGCAGACCGCCGCGGACGGCGTCGCCGCGGTCCCCGGGGTCCCCGGCCGGCTGGAGCGGGTGGACGCGGGACAGCCGTACCTCGCCGTCGTCGACTACGCGCACAAGACGGACGCCGTGGAATCGGTGCTGCGCGCGCTGCGCGAGGTCACCGAGGGCAAGCTGCACATCGTGCTCGGCTGCGGCGGCGACCGTGACACCACCAAGCGCGGCCCGATGGGGGCCGCGGCCGCCCGGTTCGCCGACGTCGCCGTCCTGACCTCCGACAACCCGCGCTCCGAGGACCCGCTCGCGATCCTCGCCGCGATGTTCGAGGGCGCCGTGTCCGTGCCGCCCGCCGAGCGGGGCACCGTCCTGGTCGACGCCGACCGGGCCGCGGCCGTCGCCGCCGCCGTCGCCCGCGCCCGGCCCGGTGACACCGTGCTGGTGGCCGGCAAGGGGCACGAGCAGGGCCAGGACACCGCCGGTGTCGTACGCCCCTTCGACGACCGCGAGGTGCTCCGCGCCGCGATCGAGCACCAGGCCGTGCTCGACCGGACGGCCGCGCTCGATGAAACGACTCAGGTCCGACAGGCCGAGGTGAACCAGTGATCGCCCTTTCCCTCGCCGAGATCGCCGACATCACCGGCGGGCGGCCCCACGACATACCGGATCCGTCCGTTCAGGTCACGGGCCCCGTGGTCTACGACTCCCGTGAGGTCGGGCCGGGCAGCCTGTTCGCCGCCTTCGTCGGCGAGCGGGTCGACGGCCACGACTACGCGCGGCGCGCGGTGTCCGCCGGGGCCGTGGGCGTCCTCGCGACCCGGCCCGTCGGCGTACCGGCCATCGTGGTCCCCGACGTGGTGGCCGCCCTCGGCGCACTCGCCCGGGCCGTGGTCACCCGCCTGGGCACCGACGTCGTGGCCCTCACCGGATCCGCCGGCAAGACCTCCACCAAGGACCTGATCGCGCAGGTGCTGCAGCACCACGCGCCCACCGTGTGGACCCCCGGGAACCTCAACAACGAGATCGGCCTGCCGATCACGACGCTGCGCGTCACCGAGGACACCCAGCACCTGGTCCTGGAGATGGGCGCCCGCGGCATCGGCCACATCCGCTACCTCACCGGACTGACGCCCCCGCGGATCGGTCTGGTCCTCAACGTCGGCACCGCCCACATCGGCGAGTTCGGCGGCCGTGAGCAGATCGCGCAGGCCAAGGGGGAGCTGGTCGAGGCCCTGCCGGCCGAGGCGGAGGGCGGAGTCGCCGTCCTCAACGCCGATGACCTGCTGGTTCGTGAGATGGCCGGGCGCACGAAGGCCCGTACGGTCCTGTTCGGTGAGGCCGAGGACGCCGAAATCCGGGCCACCGAAGTGCGCATGACGGACAGGGGGCAGGCTTCCTTCACACTGCACACACCGACCGGGTGCAGCGACGTGACCTTGCGGCTGTACGGTGAGCACCACGTGTCGAACGCGCTCGCCGCGGCCGCCGTCGCCCATGTACTGGGCATGTCCGCACAGGAGATCGCCACGGCGCTCTCCGGGGCGGGCACGCTGTCCCGGTGGCGGATGGAGGTCACCGAGCGGGCGGACGGTGTGACGATCGTCAACGACGCCTACAACGCGAACCCCGAGTCCATGCGGGCCGCACTCCGCGCGCTCGCCGCGATGGGCGGTGCCGGCAGGGCGAACGGGGGACGCACGTGGGCGGTGCTCGGCCCGATGGCCGAGCTCGGAGACGACGCTCTCGCCGAGCACGACGCGGTCGGGCGGCTTGTCGTCCGGCTCAACGTGAGCAAGCTCGTCGCAGTCGGGGGCAGGGAAGCATCCTGGCTGCAACTGGGCGCATATAACGAGGGTTCGTGGGGTGAGGAGTCGGTGCTCGTGTCCGACGCACAGGCGGCGGTCGACCTGTTGCGCAGTGAACTGCGCCCGGGTGACGTCGTGCTGGTGAAGGCTTCCAGGTCGGCCGGTCTGGAGCGGGTGGCCCAGGGCCTTCTCGACAGCACTGTCGAGGGCGAGGTCGCCGACCGATGAGGCAGATCCTGTTCGCCGGTGTCATCGGCATGTTCCTCACCGTCATCGGCACCCCGCTGCTGATCAAGCTGCTCGCCCGCAAGGGCTACGGCCAGTTCATCCGCGACGACGGCCCCCGCGGCCACGCCGGGAAGAAGGGCACGCCCACCATGGGCGGTATCTCCTTCATCCTGGCGACGCTCATCGCGTACGCCCTGACGAAGGTCCTCACCGGTGAGGAGCCGAGCTTCTCGGGCCTGCTCGTCCTGTTCCTGATGGCCGGCATGGGCATCGTCGGGTACCTGGACGACTACATCAAGATCGTCAAGCGGCGTTCGCTGGGTCTGCGGGCCAAGGCGAAGATGTCCGGCCAGCTGATCGTCGGCATCGCCTTCGCGGTACTGGCCCTCCAGTTCAAGGACTCCCGCGGGCTGACCCCGGCCTCCACCAAGCTGTCGTTCGTCACGGACTTCGGCTGGTCGATAGGTCCGGTGCTGTTCGTGGTCTGGGCGCTGTTCATGATCCTGGCGATGTCCAACGGCGTGAACCTCACCGACGGCCTGGACGGTCTCGCGACCGGCGCCGCCGTGATGGTCTTCGGCGCCTACACCTTCATCGGTGTCTGGCAGTTCCAGGAGTCCTGCGCCAGGGCCGGTGACCTCACCAACCCGAACGCGTGCTTCGAGGTGCGCGACCCGCTCGACCTCGCGGTCGTCGCCTCCGCCCTCATGGGCGCCTGCTTCGGCTTCCTGTGGTGGAACACCTCGCCCGCCAAGATCTTCATGGGTGACACCGGCTCGCTCGCCCTCGGCGGCGCGCTCGCGGGCCTCGCCATCTGCTCCCGCACGGAGTTCCTGATGGCGCTCCTCGGCGGCCTCTTCGTGCTCATCACGATGTCGGTCGTCATCCAGGTCGGTTCCTTCAAGATGACCGGCAAGCGGGTCTTCCGGATGGCGCCACTGCAGCACCACTTCGAGCTCAAGGGCTGGTCCGAGGTGCTGGTCGTGGTCCGCTTCTGGATCATCCAGGGCATGTGCGTGATCGTTGGTCTCGGTCTCTTCTACGCGGGATGGGCAGCCGACAAGTGACGTCCTGGCAGGACAAGAACATCACCGTCGCCGGTCTCGGCGTGAGCGGCATCAGTGCCGCCCGCGCCCTGGCCGGCCTCGGCGCAGTGGTGACCGTCGTCGACAACGGCGACGGTGACGCGCACCGCGCCCGGGCCGCCGAACTCGCGGCGGAGGGCATCACCGTCCGCCTCGGCCGCCTGGCGGACGGCGGGCACGCGGGCGAGGTACTGCCCGAGGGCACCGAACTGGTCGTCACCTCGCCGGGCTGGAAGCCCGACAGCCCGCTGTTCGAGGCCGCCGCCAAGGCCGGCGTGGACGTGGTCGGGGACGTGGAGATCGCCTGGCTGCTGCGCGAGGTCGGCCAGGAGCTGCGCGCCGCGCGCTCCGGCCAGGACGCGGCCGCAGCCCCCCGCAGGGCCCCGGCCCCCTGGCTCGCGATCACCGGCACCAACGGCAAGACCACCACCACCCAGATGCTGGCGTCGATCCTGAAGGCCGCGGGGCTGCGCACCGCCGCCGTCGGCAACATCGGCACCCCGATCATCGACGTGGTGCTCGGCGAGCAGGAGTACGACGTGCTCGCCGTCGAACTCTCCAGCTACCAGCTGCACTGGGCGCCCTCGCTGCGCGTCCACTCGGCGGCCGTGCTGAACCTGGCCCCCGACCACCTCGACTGGCACGGCTCGATGCAGGCGTACGCCGCCGACAAGGGCCGGATCTACGAGGGCAACACGGTCGCCTGCGTCTACAACGTCGCCGACCCGGCCACCGAGAACCTGGTCATGGAGGCCGACGTCGAAGAGGGCTGCCGCGCGATCGGCTTCACCCTCGGCGCCCCCGGCCCCTCCATGCTCGGCGTCGTCGACGGCATCCTCGTCGACCGGGCCTTCGTGGAGAACCGGCAGAAGAACGCCCAGGAGCTCGCCGAGGTCACCGACGTCAACCCGCCGGCCCCGCACAACATCGCCAACGCGCTCGCCGCCGCTGCCCTGGCCCGCGCCTTCGGCGTGGAGCCGCGCGCCGTTCGCGACGGACTGCGCGACTTCCGCCCCGACGCCCACCGCGTCGCGTACGTGGACGAGGTCGGCTCGGTCACCTACATCGACGACTCCAAGGCCACCAACACGCACGCGGCCGAGGCCTCGCTCGCGGCCTTCGAGCCGGTCGTCTGGATCGCCGGCGGCCTCGCCAAGGGCGCGACCTTCGACGAGCTCGTGAAGAACGCCGCGAAGCGGCTGCGCGGCGCCGTGCTGATCGGCGCCGACCGGGCGCTCATCGCCGAGGCACTGGCGCGACACGCCCCCGAGGTCCCGGTCGTCGACCTCGACCGGACCGACACTGGGGCGATGCTCGCAGCGGTCCGGGAAGCCGCCGCGCTCGCCGAGCCCGGCGACACGGTCCTGCTGGCACCTGCCTGTGCCTCGATGGACATGTTCGCGAACTACAACAAGCGTGGGGACGCATTCGCCGACGCGGTGCGCGAACTGGCCGCCGAGAACGCTGCGGACACGGCCTAGGCCGGGGGCTCCGGGACAGGTTCCCTCCGGCCGGCAGCTCGCCTCGTACGAGTGGAGGGGAAGATCACAGATGCCGGCCAAGCAGATGCTGCCGGGGCGGCGGCCGTCCGCCGTGAAGGCGCAGGGCCGCAAACGCCCTGCGGTGCGTTCGAAGCGGCCCGCCGGGCGCGGGCCGCTGGCCCGGCTGCGACGTACGCAGCGGCAGTTGCAGAAGGCCTGGGACCGGCCGCTCACCGCCTATTACCTGATTTTCGGCAGTTCCCTGCTCATCACCGTGCTCGGTCTGGTGATGGTGTACTCCGCCTCGATGATCAAGGCCCTCCAGCTCGGCCTCGGCGACGCGTACTTCTTCAAGAAGCAGTTCCTGGCCGCCCTCATCGGTGGCGCACTCCTGCTGGTCGCCTCCCGGATGCCGGTCAAACTCCACCGGGCGCTCTCGTATCCGGTGATCGCCGGCACGCTCTTCCTGATGGTCCTGGTCCAGGTCCCGGGGATAGGCGTCTCGATCAACGGCAACCAGAATTGGATCTCCCTTGGCGGTCCGTTCATGCTGCAGCCCAGTGAGTTCGGCAAGCTGGCACTGATCCTGTGGGGCGCCGACCTGCTGGCACGCAAGGGCGACAAGGGGCTGCTGAGCCAGTGGAAGCACCTGCTGGTGCCGCTGGTCCCGGTGGCCTTCCTGCTGCTCGGGCTGATCATGCTGGGCGGGGACATGGGCACCGCGATGATCCTCGGCGCCATCCTGTTCGGTCTGCTCTGGCTGGCCGGGGCCCCGACCCGGATGTTCGTCGGGGTGCTCGCCTTCGCGGGTGCGATCGTCGCACTGCTCATCAAGACGAGCCCGCACCGGATGGACCGGCTGGAATGCCTCGGTGCGACAGAACCGGGCAAGAACGACCTTTGCTGGCAGGCCGTTCACGGGATCTACGCCCTCGCCTCGGGCGGATGGTTCGGTTCCGGCCTCGGTGCAAGTGTGGAAAAATGGGGGCAACTGCCGGAAGCCCACACCGACTTCATCTTCGCCATCACCGGGGAGGAACTGGGTCTGGCGGGGACGCTGTCGGTTCTCGCCCTGTTCGCGGCTCTAGGCTATGCGGGTATCCGCGTGGCCGGACGCACGGAGGATTCCTTCGTACGGTTTGCCGCGGGAGGCGTGACCACCTGGATCACGGCCCAGGCCGTGATCAACATCGGTGCGGTGCTCGGCCTGCTGCCGATCGCCGGAGTCCCGCTCCCGCTGTTCTCCTACGGAGGGTCAGCCCTGCTGCCGACCATGTTCGCGGTCGGACTGCTCATCGCCTTCGCGCGTGAGGAGCCGGCGGCGCGCGCGGCCCTCGCGATGCGACAGCCGAAGACCGGCTGGTGGCGGACCGGGGTGAGATGGAAGTCGATGAGACGGCGCGTCAAGAAGCGTCCGTCCGGAGAGCGGTGAATTTCGGTGCATGTCGTACTCGCCGGTGGGGGGACCGCCGGCCACATCGAGCCGGCGCTCGCCCTCGCGGACGCCCTGCGCAGGCAGGACCCTTCAGTGGGCATCACCGCCCTCGGCACGGAGCGCGGACTGGAAACCCGCCTGGTGCCGGAACGCGGCTACGAGCTGGGCCTGATCCCCGCCGTTCCGCTGCCCCGCAAGCCGACCCCGGAACTGATCACCGTCCCCGGACGGCTGCGCGGCACCATCAAGGCCGCGGAGGAGATCCTCATCCGCACCAAGGCCGACTGCGTCGTCGGGTTCGGCGGCTACGTGGCCCTGCCCGGCTACCTCGCGGCCAAGCGCCTCGGGGTGCCGATCATCGTCCACGAGGCCAACGCCCGGCCCGGACTGGCCAATAAGATCGGCTCCCGGTACGCGCACGCCGTCGCGGTCTCCACCCCCGACAGCAAGCTGCGCGGGGCCCGCTACGTGGGCATCCCGCTGCGCCGCTCCATCTCCACCCTCGACCGGGCCGCGGTCCGCCCGGAGGCGCGTGCCGCCTTCGGCCTGGACCCCAACCTGCCCACGCTGCTGGTCTCCGGCGGCTCGCAGGGCGCCCGCCGCCTCAACGAGACGATCCAGCAGGTCGCGCCGACCCTCCAGCGCTCCGGGATCCAGATCCTGCACGCCGTCGGGCCGAAGAACGAACTGCCGCGTGTCGACAACATGCCCGGGATGCCGCCGTATGTGCCGGTACCGTACGTGGACCGGATGGATCTCGCGTACGCCGCCGCCGACATGATGCTGTGCCGCGCGGGAGCGATGACCGTCGCCGAACTCTCCGCCGTCGGGCTTCCCGCCGCCTACGTCCCGTTGCCGATCGGCAACGGTGAACAGCGGCTCAACGCCCAGCCGGTGGTCAAGGCCGGCGGCGGCCTGCTCGTCGACGACGCGGAGCTGACGCCCGACTGGGTGCTCGGCCAGATCCTCCCGGTGCTGTCCGACCCGCACCGCCTGTACGAGATGTCCCGCGCCGCCGGTGAGTTCGGCCGCCGGGACGCCGACGAGCTCCTGGTCGGCATGGTCTACGAGGCGATCGCGGCCCACAGGTCCCGCTGAGGCGGGTAGCGCAGACGCAGGAGGCACAGGAGTGGCCGGAGGGACGACCGCGCGGCGCGGAACACCGTTTTCTGATCGGTCCGGCCCGGATGCCCGCAAGGGCACCGGCGCTCCCAAGCCGCCGAAGGCTCCCAAGGGCTCCAAGGCTCCCAAGCCCCCCAAGCCCCCCAAAGCCCCGAAGTCGGCGCAGAGGTCCGGCCCCAAGGGTCCCGGCGCACGCCTGCGCCGGGGCCCCGTGCTGGCCTCGCTGGCCGCCGCGGTGCTCCTCGCCGGGGGCGGCACCTGGGTGCTCTACGGCTCCTCCTGGCTCCGCGTGGAGAAGGTCGCCGCCACCGGCATGGACGTGCTCACCTCCGAGCAGGTCCTCGGCGCCGCGGCCGTCCCGGTCGGCGCGCCCCTGGTGAGCGTCGACACCGACGAGATCGAGGGCCGCGTCCGCGGCCGGCTGCCCCGCATCGATTCGGTCGACGTGGTGCGGGCCTGGCCGCACGGCATCGGTCTGAAAGTGACGGAACGCAAACCCGTCCTGCTCATCAAAAAGGACGCCAACTTCGTGGAAGTGGACGCATCGGGTGTGCGATTCGACACGGTTCCGAAAGCACCCGCAGGTGTTCCGGTCCTCGAATTGAACGCCGGTCGATCGCCGAGCGCCCGCCGCTTCGACGAGGAGCGGCTGCTGCACGAGGCCGTACTCGTCGCGGGCGCCCTCCCGGAGCCGATCGCCAAGGAAACCGTGCAGGTCAAGGTGGGTTCCTACGATTCGGTCGTACTGGAGCTCACCGGGGGCCGGTCCGTCACGTGGGGGAGCGGTGAACAGAGCGACGCGAAGGGACGCGCATTGAACGCTTTGTTGAAAGCCGCTCCCAAGGCCGTTCACTTCGACGTGAGCGTCCCCACCGCCCCTGCTGCGTCCGGGAGTTGACGTCCGGTCCAACAGCGGCGCACCCTGGTTGGCCAGCGATACGGGTGATCACATAGGGTGAAAAGAAAAACGGGAGGTTCGGCGTGTTCGTTGAACACGCGCTACTTGTCGACTTAGTGTCCTGTTCGGAAGAGTCCGAGGAACAGGCACACCCCTAACCCTAAACTTCAGGGTGAGGGTTCGGGTCGGCGCGTTCGGACCGTCCCTATTTCGGCATCAGTCGTCGCAACGCAGGCCCGCGAGGCGGCGACACGTAACTCGAGGCGAGAGGCCTTCGACGTGGCAGCACCGCAGAACTACCTCGCAGTCATCAAGGTCATCGGTGTCGGCGGCGGTGGTGTCAATGCCATCAACCGAATGATCGAGGTCGGTCTCAAGGGCGTCGAGTTCATCGCCATCAACACGGACGCCCAGGCGCTGTTGATGAGCGACGCCGACGTCAAGCTCGACGTCGGCCGTGAACTCACCCGTGGCCTCGGCGCCGGCGCCAACCCGGCCGTCGGTCGCAAGGCGGCAGAGGACCACCGCGAGGAGATCGAGGAGGTCCTCAAGGGGGCCGACATGGTCTTCGTCACCGCCGGTGAGGGCGGCGGCACCGGCACCGGCGGCGCACCTGTCGTCGCCAACATCGCGCGCTCGCTGGGCGCCCTGACGATCGGTGTGGTCACCCGGCCGTTCACCTTCGAGGGCCGGCGCCGCGCGAACCAGGCGGAGGACGGCATCGCCGAGCTCCGCGAAGAGGTCGACACCCTCATCGTCATCCCCAACGACCGACTGCTGTCCATCTCGGACCGCCAGGTCAGCGTGCTCGACGCCTTCAAGTCGGCCGACCAGGTCCTGCTCTCGGGCGTCCAGGGCATCACCGACCTCATCACGACCCCGGGTCTGATCAACCTCGACTTCGCCGACGTCAAGTCCGTGATGTCCGAGGCCGGCTCGGCCCTGATGGGCATCGGCTCGGCCCGCGGCGACGACCGCGCCGTGGCCGCCGCCGAGATGGCGATCTCCTCCCCGCTCCTGGAGGCGTCCATCGACGGCGCCCGTGGCGTGCTGCTCTCCATCTCCGGTGGCTCGGACCTCGGTCTCTTCGAGATCAACGAGGCCGCGCAGCTGGTCAGCGAGGCCGCGCACCCCGAGGCGAACATCATCTTCGGCGCCGTCATCGACGACGCGCTCGGCGACGAGGTACGGGTCACCGTCATCGCGGCCGGGTTCGACGGCGGACAGCCCCCGGCCCGCCGGGACAACGTCATCGGCGCCGCGTCCACCAAGCGCGAGGAGCCGGCCCCGGCTCCGGTCCGCGCCGCCGAGCCGGCCCGCCCGGCCTTCGGCGGACTCGGCTCGGTCACCCCGCGCGAGGAGCCCCCGGCTCCGGTCGAGGCGGCCCCGGTCGAGGTCCAGGCCCCCGCGCCGCAGGTCCCCACGGCCCGGCCGTACCAGGACAGCCCGGCCGAAGAGCTGGATGTTCCGGACTTCTTGAAGTGACACCGGAGCAGCATCACGTGGGCGGCGCCCACTTCGCCTTCACCGACCGGTGGGGCGGAGTGAGCGCCGTTCCGTACGAGGAGCTCAATCTCGGCGGCGCGGTCGGAGACGACCCTGCCGCCGTTCTCGCGAACCGGGCACGGGCGGCGAAGTCCCTGGGCCTGGCGCCGGACCGGGTGGTCTGGATGAACCAGGTGCACGGCCGGGACGTGGCCGTGGTCGACGGCCCCTGGGGGGACGCTGAGATCCCGGCCGTGGACGCGGTGGTGACCGCCCGTCGGGGGCTCGCCCTCGCCGTGCTCACCGCCGACTGCACGCCGGTCCTGCTGGCGGACCCCGTCGCCGGGGTCGTGGCGGCCGCCCATGCCGGGCGGCCGGGACTGGTCGCCGGGGTGGTGCCCGCCGCCGTCGAGGCGATGGTCTCCCTCGGGGCCGATCCCGGGCGGATCGTCGCCCGTACGGGACCCGCGGTCTGCGGACACTGTTACGAGGTGCCCGCCGAGATGCGGGAGGCGGTGGCCCAGGTGGTGCCCGCCGCCCGGGCCGAGACGAGCTGGGGGACACCGGCCGTCGACGTGGTCGCCGGGGTGCACGCCCAGCTCGCCGAGGCGGGGGTGGTGAACAGCGGCCGCTCCCCGGTCTGCACACTGGAGTCGCGGGACCACTTCTCGTACCGCCGCGACCGGGTGACCGGACGCCTTGCCGGATATGTCTGGTTGACAGAGCTTTCCCGGGGGACACCCCCCGGACCGCCGGGGGAAAAGAAGAATGACGGATCGTAAGTCGGAGCTCGCCGAGAACCTGGCGCGGGTGGAGGAACGTATCTCGTCCGCCTGCGCGGCGGCGGGGCGGGGACGGGAAGAGGTGACGCTCATCGTGGTCACCAAGACCTACCCCGCGAGCGACGTACGACTGCTGGCGGACCTGGGCGTCCGTCATGTTGCGGAGAATCGGGACCAGGATGCCGCCCCCAAGGCCGCGGCCTGCGAGGATCTGCCGCTCAGCTGGCACTTCGTCGGTCAGTTGCAGACGAACAAAGTCCGTTCCGTGGCGGGATACGCGCACGTCGTGCAGTCGGTCGACCGGCCGAAACTCGTGACCGCCCTCTCGGCGGCCGCGGTGAACGCCGGCCGGGAGCTCGGGTGCCTCGTGCAGATCGCCCTCGACGCGGAGTCCGGGGAGCGCGGGACCCGCGGCGGTGCGGCGCCGGAGCAGCTCGCGGAGCTGGCGGACCTCGTCGCCGGGGCGCCGGGACTGCGCATCGACGGCCTGATGACGGTCGCTCCGCTGTCCGGCCCCTACGCGGGACGCGAACAGGCCGCCTTCGAGCGGCTGATGGAATTGTCATCCCGCGTGCGCGTGGACCATCCGGCTGCCACGATGGTGTCGGCCGGGATGAGCGCAGACCTGGAACAGGCCGTGGCGGCCGGTGCGACACATGTACGCGTCGGCACTGCGGTACTCGGCGCGAGACCCCGGCTCGGGTAACGTCGCGAAGAAAGTCGGACCACAGCAGAAAATATGGTCATTCCCGCTGATGGGCGGGCAGACCTAGTGGATCGCGGGCAGTTGGTGACATTCGTGACACGGCGGCACCTGCGACAGGGCGATCCACCACAGAGCGGAGGACTCGGAGAATGGCCGGCGCGATGCGCAAGATGGCGGTCTACCTCGGCCTCGTGGAGGACGACCGGTACGACAACCCGGGGTACGACCCCGACGACGAGTTCGAGCCCGAGCCGGAGATGGAGCGGGCTCGGGAGCGGGATCGCCGACAGCAGCCCGTGCACCAATCGCCCGTATCGGACGAACCGGTACGAGTCGCACAGCCTCCAGCGCAGCGCGAACCTATCCCAATTCCGGTGGAAAACGGACGTCCTGCGCGAATCGCCCCCGTGGCATCCATCACACCTGATCGTACAAACCTGGAGAAGAACGCCCCCGTGATCATGCCCAAGGTCGTCTCCGAGCGGGAGCCGTACCGCATCACGACGCTGCACCCCCGGACCTACAACGAGGCCCGTACCATCGGGGAACACTTCCGTGAGGGCACTCCGGTGATCATGAATCTCACGGAGATGGACGACACGGACGCGAAGCGTCTCGTGGACTTCGCCGCCGGACTCGTCTTCGGTCTGCACGGCAGCATTGAACGCGTGACACAGAAGGTGTTCCTGCTGTCGCCTGCTAACGTCGATGTCACGGCGGAGGACAAGGCCCGCATCGCGGAGGGCGGGTTCTTCAACCAAAGCTAGACCGATCCGTCAGACACGGGGCCGGGAACACAGCGGGAGCAGGGGAGAGGGAAGCGCGGGATGGGTGTCGTACTGGACGTGATCTACTTCGCCTTGGCGTGCTTCCTTGTCGTGCTGATCTTCCGCCTGGTCATGGACTACGTGTTCCAGTTCGCACGTTCCTGGACACCCGGCAAGGCGATGGTGGTCGTACTGGAGGCCACCTACAGCGTCACCGATCCACCACTCAAGCTTCTTCGGCGGGTCATTCCGCCGTTGCGTCTCGGGGGCGTGGCACTCGACCTGTCCTTCTTCGTTCTGATGATCATCGTTTACATCCTCATCAGTTTCGTGCGCACCGCTGCGAGCGGCTCGTGAACGATGTGCTTCCCCGCGGGCGCGGGGACAGTCCCGATACGGTCTTGCCGACTGCCGACGACTACGTAGAGGTGAAGAAGACATGCCGCTGACTCCCGAGGACGTGCGGAACAAGCAGTTCACGACCGTCCGCCTCCGAGAAGGCTATGACGAGGACGAGGTCGATGCCTTCCTCGACGAGGTCGAGTCCGAACTGACGCGCCTGCTGCGCGAGAACGAGGACCTGCGCGCCAAGCTGGCCGCCGCCACGCGTGCCGCCGCGCAGAGCCAGCAGCAGCAGGGCATGCGCAAGCCGGAACCCCAGGACCAGCGCGGCCCCGGCGCCCCCGTGCCCGCTGCCATATCCGGCCCGCCGCAGCAGCAGCAGCCGCAGATGGGCCCGCCGCAGCTCCCGGGCGGCCAGCCGCAGCTTCCGCCGGGCCCCGGCGGCCAGGGCCAGCAGGGCCCCGGCCCGATGGGCGGCCCCATGGGCGGTCCCATGCAGCAGCACCCCATGGGTGGACCCCAGGGCATGCAGCAGCAGCCCATGGGCGGCCCCCAGGGCATGCAGCAGCAGTCGATGGGCGGCCAGAACCCGCTCGGCCAGCAGATGCAGCCCATGGGCCAGCAGATGCAGCCGATGGGGCAGCAGATGCAGCCCATGGGTCAGCCGATGCACCAGCAGCAGCCGCAGCTCCCGCAGCAGGGCCCCGGTGGCGACAGCGCCGCCCGTGTCCTGTCGCTGGCGCAGCAGACCGCCGACCAGGCGATCGCGGAGGCCCGCTCCGAGGCCAACAAGATCGTCGGCGAGGCCCGGTCGCGCGCCGAGGGCCTGGAGCGGGACGCCCGCGCCAAGGCCGACGCGCTGGAGCGGGACGCGCAGGAGAAGCACCGCGTCGCGATGGGCTCCCTGGAGTCCGCCCGCGCCACGCTGGAGCGCAAGGTCGAGGACCTGCGGGGCTTCGAGCGTGAGTACCGTACGCGTCTGAAGTCCTACCTGGAGTCGCAGCTGCGCCAGCTGGAGACCCAGGCGGACGACAGCCTGGCCCCGCCGCGGAACCCGGCCGGTCCCGCGCTGCCGCCGTCGCCGTCGTCCTCGATGGCTCCGGCCGGTGCGATGGGCCACTCCATGGGCGGTCCCTCGATGGGTGGCCCCTCGATGGGCGGCCCGTCCCCCATGGGCGGTCCCTCCCCGATGGGTGCCCCGTCCTACGGCGGCAACCAGCAGCAGATGTCCCCGGCGATGACCCAGCCGATGGCTCCGGTCCGGCCGGCTGCGCCGCAGCCGATGCAGGCGCCGTCGCCGATGCGGGGCTTCCTGATCGACGAGGACGACAACTAGGCGCCGCCGCCGTTCTGCGGTCGGCAGCCGCGCTCTACGGGCCGGGCCCGAGGTTCCCCACGGAACCTCGGGCCCGGCCCGTTCGCGTACCCGTCCGCGGCGCCGCTGCGGGGGCTCCGCCCCGCGCCCCGCGCCTCAAACGCCGGAGGGGCTGAAAGACGGGGGCTCCGCCCCGCGCCCCGCGCCTCAAACGCCGGCGAGGCGGGAATGACGAAAGCGGCCCGTCCCCCCACCCGGGAGAGGACGGGCCGCTCGGGCCGCGGGCTACGCCTTGCGGAGGCGGAACGTCAGGCCGAGGGCCTCGTCCGTGAACGGGTCGCCGTACGTGCCGTCCGCCTCGCCGGACGCGAAGTCCGTCGCCAGGACCTCGTCCGCGATCAGGGCCGCGTGGTCCGTCAGGGCCGTCACGACCTCCGGGTCCGCGGAGGACCAGCGGAGCGCGATGCGGTCCGCCACGTCGAGGCCGGAGTTCTTCCGGGCCTCCTGGATCAGGCGGATCGCGTCACGGGCCAGGCCCGCCAGCCGCAGCTCCGGGGTGATCTCCAGGTCCAGGGCGACCGTCGCGCCCGAGTCGGACGCCACCGACCAGCCCTCGCGCGGGGTCTCCGTGATGATGACCTCCTCCGGCGAGAGGGAGATCTCCTCGCCGTTCAGCGAGATCACGGCGGAGCCGGCCCGCAGGGCCAGGGACAGCGCCGCCGCGTCGGCCGCGGCCACCGCCTTCGCGACGTCCTGGACGCCCTTGCCGAAGCGCTTGCCCAGCGCCCGGAAGTTCGCCTTCGCCGTCGTGTCGACCAGGGACCCGCCGACCTCCGACAGGGAGGCCAGGGAGGTGACGTTCAGCTCCTCCGTGATCTGGGACTGCAGCTCGGGGGAGAGCGCGTCGAAGCCCACCGCGCCGACCAGGGCCCGGGACAGGGGCTGGCGGGTCTTGACGCCCGACTCCGCACGCGTCGCCCGGCCCAGCTCCACCAGGCGGCGGACCAGCTGCATCTGCTGGGACAGCGCCGGGTCGATCGCCGCGGTGTCCGCCACCGGCCAGGTGGAGAGGTGGACCGACTCCGGGGCGTCCGGGGTGACCGGGACGACCATGTCCTGCCAGACCCGCTCCGTGATGAACGGGGTCAGCGGGGCGAGCAGCCGCGTCACCGTCTCGACCACGTCGTGGAGGGTCCGCAGCGCGGCCGCGTCGCCCTGCCAGAAGCGGCGGCGCGAGCGGCGGACGTACCAGTTGGACAGGTCGTCCACGAACGCGGAGAGCAGCTTGCCCGCGCGCTGGGTGTCGTACGACTCCATCGCCTCGGTGACCTCGGCGACGAGCGTGTGGAGCTCAGAGAGCAGCCACCGGTCGAGGACCGTGCGGTCGGCCGGGGCCGGGTCGGAGGCGGAGGGCGCCCAGTTCGACGTACGGGCGTACAGGGCCTGGAAGGCGACCGTGTTCCAGTACGTGAGGAGGGTCTTGCGGACGACCTCCTGGATCGTGCCGTGGCCCACGCGCCGCGCCGCCCACGGGGAGCCGCCGGCCGCCATGAACCAGCGCACCGCGTCCGCGCCGTGCTGGTCCATGAGCGGGATCGGCTGCAGGATGTTGCCCAGATGCTTGGACATCTTCCGGCCGTCCTCGGCGAGGATGTGGCCCAGGCAGACCACGTTCTCGTAGGAAGACTTGTCGAAGACGAGGGTGCCGACCGCCATCAGCGTGTAGAACCAGCCGCGCGTCTGGTCGATGGCCTCCGAGATGAACTGCGCCGGGTAGCGCTTCTCGAAGATCTCCTTGTTCTTGTACGGGTAGCCCCACTGCGCGAACGGCATCGAGCCCGAGTCGTACCAGGCGTCGATGACCTCCGGGACGCGGACGGCCTCCAGCGAGCAGCCCTCCGCCGTGCAGGGGAAGGTGACCTCGTCGATGTACGGGCGGTGCGGATCCAGGTTCGAGTGGTCCTGGCCCGAGAGCTCGGACAGCTCGGCGCGGGAGCCGACGCAGGTGAGGTGGTTCTCCTCACAGCGCCAGATCGGCAGCGGGGTGCCCCAGTACCGGTTGCGGGACAGCGCCCAGTCGATGTTGTTGTTCAGCCAGTCGCCGAAGCGGCCCTGCTTGACCGAGTCGGGGAACCAGTTGGTCTTCTCGTTCTCCCGCAGCATCGCGTCCTTGACGGCGGTGGTGCGGACGTACCAGGACGGCTGCGCGTAGTAGAGCAGGGCCGTGTGGCAGCGCCAGCAGTGCGGGTAGCTGTGCTCGTAGGCGATGTGCTTGAAGAGCAGGCCGCGCGCGTCGAGGTCGGCGGTCAGCTTCTCGTCGGCCTTCTTGAAGAAGACGCCGCCGATCAGCGGGACCTCCTCCTCGAAGGTGCCGTCGGGGCGGACCGGGTTCACGACGGGCAGGCCGTACGCGCGGCAGACCGCGAGGTCGTCGGCGCCGAAGGCGGGGGACTGGTGGACCAGACCGGTGCCGTCCTCGGTCGTGACGTACTCGGCGTTCACGACGTAGTGGGCCTCGGCCGGGAACTCGACGAGCTCGAAGGGGCGCTGGTACGTCCAGCGCTCCATCTCCTTGCCCGTGAAGGTCTCGCCGGTGGCCTCCCAGCCCTCGCCGAGGGACTTCTCCAGCAGCGGCTGGGCGACGACCAGCTTCTCCGAGCCCTCGGCGCCGGTGCGCGTGGCCACCACGTAGGTGACCTCGGGGTGCGCGGCCACGGCCGTGTTGGACACCAGGGTCCACGGCGTCGTCGTCCACACCAGCAGCGCCGCCTCGCCCGCGAGCGGGCCGGAGGTCAGCGGGAAGCGGACGTAGACCGAGGGGTCGACGACCGTCTCGTAGCCCTGGGCCAGCTCGTGGTCGGAGAGGCCGGTGCCGCAGCGGGGGCACCAGGGGGCGACGCGGTGGTCCTGGGTGAGCAGGCCCTTGTTGAAGATCTCCTTCAGCGACCACCACACGGACTCCACGTACTCGGGGTCCATGGTGCGGTAGGCGTCGTCCAGGTCGACCCAGTAGCCCATCCGGGTCGTGAGCTCGGTGAACGCGTCGGTGTGGCGGGTCACGGACTCGCGGCACTTGGCGTTGAACTCGGCGATGCCGTACGCCTCGATGTCCTTCTTGCCGTTGAAGCCCAGCTCCTTCTCGACGGCGAGCTCGACGGGCAGGCCGTGGCAGTCCCAGCCGGCCTTGCGGGCCACGTGGTAGCCGCGCATGGTGCGGAAGCGGGGGAAGACGTCCTTGAAGACGCGGGCCTCGATGTGGTGCGCGCCGGGCATGCCGTTCGCGGTGGGCGGGCCCTCGTAGAAGACCCACTCGGGGCGGCCCTCGGACTGCTCCAGGGTCTTGGCGAAGGTCTTGCTCTCGCGCCAGAAGTCGAGGACGGCGTGCTCAAGGGCAGGCAGGTCGACCTGGGCGGGTACCGGGCGGTACTGCGGCGGTGTGGTCATGAGGCTGAACTCTTCCTCCGGCGGGGTGTCACTTCCGTCCGGAGGGACGAGAGCACTGCTGCTCCCGCGGTACCACCCTCCTTGGCCGCCGGACGGATCCGGTGGCCCCCTCATTGGGGTGCGAAGCCGGTTCTACTCGCCGTACGGGATCCCGTGCGGGCTTTCTTCCGGCGGCTCAGGGGTGATCCTTCGCATCGCGCTCGCCCCCGGGCTCTCACCGTCCCCGGGTCGCTCCTGGCTGCGTACGACGCTACTCGTCCCCGTCCATGCCTTTCGCTGGGCTCAGTGTACGGGCCCGGGGGGTGCACGGCAGACCGGTTTACGGGGGCCCGTGCGGGGCCCGCCGGCCCGGCGTGGCGGGGCTGCGGGGAGGGCCCGCGCGTGACCCCGGCGCGCCCCCCGGCGTGACCCGAATGGGCCTGCGCTGCCGCTTGCGGCTCGGGTGGGGCGGGAGGGGCGGATTACCGGGGCTCCTGCTGGGCACAACGGATGCAGGTTGACCTCGATGGATGCGTGCCCCGTTGCCGCGGGGCCGGTGTCGATTTATCGTTCCGGCACGATTCGCGAGCAGAGATCACAGTATGTGAAGGGGTCGCGGCCATGGTGGCGAAGAAGACCGCCGGGAGTACTGCCAAGAAGGCTGTCGGGAAGGCCGCCGGGAAGGCGGCGGTCTCCGAGGACGCGGCCCCCGCCAAGAAGGCGACCGCTGCCCGAAAGACCGCTGCCGGCGCGCTCGCTCCGGACGGGAAGGCGACCGCCGTCAAGAAGACGACCGCCGTCGAGAAGCGGACGGCCACGGCCAAGAAGGCCGCGGCCGAGGGGGCGGCACATGCCGCGAAGAAGACGGGAGTCCGGAAAGTGGTTGCCAAGAAGAGCGCGGGTACGGCGAGGAAGACGGCCGCGGCCGCCACCAGCGGGCTCCCCAAGGCACGGGCCACGGCGGCCCTGGCCCCCGGCGAGCTCGCCGTACGGCCCGGAGAGGACCCCTGGACCTCCAAGGAGGTCGAGGACGCCCGTGCGGAGCTCCTGTCGGAGGTGCTGCGGCTGCGGGCCGAGCTCGACGCCTCGGAGGCGGCGATCTCCGGCCTGATGCGGGACTCCGGGGACGGCGCGGGCGACGACCAGGCCGACACGGGCACCAAGAACATCACCCGCGAGTCCGAGCTGGCCCTCGCGGCGAACGCCACCTCGATGCTGGAGCAGACCGAGCGGGCCCTGGAACGGCTGGAGGCGGGCACGTACGGCCTCTGCGAGAACTGCGGGCAGCCCATCGGCAAGGCCAGGATGCAGGCCTTCCCACGGGCCACGCTGTGCGTGGACTGCAAGCAGAAGCAGGAACGGCGGCACTAGGGGGTGCCCGGACGGGCCGGGGAGAGGTGGGGCAGGCGGCGCGCGGGGGCCCTGACGTACCCTCGTGTTCCGTCAGGGTCCAGGAGGAGCCTGGTTCGAGCTAGTTCGAGGGACTCACGTGGCAGAGGCGGAGCGCATCATCGGTACGCCGGAGGTCGGGGACGACACCCAGCCGGAGTCCGCCGGGCCCAAGGGGCGCCGCCGGATCACGGCTCTGCTCGTCGTGGCGGTGCTCGCCTACCTGCTCGACCTCGGCAGCAAGATGCTGGTCGTGGCGAAGCTGGAGCACCAGCCGCCGATCGAGATCATCGGTGACCTGCTCAAGTTCGAGGCGGTCCGCAACCCGGGCGCCGCCTTCGGCTTCGGTGAGGCCTTCACCATCATCTTCACCTGCATCGCGGCCTCGGTGATCGTGGTGATCGTGCGGCTGGCCCGCAAGCTCTACAGCCTGCCGTGGGCGATCGCGCTCGGCCTGCTGCTCGGCGGCGCGCTCGGCAACCTGACCGACCGGATCTTCCGTTCTCCGGGTGTGTTCCGGGGCGCGGTCGTCGACTTCATCGCACCCGCCCATTTCGCCGTCTTCAACCTCGCGGACTCGGCGATCGTGTGCGGCGGCATCCTGATCGTCCTGCTGTCCTTCAAGGGTCTGGACCCCGACGGGACCGTCCACAAGGACTGATCGCGGGACGGCTCGTCCGCCCCGTCCTGCATACTCGACGGGTGAGTACGATTCCCGAGATCCGCACCCTGCCCGTTCCCGATGGCCTTGAGGGCGAGCGCGTCGACGCCGCCATCGCCCGTATGTTCGGTTTCTCCCGGACGAAGGCGGCCGATCTCGCGGCCGCGGGAAAGGTGTCGGTCGACGGCAGTGTCGTCGGGAAGTCCGAGCGTGTGCACGGTGGCGCCTGGCTCGAAGTCGAGATGCCCGAGCCGGCCCGGCCGGTCGAGGTCGTCGCCGAGCCCGTCCCCGGCATGGAGATCATCCACGATGACGACGACATCGTCGTCATCATGAAGCCGGTCGGCGTCGCCGCCCACCCGAGCCCCGGCTGGACCGGCACCACCGTCATCGGTGGCCTCGCCGCGGCCGGCTACCGCATCTCCACCTCCGGCGCGTCCGAGCGCCAGGGCATCGTGCACCGCCTCGACGTCGGCACGTCCGGCCTGATGGCCGTCGCGAAGTCGGAGCGCGCCTACACCTCGCTCAAGAACCAGTTCCGCGAGCGGATCGTGGACAAGCGCTACCACGCGCTGGTGCAGGGCCACCCGGACCCGATGAGCGGCACGATCGACGCGCCGATCGGCCGCCACCCCAGCGCGGACTACAAGTGGGCGGTGATCCAGGACGGCAAGGCGTCCGTCACCCACTACGACCTGATCGAGGCCTTCCGCGCCGCCTCGCTGCTCGACATCAAGCTGGAGACCGGGCGTACGCACCAGATCCGCGTGCACATGTCCGCGCACCGGCACCCCTGCGTCGGCGACCTGACCTACGGCGCCGACCCGACCGTCGCCAAGCGGCTCGGTCTGACCCGGCAGTGGCTGCACGCGGTGCGCCTCGGCTTCGAGCACCCGTCGGACGGGCAGTGGGTCGAGTTCGAGAGCACCTACCCGGCGGACCTGCAGCACGCGCTGGACGTGATCCGGGCGGAGAGCGAGTGACCTCGCCGGTCGAGGTGCGGGTCGCCGCCTCGGAGGAGGACCTGAAGTCCTGCTTCGCGGTGCGGTCCGAGGTCTTCGTGGTCGAGCAGTCGGTGCCGGAGTCGATCGAGTACGACGCGTACGACGCGGACGCGGTGCACGTCCTGGCCGTGGGCGCGGACGGGGTGCCGCTGGGCACGGGCCGGCTGCTCCACGGACCGGCGGCCCTCGGCAAGACGGGCGACCCGGCGGTCGGCTCGCTGGGCCGGCTGGCCGTCGCCAAGTCCGCGCGCGGGCTGGGCGTGGGTGTGGCGCTGGTCCGCGCGATCGAGGCCGAGGCGGCCCGTCGGGGCCTGTCGGCGGTGGACCTGGGGGCGCAGACGCATGCGCTGGGCTTCTACGAGCGGCTCGGATACGTGGCCTACGGCCCGGAATTCCAGGACGCGGGCATCCCCCACCGCGCGATGCGCCGCCCCCTCCCGTAGCCGGAACGCTGCGGCCGCCGTTGCCAGGGGCGCTGCCCCCGGACCCCCGCGCCTCAATCGCCGGAGAGGCTGAATCTTTCAGCCTCGCCGGCGATTGAGGCGCGGGCGCGGAGCGCCGTAGGGGGTTCGGGGCGGAGCCCCGACACGGCCCCCGACCCGCACCGCCAAGCGCAGCGGACTGGCAGGGTGGGGGAGTGGATCAGCTTGCTCTGCTGTTCGTGCTCCTGCTCGGGGCCGTGGTCACGGTGCCGCTGGGGGACCGGCTCAAACTGCCCGCGCCCGTCCTGATGACCATCGGCGGGGTGATCCTCGCCCTGGTGCCGGCCGTGCCGAACGTCGAGATCCCGCCCGAGTTCATCCTGCCGCTGGTGCTGCCGCCGCTGCTGTACGCCTCCGTGCAGCGCACGTCCTGGCGGCAGTTCGCCGCCAACGTCCGGCCCATCCTGCTGCTGGCCGTGGCCCTGGTGTTCGTCACCACCGGTGCCGTCGCCGCCGTCGCCAACGCCGTCGTGCCCGGGCTGCCGATCGCCGCCGCCCTCGCCCTCGGCGCGCTCGTCGCCCCGCCCGACCCGGTGGCCGCCACCGCCGTCGCCGGATCGCTCGGGCTGCCGCGCCGCATGGTGTCGATCCTGGAGGGCGAGGGGCTCTTCAACGACGTGACGGCGATCGTGCTGTACCACGTGGCGGTCGCCGCCGTAGTGAGCGGCAGTTTCTCCTGGCCCGACGCGCTCGGGGAGTTCGTGCTCTCCGCCGTGGTGGCCGTGGCCGTCGGGCTCGCGCTCGGGTGGATCGCCAACCGGCTCATGGGGCGGCTCGGCGACGCCACCCTGCAGATCGGGCTGACGCTGCTGGTGCCGTTCGTCGCGTACGTGGTGGCCGAGGAACTCCAGGGGTCGGGGGTGCTGGCCGTGCTGACGACGGCCCTGTTCCTCGCCGAGTACGCGAGCGACGCCGACGACGTGCTGGGGCGCCTCGCCGGACACACCTTCTGGGAAGTCGTCGACATGCTGGTCACCGGCGTGGCCTTCGGGCTGATCGGGCTGGAGCTGCACAACGTGTTCGGCACGGCCGAGGACCGGGTGTGGGAGATGGCCGGGTGGGCGGCGATCGTGGTCGCGGTGGTGGTCGGCGTACGGCTGCTGTGGCTGCTGCCCGCCGGCTGGCTCGCGAAGAAGCTGCACCAGCGGCGCAACTACGACGAGGAGATCCCGCTGAGCTGGCGGGAGAGCGTGGTGATGTGGTGGGCCGGGATGCGCGGGGTGGCCTCGGTGGCCCTGGCGCTGGCCATTCCGCTGCGGACGGACGCAGGTGAGCCGTTTCCCGGGCGGGACCAGATCATCTTCATCGCGTTCGCGGTCATCATGACCACCCTGGTGTGCCAGGGGCTGACCCTGCCGTGGCTGGTACGGCGGCTGGGGGTGGAGGCCGACACGGACGCCGAGCGGGACGCGGAGCGGCAGCTGGCGATCCGCGCGGCCAAGGCCGCGAAGCGGCGGCTGAAGGAGATCGAGGAGGTGGAGGACCTCCCGGAGGACCTGGTCGAGCAGCTGTACCGGCGCGCGTACGACGTGGGGGCCAGGATCAGCCCCGACATGGTCGACGAGGAACGGCGCGAGGCGTACGCGAAGCGCGTGGAGCGGCTCCACCACGTCCAGCGGATCCAGCGGGAGATGATGTCGGCCGCCCGCCACGAGGTCCTGGCCGCCCGCAGCGAACCCGGCTCCGACCCGGAGATCGTCGACCGGGTGCTGCGGCACCTGGACGTACGGAGCCTGCGGACCCCGTAGGCGGTGTCTATGCGGGCCGCACCCCGGCCGGCCGGGTCACGAGGCGTTCCAGTCCGCGCAGGAAGCGGACGTACGGGGACCAGCGGGCCGGGCGGGCGATCGTGCCCGTGCAGGCCAGTTCGGCGCGGTCCAGGCTGTCCTCCAGGACCGCGTCGTGCATCGCGCGGATGGCCAGCGGCCAGGTGATGCGGCTGATGCCACTGAGGTTCATCGCGATGGTGTGCCGCAGCACGGTGCGCCCGCCGTCGAGGGGCAGCGCGGTGTACTCGTGGAAGCCGTGGAAGCCCCGGGGTCCGGTGAAGGTGAACCGCACCCAGGTTCCCGGCACGTAGGCGGCCACCGTGTAGCGCACCGGTCCGTGTCCGCCCGCCGCTCCGACCCCGAGGGGGCGGTCGAGCTCCATGTCCTCCCACAGGCGGCCGGGCCACAGCCGGTCGTCCTCCCCGCCGGACAGCGTGTCGATCAGTGCGCCGACCTCGCTCTCCTTCGCCGCGATCACGCGTTCGTGCAAGTTGTAGACGCCCATGGAGGGTCCTCCCCATCGCATTATTAGAGAGGGGTCTCTAATAATCTGGAGGGTACTCTCTGATTCATGGCGAGACCACCCCGCTTCGACACCGACCAGATGCTCGACGCCGCCGTCCGGCTGGCCGCCTCCGCCGGGCCGGGCGGCGTGACCATGTCCGCCGTCGCCCAGGCGATCGGCGCGCCCAGCGGCTCCATGTACCACCGCTTCGCCGGGCGCAGCGCCCTGCTCGCCGAGGTGTGGCTGCGCAGCGTCGAGCGGTTCCAGGAGGGCTACTTCGCCAGCCTCCACAGCGACACCGACCCGCGCCGGGCGGCTCGCGCGGCCGCCCGGCACGTCGTGGGGTGGAGCCGCGCCCACCCCGAGGAGGCGACCCTCCTGCTCTACGGCCCGTGGGAGTTCGGCCGCGCCGACTGGTCCGAGGAGCACACCGGCCGGGCCGATTCCGGCAACCAGCGGGTGTACGCCGCCATCGGCACCCTCGCCGCCGCTCTCGGCGCGACCGGGCCCCAGGACCGGGACCGCGTCACCCTGGCACTGATCGACCTCCCGCTCTCGGTCGTCCGCCGCCACCTGCGCGCCGGCGGCCCGCTGCCGCCGCACGCCGAGGACCTGGCCGAGGAGTGCGCGGCCGCGCTCCTGCCCACCGCTTCCTAGGGAGCCTGCGCGGCCGGGGCCGTGGCGATGTGGGGGAGGGCGTACGGGTGCTCGGCCACCAGCCAGGTGATCAGGCGTTCGCGGACCGCGCAGCGCAGGGTCCAGAGGTCGTCGGCGTCCTTCGCCGTGACCGCCGCGCGGACCTGGACCGTGTGCGGTGTGGTGTCCGTCACGGCCAGCCCGCCACCGCGGCCGTCCCACTCCGGGATCTCCGCCAGGATCTGCTGGAGCCGCTCCCGCATCAGGCCGATCGGCGCGCTGTGGTCCAGGTGCCAGAAGACCGTGCCGGTCATCTGCGCGCCGCCGCGCGACCAGTTCTCGTACGGCTTGCTCGTGAAATAGGACACAGGCATCGTGATGCGCCGCTCGTCCCAGGTGCGGACCGTCAGGAAGGTCAGGGTGATCTCCTCGACCCGGCCCCACTCCTTGTCGACCACCACGGTGTCGCCGATGCGGACGGTGTCGCCGAAGGCGATCTGGAGGCCGGCGAAGAGGTTGCTCAGCGAAGCCTGGGCGGCGATGCCCGCCACGATGCCGAGGACGCCCGCGGAGGCCAGCAGCGAGGCGCCGAGCGTCCGCATCGGGGGGAAGGTCAGCAGCATCGCCGCCGCGGCGACCACGATCACCACCGCCGTGACCACCCGCTGGATCAGGGTGACCTGGGTGCGTACCCGGCGTACCCGGGCCTCGTCCCCGGTCGCCGCCGCGTAGCGCGCGTACGCCGAGTCGACCACGGCCGTCGCGATGCGTACCGCGAGCCAGGCCGCGGAGGCGATCAGGACCAGGGTGAGGAACCGGCCGACGCCGAAGGCGTGGTCGGGCAGGATCGCGGCCCGCCGGTAGGAGGCTCTGAGCAGCGAGGTGCAGAGGGCGACCTGGAAGGGCAGCCGGCAGTGGCGCAGCAGGCCCCACAGGGGGGTCTCGGTGTGCCGGGCGTCGGCCCGGCGCAGCAACAGGTCCAGCAGCCAGCCCGCGATCAGGGTGGCGACCAGTGCGCCGCCGATGACCGTGACGGGGCGCAGGACGTTCTCCATCTCCATGGGTACGAACGTAGCGGGAAGCGGTCCGCGGGCCTCTCCTCCGCGGCGGCTGGCACGATGGAGGCATGAACATCATGCTTTTCCATTCGACGTACGGGCTGCGGCCCGCGGTGCACGCGGCGGCCGACCGGCTGCGCGCGGCCGGGCACCAGGTCCAGGTGCCGGATCTCTTCGAGGGACGCATCTTCGGGACCGTCGAGGAGGGCATGGCCCACCGGGACGAGATCGGCCGTGACGAACTGCTGAAGCGCGCGGTGCTGGCCTCCGCCCCCTACTCGGACCAGGGACTGGTCTACGCGGGCTTCTCCTTCGGTGGTTCGGTCGCCCAGCACCTGGCGATGGCCGACGAGAAGGCGCGCGGGCTGCTGCTCCTGCACGGGACGGCGGACCTGGAGGACGGCGCCTCGGTGGACGAACTGCCCGTGCAGCTGCACATCGCGGACCCCGATCCGTTCGAGCCGCACGACTGGCTGACGGCCTGGTACCTGCGGATGCAGCGCGCGGGGGCCGACGTGGAGGTCCACAGCTACCCGGGTGCCGGGCACCTGTTCACCGACCCGGAGCTGGACGACTACGACGCCGAGGCCGCCGAACAGCTGTGGAAGGTCGCCATCGGCTTCCTCGACAGCCTGTAGGCGGCCCGTAGGCGCGAAAGCGGAGGGGCCCGGCCCGGCGGATGCCGGACCGGGCCCCTTGTCGCGGGGAGGTCAGCCCGCGCGGTACGCGGTCCAGCTGCTCGACATGCGAGCGACCTGGCCGGCGGTGAACTGGTACATGCAGGAGTCGTACGTGTAGTCCATGAAGTTGCGGATCGGGTCCACGCCCGGCTTGCTCGCGCAGCTGTCGCGCCCGGTCGGGCACTCGTACGCGGCGCTCTTCTCGGCCGGAGTGTCGGAGACGTAGTCGCCGTTGCCGCTGCAGCCGCCCTGGAAGGTGTGGTAGAGCCCCAGCCAGTGGCCGACCTCGTGGGTGGCGGTGTCACCCTCGTTGTAGTTGGCCGCGGAGCCGCCCGGCAGCGAGCTGTCGAGCACGACCACGCCGTCCATCTTGGGGCTGGACGCGTACGACGTCGGGAAGGTCGCCCAGCCGAGCAGGCCGCCGGAGAGCTTGGCGGTGTAGAAGTTGAGCGCGCCCGGGCCGCCCTTGCGCAGGGTGTTCTTCATGTCCTTCTCGGCCTGGGAGCCGGAAGCCAGGTTGTACCAGGTGGCGTTGTCCGTGTAGTCGGTGGACGCCAGGGTGAACTGGAAGTTCGTGTTGACGTTGCCGGTGCCCTGGCCGCCGTAGGCCGCGTTGAGGACCGCGAGCTGCTTGCCGACGTCCGTGGCCGTCAGCTTTCCGGTGGTGCCGGAGTGCACGACGTGGAAGTACACGGGGATGTTCACGACGGCCTCGGCGGCCGCCAGGCTGCGCTGCGGCTGGTTCTTGAGGGCCTTGTCCAGCTTCGCCGTGAGGTCGGCGTCCATGGCCTTCGCCTGCGCGTCGCTGATCGCGTTGGGCTCGTCCGCGTGCTCGTCGTGGGCGCGGGCGACGCGGGCGTTCGCGGCTCCGGCGGCGGCGGGCTGGTCGGCGCAGACCTCGGCGGGGGACGTGGAGGCCGCAAGCGTGGTGGGGGCCGCGAGCGGGGTGAAGGCCAGGGTTCCGGCCAGAACCGCCGTGCCCATCAGGCGGCGGCGGAGAAGGGGGGATATGCGGGCAACTGCGCGCACGTGTGCTCCTCGCGTGGGGGGTTGTGGGGGGTGGTGGCCTGAAGGATCTTCTTCAGCTGGCGCGAAGCTTATGTGTGCATGACATATTCAGGTCAAGTGGCTTACGTAAAAGATTTGTTGCTTCTGATGCACATGGGGCGCCTGGTATGTCCCAGGCGCCCCATGTGGCAGGAAAATTGACGGTCGATCAGCGGACGGACTGATACACCCGCTCCACCTTCTGGGTCCCGTTCAGCGTCCGGTACGACCGGCTCCACGCGGAGGTCGCACCCGGCTGCCGCTTGTCGGACACCACGTAGTAGTCCATCTGCGAGCGCTCCGCCGTCACGTCCAGCACGCCGTAGCCGTGCGCGTCCATGTCGAGCCACTTCACGTGCCAGTTGGCGGCCTTGATGGCCGACTCGGCGACCAGCGAGAGGGTGTCCGGCAGGACGTGCAGCATGTCGTCGAGGTTGTCGGAGGTCACCGAGGTGACCACGAACTCGGTCGCCGCCGTGCCCGAGCCCGGGTACGTGGCCATGTTCATCGGGACCTCGTTCGCCCAGGCCATGTGGATGTCGCCGGTCAGGAACACGGTGTTCTTGACACCCCGGTCCAACAGGTGGCCCAGCAGCTCCTTGCGGTCGTCCGTGTAGCCGTCCCACTGGTCCACGTTGATCGCGAGGCCGCCCTCGGGCAGGCCGAGCAGCTTGGCCAGCGGCTTCAGCAGGTGCGCGGGCAGCGAGGCGAAGGCCACCGGCGAGATCATCACCGAGGTGCCCACCAGCTTCCAGGTCGCCTCCGAGCCCGCGAGGCCCGACTTGAGCCAGTCCAGCTGGGCGCGCCCGGTGATGGTGCGCTCCGGGTCGTCCACCGAGCCGCTGCCGACCTTGGTCTGCTGCGAGCGGAAGGAGCGCAGGTCCAGCAGGTGCAGGTCGGCGAGGGTGCCGAAGCGCAGCCGGCGGTAGACGGTGCCCGCGATGGAGGCGCGTACGGGCATCCACTCGAAGTACGCCTGCTTGGCGGCGGCCGCGCGGGCCGCCCAGTCGCCCTCGGCGCCCGGCGTGTGGTTCTCGGCGCCGCCGGCCCAGCTGTCGTTGGCGAGCTCGTGGTCGTCCCAGATGGCGATGACCGGGTGGGCGTGGTGCAGGGCCTGGAGGTCGGCGTCCGTCTTGTACTTGCCGTGGCGCGTGCGGTAGTCGGCGAGCGAGACGATCTCGTGCCTCGGCTCGTGCGGGCGTACGACGTACTTCGCCTCCGGATAGCCACCGGACTGGTACTCGTAGATGTAGTCACCCAGGTGCAGGATCGCGTGCAGATCCGTGCGGGCCGCCAGGTGACGGTAGGCGGAGAAGTAGCCGGACTCCCAGTTGGCGCAGGAGACCACGCCGAAGCGGACCCCCTCGGTCGTCGCCTCGTGGGCCGGGGTGGTCAGGGTGCGCCCGACGGGGGAGACGACGCCGCCGGCGGTGAACCGGTACCAGTACGGCGTCTGCGGCTGCAGCCCGCGTACGTCCACCTTGACCGTGTGGTCGGCGGCGGCGCTCGCGGTGACGGCGCCGGAGCCGACGATGCGGGAGAAGCCCTTGTCGGACGCCACTTCCCAGCCCACCTGGGTGGCCGGGCCGAGCCCGGAGCCGGGTACGGCCTCGGGGGTCGGGGTGACGCGGGTCCACAGCAGGACCCCGTCGGGCAGCGGATCGCCCGAGGCGACGCCGTGGAGGAAGGCGGGCGCGGTGCCCGCCGCGTGGGCGGCCGAGGCGCCCAGGGAGGTGAGGGGGGCCAGTGCGGCCGTGGCCGCAGCGGCCAGAACGACCGTACGGCGGCGGGGAGTTGCCGCTGACTGGGAGGAGGTGAGTTGACTGGTCACGGATGATCATATTACCGACGGGTACACCCGCCGGGCCAGGTGCGGGAATGCAAAGGACGGGCGAACTCTGGGAGTTCGCCCGCCCTTCGAAGCGGTCCGTCCGGACGGTGATTTCCGGATTGCCCCGGGATCAGCCCTGCAGCGCCTTGTCGATCGCCGCCGTGAACTGCTCCGCCGTCTGCGGGGTGTCGATCTTCTTGCCGTCCATCTTCAGGGTCGGCGTGCCCTTCACCCCGGACTTGTCGAAGGCCTTCGACATCTCCAGCGCCCACCGGTCGTACGTACCGTCCTCGACGGCCTTCTTGAACTCGGCGTTGCCCTTGAGCGCCGGGACCGTGTCCGCGACCTTCAGCAGGTAGTCGTCCTTGGCGAAGCTGTCGTCGGTCTCCTCGGGGTGCAGGTCCTTGGAGTAGAGCGCGCCCTTGTAGTCGAGGAAGGCCTGCGGGCTGACGTTGAGCGCCGCGCCCAGGGCGCTCAGCGCGTTCTTCGAGCCCTCGCCCTTGACGGCGTTGTCGATGAAGGTGGCGCCGATGTACTGGAGCTTGTACTTGCCCGCGTCCACGTCCTTCTTGACCTGCTCGCCGGACGCCTGCTCGAAGGCGGCACAGGCCGGGCAGCGCGAGTCCTCGTACAGCTCCAGGGTCTTCTTCGCGTCGGGCTTGCCGATGACGACCGTGGTGCCGTCCGCGCCCTCGGTGTTCTTCGGCTTGACCAGCTCGGCCGTGGCGGCCTTCTCCCACTGGCCGGGCTGGTTGGCCTGCATGACCCCGTAGCCGATACCGGCGATCACGGCGAGCGCGACCACGACCCCGCCCGCCACGACCACCTGGCGGCGGATCTTGTCCTTCTTGGCCTGGGCCTCGCGCTCGGCGCGCAGACGCTCGCGGGCCGCTGCCTTGTTCGCGTGGCTGTTGCGTGAACTCATCATGATCTCCGTGGGGTGTGACGTGTGGAAGGGACTGCCGTACGTGCGTCAGGCGCGGGCGAGCGCGCCGAGCACGGGGGGTCCCCGCCGTCCCACGGAATGTGCCGGGAAGCGGGTACGGGCCCCGGCGGCCGAGCGGACCGACCGCGGCAGCGCCCGCGCCGGCCGGCAGGCCACCGCGACCGAAGCCGCGGCCAGCAGCAGCGGCCGGAACGCGAAGGCGGCCACCGCCCGCAGCAGCCGGCCCAGTGCCCGCTCGCCGTGGCGCAGCCAGGCGGCGGCCAGCACTCCGACCGAGACATGGGCGCCGAGCAGCAGCCAGGGCGTGTACGGCCCCGGCGAGGACAGCAGCGCGGCCGCGCCGGCCGGTCCGGTCACCTCGGTCAGCGGCCCGCCCACCGGCGTGCCGCCGCACAGGGCGTCCAGGCCCATGGCGCGCAGCGGGCCCGCGACGGGTCCGCCGGCCGGGCCGTAGCAGAGGTGCTGGCCGGTGGTGAAGACGGTGTCGGCGGCCAGCTCCAGCGGTACGAGCAGCCCGGCGATGGGGCCGAAGCCCCGTTCGCGGCCCGCGAGGGCGTAGGCGATCGCGAACACACCCGCGAAGGCCCCGGCCACCAGCGCGGGCGGCAGCGGGACCCGGGACATCAGGACGTGCGAGCCCGAGGAGAGCAGTACGACGAGCGCGCTGAACAGCGCGGCCCGCAGCCCCCTGAGTCCCGTACCGGAAATGTCCATCCTCGCGAGTGTGCCATGCGTTCCTGTGGAACAGGCGTTCAGGGAGTGAGACGCCCGTTACGGAAGAGGTCCACGAAGATCTGATGGTCGGCGCGCGCCCGGGCCCCGTACGCGTGGGCGAAGTCCACGAGGAGCTCCGCGAAGCCCTCCTCGTCGGCGGCGATCGCCGCGTCGATGGCCCGCTCGGTGGAGAAGGGCACCAGGGACTGCCCGCTCTCGGCCTCGTCGGCCGACGCGTGCATGGTCGCGGTCGCCCGGCCGAGATCGGCGACGACGGCCGCGATCTCCTCCGGGTCGTCCAGGTCCGACCAGTCCAGGTCCACCGCGTACGGGGAGACCTCCGCGACCAGCTGCCCGGCCCCGTCCAGCTCCGTCCAGCCCAGCCACGGGTCGGCGTGCGCCTGCAGGGCGCGCTGGGAGATCACCGTGCGGTGCCCCTCGTGCCGGAAGTACTCGCGCACCGCCCGGTCCGTGATGTGCCGGGAGGCCGCCGGGGTCTGTGCCTGCTTGAGGTAGATCACGACGTCGTTCTCCAGGGCGTCGCTGTGCCCCTCCAGCAGGATGTTGTAGGAGGGCAGGCCCGCCGAGCCGATCCCGACGCCGCGGCGCCCCACCACGTCCTTGACCCGGTAGGAGTCCGGCCGCACGAGGGACTCGTCGGGGAGGGTCTCCAGGTACCCGTCGAAGGCGGCCAGCACCTTGTAGCGGGTGGCGGCGTCCAGCTCGATGGAGCCCCCGCCGGAGGTGAAGCGGCGCTCGTAGTCCCGTATCTCCGTCATGGAGTCCAGGAGGGAGAAACGGGTGCGGGAGCGGGCCGAGCGCAGCGCGTCCAGCAGCGGGCCCTCGGCGGTGTCCAGGGTGAAGGAGGGCACCTCCTCGTTCTTCGCCCCCGCCGCGAGCCGGTGGATCCGCTCCCGGTAGGCGCCCGCGTAGATCCGCACGAGCTCGCTTATCTGGTCGTCGCTGAGCGCCTTGGTGTAGCCGATCAGGGCGACGGAGGCGGCGAACCGCTTCAGGTCCCAGGTGAAGGGGCCGACGTAGGCCTCGTCGAAGTCGTTGACGTTGAAGATCAGCCGGCCGTTGGAGTCCATGTACGTGCCGAAGTTCTCGGCGTGCAGGTCTCCGTGGATCCACACCCGGCCCGTCCGCTCGTCCAGGTAAGGGCCGCCGTGCCGGTCCCGCTCCAGGTCGGAGTAGAAGAGGCAGGCGGTACCCCGGTAGAAGGCGAAGGCCGAAGCCGCCATCTTGCGGAATTTGACCTGGAAGGCAGCGGGGTCGGCGGCGAGCAGCTCACCGAACGCGGTGTCGAACACGTCGAGGATCTGCTCGGCGCGCTGCTCGTCGGTCGTCTCGGGGACCGCCATGGCGGGTTCCTCCTGGTGCACGGGCTGTTTCAGGTTCCGACCGACTGGACGCCGGATCGGCCCTCCTGGTTCTGCAACGCCCGACCGTACCGGTCAGTGCCCGTGATCTGTCACCCGGCCGACGTAGGATTCGAAGCTGCCCCCTCACCCCCCGCCCCCGGAGGACCCGCGCCGTGACAAAGCCGCCGTTCACGCACCTGCACGTCCACACCCAGTACTCGCTGCTGGACGGTGCCGCACGGCTGAAGGACATGTTCAACGCGTGCAACGAGATGGGCATGACGCACATCGCCATGTCCGACCACGGCAATCTGCACGGGGCGTACGACTTCTTCCACACCGCCCAGAAGGCCGGCATCACGCCGATCATCGGCATCGAGGCGTACGTCGCCCCCGAGTCCCGGCGCAACAAGCGGCGCATCCAGTGGGGCCAGCCGCACCAGAAGCGCGACGACGTCTCCGGTTCCGGCGGTTACACCCACAAGACGATCTGGGCGTCGAACGCCACCGGTCTGCACAACATCTTCCGGCTGTCCTCCGACGCGTACGCCGAGGGCTGGCTCACGAAGTGGCCGCGGATGGACAAGGAGACCATCTCCAAGTGGTCCGAGGGCCTGATCGCCTCCACCGGCTGCCCGTCCGGCGAGGTGCAGACCAGGCTGCGGCTCGGCCAGTTCGACGAGGCCGTGCAGGCCGCCTCCGACTACAAGGACATCTTCGGCGAGGGGCGCTACTTCCTGGAGCTGATGGACCACGGCATCGAGATCGAGCGCCGGGTCCGCGACGGGCTGCTGGAGATCGGCAAGAAGCTCGGCATCCCGCCGCTGGTGACGAACGACTCCCACTACACCTACGCCAGCGAGGCGACCGCCCACGACGCCCTGCTCTGCATCCAGACCGGCAAGAACCTCTCGGACCCGGACCGCTTCCGCTTCGACGGCACCGGCTACTACCTGAAGTCGACCGACGAGATGTACGCGATCGACTCCTCGGACGCCTGGCAGGAGGGCTGCGCCAACACGCGGCTGGTCGCCGACCAGGTCGACACCGAGGGCATGTTCAAGTTCCGGAACCTGATGCCGAAGTTCGACATCCCGGACGGCCACACCGAGGTCAGCTGGTTCCGCGAGGAGACCATGCGCGGCATGCACCGCCGCTACCCCGGAGGCATTCCGGAGGACCGGATGCAGCAGGCCGAGTACGAGATGGACACGATCATCTCGATGGGCTTCCCCGGCTACTTCCTCGTGGTCGCCGACTTCATCATGTGGGCCAAGAACCAGGGCATCGCGGTGGGCCCGGGCCGAGGCTCCGCGGCCGGTTCGATCGTCGCGTACGCCATGGGCATCACCGACCTCGACCCGCTCACGCACGGTCTGATCTTCGAGCGCTTCCTGAACCCCGAGCGCGTCTCCATGCCCGACGTCGACATCGACTTCGACGAGCGCCGGCGCGTCGAGGTGATCAGGTACGTGACCGAGAAGTACGGCGCCGACAAGGTCGCCATGATCGGCACGTACGGCACCATCAAGGCCAAGAACGCGATCAAGGACTCCGCGCGCGTCCTGGGCTACCCGTACGCCATGGGCGACCGCCTCACCAAGGCCATGCCCGCCGACGTCCTCGGCAAGGGCATCCCGCTCTCCGGCATCCTCGACCCGCAGCACCCCCGCTACGGCGAGGCCGGCGAGATCCGCGGGATGTACGAGAACGAACCGGACGTGAAGAAGGTCATCGACACCGCCCGCGGTGTGGAGGGCCTGGTCCGCCAGATGGGCGTGCACGCCGCCGGCGTGATCATGTCCAGCGAGACCATCACCGACCACGTACCCGTCTGGGTGCGGCACACCGACGGCGTCACCATCACCCAGTGGGACTACCCGAGCTGTGAGTCGCTCGGCCTGCTGAAGATGGACTTCCTCGGCCTGCGCAACCTCACGATCATGGACGACGCCGTCAAGATGGTGAAGGCCAACAAGGGGATCGACATCGATCTCCTGGGCCTCCCGCTCGACGACCCCAAGACCTTCGAACTGCTCGGCCGCGGTGACACCCTCGGCGTCTTCCAGTTCGACGGCGGGCCCATGCGCTCCCTGCTGCGCCTGATGAAGCCCGACAACTTCGAGGACATCTCCGCCGTCTCGGCCCTGTACCGGCCGGGCCCGATGGGCATGAACTCGCACACGAACTACGCCCTGCGCAAGAACAAGCAGCAGGAGATCACCCCGATCCACCCGGAGCTGGAGGGGCCCCTCGAAGAGGTGCTCGCGGTCACCTACGGCCTGATCGTCTACCAGGAGCAGGTCCAGAAGGCCGCCCAGATCATCGCCGGGTACTCGCTCGGCGAGGCCGACATCCTGCGCCGCGTGATGGGCAAGAAGAAGCCCGAGGAGCTGGCGAAGAACTTCGTCATCTTCGAGGCGGGAGCCAAGGAGAAGGGCTTCAGCGACCAGGCGATCAAGGCCCTGTGGGACGTCCTGGTCCCCTTCGCCGGCTACGCCTTCAACAAGGCCCACTCGGCCGCGTACGGCCTGGTCTCCTACTGGACCGCCTACCTCAAGGCGAACTTCCCGGCCGAGTACATGGCCGGCCTGCTCACCTCGGTCAAGGACGACAAGGACAAGTCCGCGATCTACCTGAACGAGTGCCGCCGGATGGGCATCAAGGTCCTGCCGCCGAACGTGAACGAGTCCGAGCCGAACTTCGCGGCCCAGGGCGACGACGTGATCCTCTTCGGCCTGACCGCGGTGCGCAACGTCGGCACGAACGTCGTCGAGTCGATCATCAGGACCAGGAAGGCCAAGGGGAAGTACTCCTCCTTCCCCGACTTCCTGGACAAGGTCGAGGCCGTCGTCTGCAACAAGCGCACGGTTGAGTCGCTGATCAAGGCCGGCGCGTACGACGAGATGGGCCACACCCGCAAGGGCCTGGTCGCACACCACGAGTCGATGATCGACAACGTGGTCGCGGTCAAGCGCAAGGAGGCCGAGGGACAGTTCGACCTGTTCGGCGGGATGGGTGACGAGAACGCGAGCGACGAGCCCGGCTTCGGCCTCGACGTGGAGTTCTCCGACGTCGAGTGGGAGAAGTCCTACCTGCTCGCCCAGGAGCGCGAGATGCTCGGCCTCTACGTCTCCGACCACCCGCTCTTCGGCCTGGAGCACGTGCTCTCCGACAAGACGGACGCCGGAATCTCCCAGCTGACCGGCGGCGAGCACTCCGACGGCGCCGTCGTCACCATCGGCGGCATCATCTCGGGCCTCCAGCGCAAGATGACCAAGCAGGGCAACGCCTGGGCCATCGCCACCGTCGAGGACCTGGCCGGCTCCATCGAATGCATGTTCTTCCCGGCGACCTACCAGCTCGTCTCCACCCAGCTGGTCGAGGACACCGTCGTCTTCGTCAAGGGCCGCCTCGACAAGCGCGAGGACGTCCCCCGCCTGGTCGCCATGGAGATGATGGTCCCCGACCTCTCCTCGGCCGGTACCAACGCCCCGGTGGTCCTCACCATCCCCACCGTCAAGGTCACGCCGCCGATGGTGACCCGTCTGGGCGAGATCCTGCGCCACCACCAGGGCAACAGCGAGGTGCGGATCAAGCTCCAGGGGCCGCGGACCACCACCGTGCTCCGCCTCGACAAGCACCGGGTCAAGCCCGACCCGGCCCTCTTCGGCGACCTCAAGGTGCTGCTCGGACCGTCCTGCCTGGCCGGATAGCGACCCCGGCGGTACGTGCGGAAGGGCCCGCCCGGTGTCACCGGGCGGGCCCTTCCGCGTGCGAGTACGGCCGTCAGTTGTGGCCGAACTTCTTCTCCTTGCGCTTGTGCGCCATGTCCATCGGGCTCGGTGCCGAGGAGGAGGGCATCGACTCGGTCTCCGAGGTGCCCTTGGCCGGATCCTGCCCCGACCGGGGCTGCTGCTTGGCGGGCTGCTTCTGGTTCTTGTTCTTGGCCATGGTGGAGCCTCCGTGAGGGTCTAGGGGCCAGGACCGCCTTCACACTCACACAAGGCCAGAAACGGCGCATTTTGGATCATTACTGCGCGTAGCCGAGGCCTTCCGCCCCGTCGGCCGTGAGATCCGCCACGCCGATGATCGAGTTCCGGCCTTCAACGCCCTTGGGGTCGGGCAGACTCGGGGAACCGCCGCAAAGCACAGAGGACCCCCAGGGAAGAGGGTGGAACACGTGGACCGCTGCGTCGTCCTGGTGGACGCCGGCTACCTGCTGGGTGCCGCCGCCAGCCTTCTCGCCGGGGAGCCCTCCCGCTCCCGGATCACCATCGACCATGCCGCCCTCATCCAGGGCCTGCGCGAGCGGGCCGAGGCCGACACCGAGCAGCCCCTGCTGCGCATCTACTGGTTCGACGGAGCCCCCGACCGGGTGCCCCAGCCCGAACACCGGCGGCTGCGCGTCATGCCCCGCGTCACCGTCCGGCTCGGCGCACTGACCCGCAGCGACGGCCGCTGGGCGCAGAAGGGCGTCGACGCCGCCATGCACGCCGAGCTCACCGAGCTCGCCCGCAACCGGGCCTGCTCCGACGTGGTCCTGGTCACCGGCGACGGAGACCTGCTGCCCGGCCTGATGTCCGCCAAGGAACACGGGGTCGCCGTCCACCTGTGGGCCGTCCAGGCCGCCGACGGGGACTACAACCAGTCCGAGGACCTCGTCGCCGAGGCCGACGAACGCCGCGTCCTGGACCGGGCCTGGATCACCCGGGCCGTCCGCGCCAAGGACCTCACCGGACTGTGCTCCCCGCCGCCCGCACCGCGCCCCGACATCGCCGCCATCCTCTCGGCCCCGCTGCCCGAGGCCGCGCTCGCCGAGGCCGCCCGAAACGGCGCCGCCACCACCGGGCAGGAAGATCGCGACGGGGTCCCCGTACCGGCACCCGCCACCCCCGGGGGCAAGCCCGTACCCACGCCCAAGGACCTCGCCGGAGCCCTGCGCGCCACCGGACAGCAGAGCCACCCGCAGACCGGGCCGAGCGGCGCCCACGCCCCCGCCAGCGCCCTGCGCTGGTCCTCCGACAAGGGCTGGATCGACCGGGCCGGACCGCTGGGCGAGCCCGCCGAGACCGCCTCGCTGCCCACCCTCGCCCAGCTCACCAGCGCCGAACAGCGCTGGGCCGACCGCGAGGAGGACATCACCACCGTCGGCGGCGACCCGTTCGAGGTGGGACAGGTGTTCGCCCGGCGCTGGATGGAACGGCTCCCGGAGACCGTGCACCTGCAGAAGCTGGCCACGATGTACCCGCGGATCCCGCACCGGATCGACGGCGAACTGCTGCGCTACGCAGCCAGGTTCGGGCTGCTCGCACACAAGGACGACCAGATCGACGAGCACGACCGGTACGCCATCCGTGCCGGGTTCTGGCGGGAGATCGACGTCCGCGCCGCCGCCGAACACGTGGCCGCCGTACCGGCCTCCGCGCCCGGAACCGCACCCGCCGACCTCGCGGCCCCGCTGACCCCGACGGCCGAGTAGGGCCGGGAACCCCGTAGGCTGCTCCCTCGTGAGTACGGGCACAGCACAGGCGCGAGAAGGCACGGCAGCGGCCGCGGGAGCGGCGCCGGACGTCATCTGCGCGGTGCGTGACCTGGTCAAGACGTATCCCGCGGTACGCGGCCGGCGCGGAGCTCCCGCCCTGCCCGAGACCCGCGCCAACGACGGGATCTGCCTGGACGTCCGGCGCGGCGAGATCTTCGGACTGCTCGGCCCCAACGGCGCCGGCAAGTCCACGCTGGTCCGCCAGCTCACCGGCCTGATGCGGCCCGACTCCGGATCGGTGACCCTGCTCGGCCACGACCTCGTGGGCCACCCCGAGCGGGCCTCCCGGCTGCTCGCCTACCTGGGGCAGGAGTCCACCGCCCTGGACGAGCTCACGGTGGCGCTCGCCGCCGAGACCACCGGGCGGCTGCGCGGGCAGGGCGCCCGCGCAGCCCGGGCCGCACGCGACGCCGTACTGGAAGAGCTCGGGCTGACCCCGATCGCCGGACGGCCCCTGAAGAAACTTTCCGGCGGCCAGCGCCGCCTCGCCTGCTTCGCCACCGCACTGGTGGGGGAGCGGCCCGTACTGGTCCTCGACGAGCCCACCACCGGCATGGACCCGGTCGCCCGGCGGGCCGTGTGGTCCGCCGTCGACCGGCGGCGCGCGCAGCACGGTGCGACGGTCCTGCTCGTCACCCACAACGTCATCGAGGCCGAGACCGTCCTCGACCGGGTCGCCGTCATCGACCAGGGCAAGGTCATCGCCTGCGACACCCCGGCCGGACTGAAGGCCACCGTCTCGGGCGAGGTCCGGCTGGAGCTGGTGTGGCGCGAGGGCGCTCCGCTGGACGTCCCGGAGGTCGCCAGGCTGCGCGACCAGGCCGTCGAGTCCGGGCGCCGCTGGGTGCTCCGGCTGGCGCCGGACGAGGCGAGGGCGGCGGTGGCCTCGGTCACCGGGGGCCCGGCCTTCGCCGCGCTCGACGACTTCACCCTGGCCACCCCCAGCCTGGAAGACGTGTACCTGGCCCTCGGCGGCAAGACGAAAGGGCTGGTGAAGTCGTGAGCGACCGTTCAACGGGGGCCGTCCGGGCCGTGCTCACGCCCGATGCCGTGCCGTCACCCGCTGCGGAGACCGCGCCGGCAGCCGCCGCCGACAGCCGTGCACAGGCACCGCAGCCCGCGCCGCTGGCGCCCCGCGCACGCTTCTTCCCCTCCCTGGCCGCCGTCTACCGGGCCCAGCTCTCCCGGGCCCGGGTGGCCCGGATCCCGCTGCTGTTCGTCGCCACCTTCCAGTCCGTCGGGATCATGATCCTGATGCGGGGCGTGGTCGACGGGGGCTCGGAGGCCCGCGCCGTCGTCGCCGGCTCCTCGGTGCTCGTCGTCGCCTTCGTCGCCCTGAACCTGCTCGCCCAGTACTTCGGGCAGCTGCGGGCCGGCGGCGGGCTCGACCACTACGCCACCCTGCCCGTGCCGCCCGCCTCGGTGGTCCTGGGCGCGGCCGCCGCCTACGCCTCCTTCACGCTGCCGGGGACCCTGGTCACCGCCGTCTTCGGATGCCTGCTGTTCGGGCTGCCGATGAGCGGGCTCTGGATCCTGGCCGCGGTGGTACCGCTGGCCGGGGCCGCGCTGGCCGGGCTCGGCGCGGCGCTGGGACTGCTGGCACCGCGCCAGGAGCTGGCCACCCTCGCGGGGCAGCTCGGCATGTCGGCGGCGCTGCTGCTCGGGGTGCTGCCGCCGGAGCGGATGCCGGACGTGATCGTGTGGGCCCGGGACCTGCTGCCGTCCACATACGGCGTCGAGGCGTTCGCCCGTACCTTCGCCCCGGAACCGGACTGGGCCGCCGTCGCCTTCGACCTGGGCGTGTGCGGGGCCGTCGGAGTCCTCTCGCTCACCGTCGCGACCTGGGCGTACCGCCGGGCGGCCGTCCGCTGACACGGTCCGCCGACGCCGCTGCCGGGCACACCTGGCACGATGTGGGGGTGACCGAAGCCGTGACCCCGCCGTCCCCCCTCGACCCGACGTCGCTCCCGCCCGAGAAGCGGGGAGCCGCCGCCGGGGCGATCACCCCGGAGGACGTCCGGGACGGTGCCGTTATCGCCCTGCTCCTCGGGGCGGCCGGACTGCTCCTCGGCCTGCTGTGGCTGTGGCTGGCCCCCCGGGTGCAGTACGTCTCCAACGGGGAGGCCGTGTTCCTGCGCAACAGCGAGAGCGAGGCGCGGATCGCCTCCGACGGCACCTTCTTCCTGCTGTCGCTGGGGCTGGGCGTGCTCAGCGCCGTCGGCACCTTCCTGTGGCGACGGGCCGGCGGTGTGCCGCTGGTGATCGGGCTGGCGGTCGGATCCGTCTTCGGAGCGCTGGTGGGGTGGCGGTTCGGGCTGTGGCTGGGGCCGACGTCGGACCTGGTCGCGGCCGCGAAGCAGGCGGGCAAGGGGGTTCCGTTCGACGCGCCGCTGGAGCTGCTCGCGCACGGGGCGCTGTTGGCCTGGCCGATGACCGCCGTGCTGCTGCATCTGGGGCTGACCGCGTTGTGGACCCCGCGGGATCCGGATCCCGTGCCGGTGTTCGGCTGGTCGGGGTACTACCAGGTGCCGCCGCCCGCCGACGCGGCGCCCTCGGCCCCGGAGGCCCCGCGCGCCTGACCCTGCCGGGTGGTGCGGGACCGCCGCTGCGCGGAGCCGGTCCCCGCCCCGCCCTTTCTCCGTTTCCCGGGGCTCCGCCCCCGGACCCCGCGCCTCAAACGCCGGCGAGGCTCAAAGTGCGGCGGCGCCGCAGGCTACGCGCGGGCGATCGGGGCCAGGGTGGCGGCCGTGAGGGTGGTCAGGTCCGACGGGGAGAGTTCGATCTCCAGGCCGCGGCGGCCCGCCGAGCAGCAGATCGTGGGGTGCGCCGAGGCCGACGCGTCGATCACCGTGCGCAGCCGCTTGCGCTGCCCCAGCGGGGAGATGCCGCCGAGGACGTAGCCCGTGGTGCGCTCCGCCAGGGCCGGATCGGCCATCGCCGCACGCTTGCCGCCGACCGCCGACGCCAGGGCCTTGAGGTCCAGCGATCCCGAGACCGGGACCACCGCCACCGTCAGGACGCCGTCCACGTCCGCGACCAGGGTCTTGAAGACCTGGGCGGGCGAGACGCCGAGCGCCTGCGCGGCCTCCTCCCCGTACGAGGGATGGGCCGGGTCGTGCTCGTACGCGTGCGTGGTGAACGCGACCCCCGCCGCCGTCAGGGCGACGATCGCCGGGGTGCCTGCCGCCTGCTTGGACTTCTTCGCCATCGGTGTGCGCTCAGTTCGGGCTCGTCGGGGTACGGGTCAGGTCCACCGCCGGCAGGGACGGGAGGTGACGGATCACCGCCGTCTCCGTGCGCAGCAGCTTCAGCTCCTCCGCCAGCCGGGTCGCGGTGTCCGGGGCCTGGAGCAGCCGCTGCTTCGCCGGAATGTCCAGCACCGCCGCCGCTGCCACCAGGTAGGAGACCACCGAGGGCTCGTCGGGGAGCTCCGCGCCCGTCAGGGACCGCTCGCGCGCCCCGGCCAGCCGCTTCTGGTAGTTGCGGAAGGCCCGCAGCACCCCCTCGGCCAGGACTCCCGCGCCGTCGCCCGCGTCCTCCGGGAGCTCTTCCAGCTCCGCCGTCAGGAAGGGGCCCGAGGCGTCGACCGAGACGAGGCGGACCCGCGTCGTACC
The DNA here is from genome assembly GCF_042894785.1 of Streptomyces sp. NPDC001502. Classification (NCBI taxonomy): domain Bacteria; kingdom Bacillati; phylum Actinomycetota; class Actinomycetes; order Kitasatosporales; family Streptomycetaceae; genus Streptomyces; species Streptomyces sp. NPDC001502. The sequence goes on from NZ_JBIAVW010000033.1 coordinate 76,159, forward strand.
GGTCGCCAGGACCTCGAAGCTGCCGTCCTCCCGCTCCCGGACGGTCGCCGCATCGGCGATGCAGCCCACCCGGTGGAAGGCCTGGATGGGGTCGGGGCCGAAGCCCGCCGCCGGGCCCCGCTCGGGCAGGGCCGTCTGGTCGGGCAGGCCGGGCGCGGTCGGCGCGACCTCCCGGCCGTCGCGGATCGCGACGACCGCGAAACGGCGCGGCTCGTCCTCGCCCGTCTTCAGCAGCTCGCGCATCATGGCGCGATAACGCTCCTCGAAGATGTTCAGCGGGAGGACGAGTCCCGGGAACAGCACCGAATTCAGCGGGAAGAGGGGCAGGCGAACGGTGGTCACGAGGCACAGGGTAATCGCCCGGACCACCGAGGGTGTCCGGCGTTTGAGGGGCGGACGGCGTCACATGCGCGATCCGTCGGCCGACCCCCGCCGCCGTCACCCCCGCCGCAGGAGCCGGGAGGCCCCCGCCGCCACCGTCGTGGCCAGGATCCAGCCCATGACGACCAGGCCCGCCGCACCCCACTGCCAGCCGCCCTCCAGCTTCCACTGGCCCTGCTGGCCGAGGTCGATCACCGGGAGCAGCAGGTCCAGCGCGTACAGGGCGGCGCTCCACTGCGGATGCTCGTCCTCCTTGATCGCCGGCGGGTGGAGCTGGGAGAACAGCAGCGTCCCCGCCGCCCACAGCACCGCCATCCACAGCGCGGCCCGGCCCGGCCGGTAGCCGTAGACCACCGTCCAGTCCTGCAGGTACCCCCACGCCTTCGGTGCCGGCGGCAGCGTGGCCCGGCGCCGCCGCTGCTTGGCCAGCAGCACCTCGCGGGCGTCCTGGTCCTCGCCGCTGGCCCGCAGTACGGCGGCCAGCCGCTCGTACGGCTCCGGCGAGTACTCGGGAGTCGCCGCCTCCACCCACTCCAGGCGGCGGGAGAGCGGGAAATGGCCCCGGGGCGCCAGGTTCTCGTAGACGAAGCCCTCGATGGACACCCCGCCCGGGCCCGGCCAGCTCGTGGAGGTGTCGACGAGCTTGACCACCTTGGCCCCGGACACCACCACCCGCCCGTGCTCCGGCCGCTCGCCGACGAAACGGAACTCGGGGGTCTGGATCCGGCGCAGGGATATCTCCTGCTCGTCGGTGAGCGTGAACCGGGCGCCGTAGAAGTCGATGGCGTCCCCGAAGCGGCCGTCGTCCAGCCGCAGCCCGCCCCGGCACTCGAAGCGCTGGGCCCGCTGACCGCGCGTGGGCGTCGCCGCCAGCCCGTAGGGGGGAGTGGACGAACCCACACCCGCCGCGTAGTCCAGCGCGATGGAGGTCAGGTACAGGGTGCGCTCGACCGTCAGCTGCGGGGCGTTCAGCGCGTACCGCCCGTACGGGTTGCGCAGGCGGGCCCCGCGCAGGTTCATCGACACGCCGACCTTCGCCCCGCGCAGGCTCAGCTCCCCGTACGTCTCCAGCAGCTCGCCCTGGAAGTCCTGCGCGACGGACATCCCGTCCGCGGCGATCGCCCGCCCCTTGTTGTCCCGCTGCACCACGGCCTGGCTGACCAGCAGATCGGTACCGATCTGCGCGTCCGTCAGCCGGATCCCGCGCGCCACCCGGCAGCGCGGCAGATGCAGATCGCCCTCCGTGTGCAGCCGGGCGGCCTCCAGCCGCGGTATCGCGCAGTTGATCAGGCGCAGCGTGCCGAAGCGGGCCTCCGACAGCTGGATCTCGCTGTCGAAGCGGCAGGACTGCAGCTCCACGTACGGGGCCACCGCACCGCCGGACAGTTCCAGCCGCCCGCTGATCCGCACCCCGCGCAGCTTGAGGGAGGCCACCCGGCCCGGCACCGGCGGCGGCCCGTGCAGCAGCAGCCGGGCGACCACCCGGGCGCGGACGCTGCGCTCGGGCCCCCAGACGTGCTCGGCGTGCGGATCGTCCCGGTCGGCGGCGCGGGTGCTGAGATCGCAGATGCTGCCCGTGCGGTACGCGTCCCACATGCGGCGTTCCGAAGCGGTGAGATCCGCCGGTTCCTCGTCCGTGCGCGCCTCGGTCACGGCGGCCCCCCTCCGCTGTCATCTACGTGTAGGGGAACGCTATCGGGCGCCTGTGACATCCGGGGCCTGTATCAGCCAGTGATACAGGCGGACGGTGGCGCGAAGCGGTCTGAGAGAATTGTGAGGTGATCTCTCGTATCGACCTGCGCGGTGACGCCCTCCCCGAGGGTGGCGCCCTGCGCGATCTGCTGCCCCGTGCCGAGTTCGACGTTGAAGCTGCCCTGGAGAAGGTGCGGCCCATCTGCGAGGACGTCCATCATCGTGGCACGGCGGCGCTGATCGAGTACGCGCAGAAGTTCGACGGGGTCGAGCTCTCGCAGGTCCGGGTACCCGCGGAGGCCATCAAGGCCGCCCTGGAGCAGCTGGACCCGGCCGTCCGCGCCGCCCTGGAGGAGTCGATCCGGCGCGCCCGGATCGTGCACCGCAATCAGCGCCGCACCGAACACACCACCCAGGTGGTCCCCGGCGGCACCGTGACCGAGAAGTGGGTTCCGGTGGAGCGCGTGGGGCTGTACGCCCCGGGCGGCCGCTCGGTCTACCCGTCCTCCGTCGTCATGAACGTCGTCCCGGCCCAGGAGGCGGGCGTCGAGTCGATCGCGCTCGCGTCCCCGCCGCAGAAGGAGTTCGGTGGTCTGCCGCACCCGACGATCCTCGCCGCGTGCGCGCTGCTCGGCGTGGACGAGGTGTACGCGGTGGGCGGTGCGCAGGCCGTGGCGATGTTCGCGTACGGGACCGAAGACTGTCTTCCCTCCAACATGGTGACCGGCCCCGGCAACATCTGGGTCGCCGCCGCCAAGCGCTACTTCACCGGGAAGATCGGCATCGACACCGAGGCCGGCCCGACCGAGATCGCCGTCCTCGCCGACTCCACGGCCGACCCGGTGCACGTCGCCGCCGACCTGATCAGCCAGGCCGAGCACGACCCACTGGCCGCCGCCGTGCTCGTCACGGACTCCGCGGAGCTCGCGGACGCCGTGGAGAAGGAGCTGGAGCCGCAGGTCGCCGCGACCAAGCACGTCGAGGACCGGATCAAGCCCGCCCTCGCCGGCAAGCAGTCCGCGATCGTGCTGGTCGACAGCCTGGAGGACGGCCTGAAGGTCGTCGACGCCTACGGCGCCGAGCACCTGGAGATCCAGACCGCCGACGCCGCCGCCTGGGCCGCCCGCGTACGCAACGCCGGCGCGATCTTCGTCGGCCCGTGGGCCCCGGTCTCGCTCGGCGACTACTGCGCCGGCTCGAACCACGTGCTGCCCACCGGCGGCTGCGCCTGCCACTCCTCCGGCCTGTCCGTGCAGTCCTTCCTGCGCGGCATCCACATCGTCGACTACACGCGGGACGCCCTCGCCGAGGTCACCCACCACGTGGTGACGCTGGCCGAGGCCGAGGACCTGCCCGCACACGGCGCCGCCCTGAAGGCGCGCTTCGGATGGAAGGTGCCCACCCAGTGAGCTTCGGCATCGACGACCTGCCCATCCGGGACGAGCTGCGCGGCAAGACCCCGTACGGCGCCCCGCAGCTCGACGTGCCCGTCCAGCTGAACACCAACGAGAACCCGTACGAGCTCCCCGCCGAGCTCGTCGCGCGGATCGCCGAGCGGGTGGCCGAGGCCGCCCGCACCCTCAACCGCTACCCCGACCGGGACGCGGTCGAGCTGCGCACCGAGCTGGCCGCCTACCTCACCCGTACGGGCAAGCACCCGGTCGCGCGGGAGAACGTATGGGCCGCCAACGGTTCCAACGAGGTCATCCAGCAGCTGCTGCAGACCTTCGGCGGGCCCGGCCGCACCGCGCTCGGGTTCGAGCCCTCCTACTCGATGCACGCGCTGATCTCCCGCGGCACCGGCACCGGCTGGATCTCCGGGCCGCGCCGCGAGGACTTCACGATCGACGTGGAGGCGGCCGAGCTGGCGATCACCGAGAACGCCCCCGACGTCGTCTTCATCACCTCGCCCAACAACCCCACGGGCACCGCGGTCGAGGCCGAGACGGTCCTCGCCCTCTACGAGGCCGCGCAGGCCGCCAAGCCCTCCCTCGTCATCGTCGACGAGGCCTACGTGGAGTTCAGCCACCGGGACTCGCTGCTGCCCCTCATCGAGGGCCGCCCCAACATGGTGGTCTCCCGGACCATGTCCAAGGCCTTCGGCGCGGCCGGTCTGCGCCTGGGCTACCTGGCGGCGCACCCCGCCGTCGTCGACGCCGTCCAGCTGGTGCGCCTGCCGTACCACCTGTCGGCCGTCACCCAGGCCACCGCACTGGCAGCCCTGGAACACACCGACACCCTGCTCGGCTACGTCGAGCAGCTCAAGGCCGAGCGCGACCGCCTGGTCGTCGAACTGCGGGCCATCGGCTTCGAGGTCACCGATTCCGACGCGAACTTCATCCAGTTCGGGAAGTTCGAGGACTCGCACACCGCCTGGCAGAAGATCCTCGACCAGGGTGTCCTGGTCCGCGACAACGGCGTACCGGGATGGCTGCGGGTCACCGCGGGCACCCCGGCGGAGAACGACGCGTTCCTGGAAGCGGTTCGCGCACTGAAGAAGGAGCAGCACGCATGAGCCGCATCGGACGGGTCGAACGGACCACCAAGGAGACCTCGGTCGTCGTCGAGATAAACCTCGACGGCACCGGCCAGGTCGACGTCTCGACGGGCGTGGGCTTCTACGACCACATGCTCGACCAGCTCGGCCGCCACGGCCTCTTCGACCTCACCGTCAAGACCGAGGGCGACCTGCACATCGACAGCCACCACACCATCGAGGACAGCGCGCTCGCGCTGGGCGCCGCCTTCAAGCAGGCCCTCGGCGACAAGGTCGGCATCTACCGCTTCGGCAACTGCACCGTGCCGCTCGACGAGTCCCTCGCCCAGGTGACCGTCGACCTGTCCGGCCGCCCCTACCTCGTGCACACCGAGCCCGAGAACATGGCGCCGATGATCGGCACGTACGACACGACGATGACCCGGCACATCTTCGAGTCCTTCGTCGCGCAGGCCCAGATCGCCCTGCACATCCACGTCCCGTACGGCCGCAACGCCCACCACATCGTGGAGTGCCAGTTCAAGGCCCTCGCCCGGGCCCTGCGCTACGCCGCCGAGTTCGATCCGCGCGCGGCCGGCATCCTGCCCTCCACGAAGGGCGCCCTCTAGCCGTGAACGGCCTGAACACCATCCTGATCGTCCTCGGCCTGTTCCTGGCCGGTGGCGTCTACTCCTTCCAGAAGCAGAAGATGCCCAAGTCGGTCATCATCCTGCTGGCCCTCGCCTCCGCGATGTGCCTCGCCGCCGGAGTCCTGCGAATCCAGGGAATTTGGGAATGAGCGCAGTCCGCCCCACCAAGAACGTCGTCGTCTTCGACTACGGCTTCGGAAACGTCCGCTCCGCCGAGCGGGCCCTCGCCCGCGTCGGCGCGAACGTCGAGATCACCCGCGACTACGACAAGGCCATGGACGCCGACGGACTCCTCGTCCCCGGCGTCGGCGCCTTCTCCGCCTGCATGCAGGGCCTCAAGGACGCCCGCGGTGACTGGATCATCGGCCGCCGGCTCTCCGGCGGCCGCCCGGTCATGGGCATCTGCGTCGGCATGCAGATCCTCTTCGAGCGCGGCATCGAGCACGGGGTCGAGACCGAGGGCCTGGACGAGTGGCCCGGCACGGTCGGCCCGCTCAAGGCCCCGATCGTCCCCCACATGGGCTGGAACACCGTCGAGTCCCCGGCCGACAGCCAGGCCTTCAAGGGCCTGGACGCCGACGCCCGGTTCTACTTCGTGCACTCCTACGCGGCGCGCGACTGGACCCTTGAGATCACCAACCCGCTGATCCGCGCCCCCAAGGTCACCTGGGCCACCCACGGCGAGCGTTTCGTGGCGGCGGTGGAGAACCGGGCCCTGTGGGCCACGCAGTTCCACCCCGAGAAGTCCGGCGACGCCGGCGCCCAGCTCCTCACCAACTGGATCGAGACCCTGTGATGACCGCACCCACGCTCGAACTCCTGCCCGCGGTCGACGTCCGCGACGGACAGGCCGTCCGCCTCGTGCACGGGGTGTCCGGCAGCGAGACCTCCTACGGCTCCCCGCTGGAAGCGGCCCTCGCCTGGCAGCGCTCCGGCGCCGAATGGCTGCACCTGGTCGACCTGGACGCCGCCTTCGGCACCGGCGACAACCGCGCCCTCGTCGCCGAGATCACCCGCGCCATGGACATCAAGGTCGAGCTCTCCGGCGGCATCCGCGACGACGCCACGCTCGCCGCGGCCCTCGCCACCGGCTGCACCCGCGTCAACCTGGGCACCGCCGCCCTGGAGACCCCCGAGTGGGCCGCCAAGGCCATCGCCGAGCACGGCGACAGGATCGCCATCGGCCTCGACGTCCGCGGCACCACCCTCAAGGGCCGCGGCTGGACCAGCGAGGGCGGCGACCTCTACGAGACCCTCGCCCGCCTGGACTCCGAGGGCTGCGCCCGGTACGTCGTCACCGACATCGGCAAGGACGGCACGCTGACCGGCCCCAACCTGGAGCTGCTGAAGAACGTCTGCGCCGCCACCGACCGGCCCGTCGTCGCCTCCGGCGGCATCTCCTCGCTCGACGACCTGCGGGCGCTGTCCGAGCTGGTCCCGCTGGGCGTCGAGGGCGCGATCGTCGGCAAGGCCCTGTACGCCAAGGCCTTCACCCTGGAAGAAGCCCTGAAGGTGGTCTCCGCATGAGCAACCCCTCCACCGACGTACGCCGCATCTCCTCCGGCGGCGCCTACGAGGACGTCATCGGCTACTCGCGCGCCGTGGCCCTCTCCAACGGCCTGGTCCTGGTCTCCGGCTGCACCGCGGCCGACGCGGGCGGCCCGTACGACCAGACGGTCAAGGCCTTCGAGGTCGCCTTCAAGGCGCTCGCCGAAGCCGGCCTGGGACCGGAGGACGTGGTCCGCACCCGGATGTACCTCACGCACGCCCGGGACGTCGAAGAGGTGGGCCGCGCCCACAAGCAGCTCTTCGACGCGGTCCGGCCCGCCGCGACCATGCTCATCGTCTCCGGCTTCGTCGACCCCGGCATGGTCGTCGAGGTGGAGGTCGAGGCGTTCAAGGCGGTGGCGGAATGACCCTCGCCGTACGCGTGATCCCCTGCCTGGACGTGGACAACGGCCGGGTCGTCAAGGGCGTCAACTTCCAGAACCTGCGCGACGCGGGTGACCCGGTGGAGATGGCCAAGCTGTACGACGCCGAGGGCGCCGACGAGCTGACCTTCCTCGACATCACCGCGTCCTCCGGGAACCGCGAGACCACGTACGACGTGGTGCGCCGCACCGCCGAGCAGGTCTTCATCCCGCTCACGGTGGGCGGCGGCGTCCGGACGGCCGACGACGTCGACAAACTCCTTCGCGCGGGAGCGGACAAGGTGGGCGTGAACACGGCCGCCATCGTCCGCCCCGAGCTGATCCAGGAGATCGCGGAGCGCTTCGGGCGGCAGGTCCTCGTCCTGTCCGTGGACGCACGCCGCACGGCCGCCGGGACCTTCGAGGTGACCACGCACGGCGGCCGGCAGGGCACCGGCATCGACGCCGTCGAGTGGGCGCACCGGGCGGCCGAACTGGGCGCGGGCGAGATCCTGCTCAACTCGATGGACGCGGACGGCACCAAGGACGGCTACGACGTCGAGATGATCGCGGCGGTGCGCGAGCACGTCACGGTCCCGGTGATCGCCTCGGGCGGCGCGGGCCGCCTCGCCGATTTCGCGCCGGCGATCGAAGCGGGTGCCGATGCGGTGCTGGCGGCGTCGGTCTTCCACTTCGGCGACCTGCGCATCTCGGAGGTCAAGTCCGCCCTCCGCGAAGCGGGCCACCCCGTCCGCTGACCCTTCGCCTCCGGCGCGGCCTGCCGTTTCGGGGTGCGGGTCCCGTTCCGGGTGCGGCCCGGTGGCCGCGCCTCAAACGCCGGCGGGGCTGGGGTTCGGCCCGTCTGGGCGGGGTCGGGTCCGGGGGGTGGGGGTGCGGGGCCGGCGGCGGGTGTCTCCTCGGCTCGCGCGTGACGGGCCGTCTCGGCCGTACCCGGTGGTTGCGCGCTCGTCCTGCGGGGACACCCCCCACCGTCCCCGCACCCCCACCCCGGCCGAGCCCCTCCGCCGTGGGGTGGTGACACTCCGGGGGCTCCCCGCAGGACGAGCGCGCAACCCAGGCCGCACGGCAGAACCACGGCCGCCTGGCGCGAGCCGAGGAGAGCCCCCGGAGGGGCACCACCCCACACCGGAGCCAAACCCAGCCCCGCCGACCGACTGACCACGCCCCCGGCCAGGCGGCCAAACCCAGCCCCGCCGGCGTTTGAGGCGCGGCCACCGGGCCGCACCA
>NZ_JBIAVW010000034.1:0-75934 GCF_042894785.1 Streptomyces sp. NPDC001502
CGTCTGGCCGAACCACGGCCGCCTGGCGCGAGCCGAGGAGACCCTCGTGCGGGGCACCGCCCCACACCACCCAGCCCCGCCGGCGATTGAGGCGCCCCACCACGGCAGGAGGAAGCCACACCACCGAGCCGACCGCAGGGGCACCGGCGGAGCCCGGCGTGGATCCGGACCCGCCGCACACCGCCAAGCCCCCCGCAGGGGCACCGGCAGGGAAGCCACACCGCCGAGCACCCCGCAGGGGCACCGCAGGGGATCAAGCCACCCGGTGGACCACCTCGCCCGCCACCACGACCGTCTCGGCGACCGTGCCCGGGATCTCGTCCGCCGGGACGGCGAGGATGTCCCGGGACAGGATCACGAAGTCCGCCGCCTTGCCCACCGTGAGGGAACCGCGATCCTGTTCGAGGAAGTTGGCGTGGGCCGAGCCCATCGTGTAGCCGTACACGGCCGTCGCCACGTCCACCGTCTCGGCCGGCTGCCAGGCCGGGCCGCCGCCGGACAGCGGGCGGCGCGTCACCGCCGTGTAGATGCCGACCATCGGGTCCATCTCCGCCACGTTCCAGTCGCTGGAGAACGCCAGCACCGCCCCCGCCTCGTGCAGGCTCCGCATCGGCCAGGCCTTGTGCCAGCGGTCCTCGCCCACGTTCTGCGCCCAGTCCTGGCCGGGGCCCGCGATCTCCGGCGCGCAGTGCCTCGGCTGCATGCACGCGATCACGCCGAGCTCCGCGAAGCGCGGTACGTCCGCCGGGTCCAGGCACTCCACGTGGACCACCTGGTGGCGGGCGTCGCGCGGGCCGTTGAGGGTCCGCGCGTGCTCCACCGCGTCCAGGACGGTCCGGATGCCCCGGTCGCCGGTCGCGTGCACGAAGCACTGGAAGCCGCGGGCGTCCAGCTTCGCCAGCAGTTCCGCGAACTCCTCCGCCGGATAGAAGGTCTCACCCCGGTGCGCGCCGCATCCGGTGTACGGCTCCAGCAGCGCGGCCGTACGCGGTTCCACGACATCGTCGATGTACAGCTTGAGCGGGCCGACCCGCAGCCGGTCCCCGGCGAACCTCCGCGCCGCGTCGGCGAATTCGTCCAGGTCGGCGTCGCCGGTGCCGCGCGGGTGGAACAGTGCCGCGACGATCCGCGAGCGCAACCGCCCTTCGGAGCGGGCCCGTTCGAAGAGTTCGAGGTCGTCGAGGGAGTTCTGCGGCTCGACCACCGTGGTGATGCCGTAGCCGATGGCGTCGTCGAGGCTCTTGGCGAGCCGCCCGTACTGCCGGTCCGGCGAGGCCCACGGCACGCCCAGCTCGCGCAGGGCCCGGTGGCCGTCGCGGGAGAGTCCCTTGATGGCGAAGTCCTTGACGAATCCGGTGGGTTCGCCGGTCTCCGGGTCCACCGCCGCCGTGCCGAAGGGGAGGTCGGTGTGGTCCCGGGAGACCCCGAGCCGCCGCATGGCCGCCGTGTTCAGCCAGGCCGTGTGCACGTCGTACGAGAGCACGATCGCCGGGGTGTCCCCGGTGACCGGGTCCAGGTCTGCGGCGCACGGCATCCGCCCGCCCGGGATGGCGGAGTAGTCGAAGGCCTCGGCCTCGATCCAGCCGGCGTCCGGGTTGGCCGCCCGCCAGGCCAGGATCCGCTCGTGGATGCCTTCGAGGGTGCGCACCCCGGCGAGCTGGACGCAGTCCGCGTCGGAGCCGAGCCGGACGTGGTTGTGGGCGTCGATGAAGCCGGGCAGGACGAGCTTGCCGCCCGCGTCGATCCGCTCGGTGTCCGGGCCGGCCCAGGCGGCGGCCGCGTCGTCCGCGCCGACCCAGACGATGCGCCCGTCGTGGACGGCGAGGGCCTCGGCCTCGGGCCGGTCGGGGTCGACGGTGTGGATCCGGGCTCCGGTGAGCAGCAGGTCGGCGGGGAAGGGGTGGCGTGTCATGCGGGGGTGCTCCCTTGCGTGTGCGGTGTCGTTCAGGCGGCCGGGACGTACGCCGCGACCCGGCGGCGGGTGAGGGCCCAGTAGGTGAGTCCGGAGACGGCCGAGCCGAGCAGGGTGAGGTCGGCGCCGCCGAGCGGGGCGACCAGCGGCCCGGTCCACAGCTCGGAGTCGCAGGTCAGGGCGGCGAAGGCCATGCCGGTGAGCAGGGCGGTGATGCCGGCGGGGTGGTAGCCGGAGCGGTACCAGTAGGCACCCGCGCTCCCGGCGTGCAGCGCGTCGGCGTCGTAGTGGCAGCGGCGCAGCAGCATGTCGGCGAGGAAGACTCCGCCCCAGGGGGCGAACACGATGATCAGCAGGGAGAGGAAGGAGAGGAGGGAGGTGGTGAAGTCGGTGAGGAAGAGCGCGGCGAGCGAGCCGGCGGCGGTGACGGCGGCGCTGATGACGATGGCCCGGGCGCGGCTCCACGGGATGCCGAGGACCTGGAGGTTCAGGCTGGAGGAGTAGAGCGTGATGATCGAGTTGGTGACCGAGCCGCCGAGTACGAGGGCCAGGAACAGCGGCTGGAACCAACCGGGCAGCAGGCCCTCGGCTCCGGCGACCGCGTCGGTCATGTCGGTCTGGGTGGCGGCGGCGACGCCCGCGACGCCGAGGGCCACCGAGGAGAGGAAGCCGCCGAGGGCGCCCATCCAGGTGAGGGACTTCAGCGAGGTGGTCCGGGGCAGGTAGCGGGTGTAGTCGGCGGGCATCGGCAGGTACGAGAAGGGTCCGGCGAGCATGACCACGAAGGCGAGGCTCCAGCCGGAGAGCCCGGGGGCGACGGCCGGGGCGGCCGTGTCGGCGCCGGGCAGGACGAAGAGGAGCAGGACGCCGAAGCCGGCGGCGAGGACGTAGGCCATCCAGCGTTCGGCGAACTGCACGGTGGCGTGGCCCCACATGGCGACGGCGAAGGTCAGCGCGAGGGTGACCAGCAGGGCGACGGCGCGGCCGGCCGTGCCGCTCTGCCAGCCGGCCTCGGCGAAGAAGACTTCCAGCGCGAGGGTGCCCACCACGGTGTTGACGATGGTGTAGCCGATGCTCACCACCCAGTTGAGGACGCCGGCCGGGAAGTTGCCGCGCACCCCGAAGGTGGCGCGGGAGATGACCAGGGTGGCGGTGCCGGTGCGGATGCCGCTGAGTCCGGCGGCGCTGATGGCGAAGAAGGAGAGTCCGCCGATCACGACCACGGCGGTGGCCTGCCAGAAGGAGAGCCCGAAGGCGACGGCGAGGGCGCCGTTGATCACGTAGGTGAAGGTGAGGTTGGAGCCGAACCAGAGCCAGAAGAGGTCCTTGGCGCTGCCGTGGCGTTCGGCGTCCGGAATCGGGTCGATCCCGTGTGTTTCGACCCGGAACACCTCGTCGACGTCGACTGTCTCCTGCTGCCCCATGAGGACCCCTGACCTTGAACGATCTTGAATGGCGTTCTAATTTCTTGAATGACATTCAAGATGAGGGCTGGACCTCGACCCCGTCAAGACCCTGTCCGGGATAGGGTCGGACCAGGAAGATCCGGAGGGCGGGAGCGGGAGCGGTGGCGGGAGCAGCACGGCGGCGCGACGGGCAGATCGCCCAGGAGCGGATGCTGGAAGAGGCCATGGCGGCCATCGCCGAGGACGGACTGGCCGCGCTCACCATGTCCGCGCTGGCCGAGCGCCTCGGCACCAGCGGCGGCCACATCCTGTACTACTTCGGCAGCAAGGACCGGCTCCTGCTGGAGGCCCTGCGCTGGAGCGAGGAGCAGCTCACCGGGGAGCGCCGGGCGCTGCTGGGCCGCAGGGTGACGGCGGCTCGCAAGCTGGACCAGTTCCTGGAGCTCTACCTCCCCGAGGGTCCCCGCGACCCGCGCTGGACGCTGTGGATCGAGCTGTGGGCCCGCACCGCCTCCAACCAGCCGCTGAAGGCCGCCCAGGAGGAGATCGACGACAGCTGGCAGCGGGACCTGGAGGCGCTCCTGGCCAAGGGCGTGGACCAGGGCCGCTTCGCGCCCATGGACGTGCCCGCGCGGGCCTCCGAGCTGCTCGCCCTGCTGGACGGCCTGAGCACCCGGGTCGTCCTGGGCCAGCGCGGCGCGGACCGCGCCCGCGCCCTGGAGCAGGCCCGCTCGGCGGCGGCCCTGCTCGTGCCCCGCATCTGAGGCGAGGGCCCGATCGGCCCTTCCCGCACCGGCGGGTCAGGAACTCCCCTTCCTTTTCCCGACCTGCCGACTCGGCTCGATGACCCGATCCGCCGACTCGGCCCGGCGGGTCAATTCGACGGCCAAAAGCGGAAGCCGCCGCACCGAAAAGGCCTTTCACGGCGACCAGGCATCCGTTCACGCCCGTTCACTCCCCCGGCACACCCCATTGACCAGGGCATATGCAAGAGGAACAAAGGCCTTCACGGGCTCGTGAAGGCATTCACAAGAATTCCGCCGGAAGTGCGCCCTACCGCACTCCTCCCCCAGCGCGCACAATCGCGATGACGACTCACATCGACCGTGAAGGAGGGAGCGCGTGCGCAATCAGGTGCGCACAGCGGACGGGCGCGCTCTGACCGTGGAGCGCTGGGGCGATCCCGACGGTAAACCCGTCTTTCTGCTGCACGGCATGCCCGGCAGCCGCCTCGGCCCGGCCCCCCGGGGCATGGTCCTCTACCAGCGCCGGATGCAGCTCATCGCGTACGACAGACCCGGCTACGGCGGCTCCGACCGCCACGTGGGCCGCACCGTCGCCGACGTGGCCCAGGACGTGGCCGCCATCGCCGACGCCCTCGGACTGGACACCTTCGCGGTCGCCGGCCGCTCCGGCGGCGCCGCCGGCGCACTGGCCTGTGCCGCCCTCCTCCCGGACCGGGTCACCCGGACCGCGGGAATGGTCGGCCTCGCCCCCCGGGACGCGGAGGACCTGGACTGGTTCGCCGGGATGGCCGCGTCGAACGTACGGGAGTACACCACCGCCACCGACGACCCCGAGGAGCTTGCGGCCCGGCTGATCCCGCGCGCCGACGGCATCCGCAAGGACCCCGGCCGACTGCTGGACGAACTGCGCCGGGAGCTGACCGACAACGACCGCATGATCGTCTCGGACGCCGGCCTGCGGTCGATGCTCCTGCGGAACTACCGCGAGGGGCTGCGCCATTCGGCGTACGGATGGATCGACGACGTCCTCGCCTTCAGCCGCCCCTGGGGCTTCGACCCCGCCGACATCCGCTGTCCGGTGCTGATCTGGCACGGCGAGCTCGACGTGTTCTCCCCCGTGGGCCACTCCCGCTGGCTGGCCCGCCGCATCCCCGGGGCCACGACCAACATCGTTCCCGCCGCCGCGCACTTCGCCTCCCTGCGCGCACTGCCCGACGTGCTGAACTGGCTGCTGCGCGACCTCCCGGCGCCGGATCTCAACGAACAGCAGCCCGCATAGCGGTTGTTGACTCCATACGCGCTCGAACCACACCCAAACGGGCAGCATTCACTGCGCCGTTCCCCACGGAGCTCTTCGCAGTAAAGTCCACGCCGCCGGGCCCGCCACCATTCGACGGATGGGCCCCATGAGCCGTGGAGGCTGTCCCATGACCCTGCACATCGACGACGTCGGCCTGCTCATCCTCGCCGTCGGGCTCCTCGTCGGCTACGCCGTCTACAAGCACACCAGGGCCGCCGCCGGGGCCGCCTCCAAGGGGGACATCGTCGGCGCGATCGGCGCCGCCGCCGCGGTGATCACCGCGCTCTTCCTGCTGTTCGGCGGGGGCGGTTCCGCCCCGGCCGGGCCGGACTTCCGGCCGACGGGACACGCTCTCGCATCGCACCAGGTCAGCGGGGTGCGTCCGGCGTAGGTCCGGTCCGGACAGGGCCGCCGCCGGGACCCCCGGCGATGAAAAGGATCTTTCCTTGCGGCAAACGGCCGAATCCGCCCTCTTGAGAAATCCGCCGCGCATTGCATGGAAGTCTTGACCAGGCGTCATGTCTCGTGTTGCCAAGGGGGACTGTCCTAGTAAAGTCCCTGCTTGACAGCAGCATGTAGCCGTTGTCATTCACATGTCCATTCCACATGGCTTCCCCAAGGACGGTGCCGTGAACACTTCAGCATCCCCCGCGACCAGCTCGGTCAAGGCCCACCGGGTCCCGCTCGGCAAGATCGACGTCCACACCGCGTCCGCGGCGACGACGCTCGGTCGCGTACTGCCGGCCGAATCTGCTCGCCCGGTTCAGGCACCGATCTTCAACTCCGCGCTCTGACCCGAACTCCGCGCTCTAGACTGGTGGAATGACCGGCCTGATCGCATTTCGCGAGATCGTCCTGAAAGTTCACAGCAGATGCGATCTTGCTTGTGATCATTGCTACGTCTACGAACACGCAGATCAGAGCTGGCGGGCCCGGCCGAAAGTGATCTCCCCCGAGGTCATTTCGCATACCGCGTCCAGGCTCGCCGAACATGCCCGTGACCATGCACTCCCCTCCGTCACGGTGATTCTCCATGGAGGGGAACCCCTGTTGGCGGGCCCGGCCCGGCTCCGCCTCGTGTGCGAGGAGTTCACCCGGGCACTCAGCGGGATCGCCGAACTCGACCTGCGCATCCACACCAACGGACTCCAGCTCAGCACCCGTTACCTCGACCTCTTCGACGAGTACGGCGTCCGGGTCGGCATCTCCCTCGACGGGGACCGCGCCGCCAACGACCGCCACCGCCGCTTCGCCGACGGCCGTACGAGCCACCCGCTGGTCCTCGCCGCCGTCGCCCTGCTCCGCTCCGAGCCGTACCGCCACCTCTACCAGGGCCTGCTCTGCACCGTGGACGTGGCCAACGACCCCGTCGCCGTCCTGGACGCGCTGGTCGAACTGGAGCCCCCGCGCGTGGACTTCCTGCTCCCCCACGCCACGTGGGAGACGCCCCCGGCCCGCCCCGACGGCGCCCCCGACGCCTACGCGCGCTGGCTGCTGCGGATCTTCGACCACTGGGACCGGCTGGGACGCCCGGTGCCCGTACGGCTCTTCGAGTCCCTGCTCTCCACCCTGCGCGGCGGCCCCAGCCTCACCGAGTCGCTCGGCCTCGCGCCCACCGACCTCGTCGTCGTCGAGACCGACGGCACCCTGGAACAGGTGGACTCCCTCAAGAGCGCCTTCGAGGGGGCCGCAGCCACCGGCTTCAATGTCTTCGACCACGCGTTTGACCAGGTCGCGGCCCATCCCGGGGTCCGCGCCCGACAGCTGGGCCTCGCGGGCGTCAGCGACTCGTGCCGCCGGTGCCCCGTCGTACGTTCGTGCGGGGGCGGGCTCTACACCCACCGCTACCGCGACCGGAACGGCTTCGACAACCCCTCCGTCTACTGCACCGACCTGCGCGAGCTCGTGGACGGGGTCGAGGGCCGCACCGCTCCGCGGGAGACCGCGCCGCAGCTGACCGACCCGGCCGAACTCGCCCGCTCCCAAGAGGAACTGACCCGGATCCTGCTGGCCCGGCTGCACGCGGACCTCGCCGCGGACCCCGGCTGGGCGCACGCCTGGGAGCTGCTGACCGCCGTGGAGGGGGCCGGGGAGGCGGGCCCGGACGCGCTGGACGCCGTACTGGACCACCCCTTCACCCGGACCTGGGTACTGGCGGCCCTGGACGCCGCCCGCGACGGCAGGCAGGACGCCCCGGAGGCGGCGCGCAGGCTGACCGCGCTGGCTGCCGCCGCCGTGCTCCGCGGCGGGCTGGACCTGCCGGCCGAAGTGGCCTACCGGGACGGCGAGGTGTACCTGCCGACGCTGGGGCTGCTGCGGCTCGGGGAGCCCGGCACGGAGGGCCGGGCCGCACTGCACGTCACCGCCGAGGGGTACGCCGTACGGGACGGCCGCACCGAGCACCGCTTCGGGCCCACGGCGGGGGACGCCCGCTGGCAGCCCGTACGCACCTGGTCGCCCGGGCCGGACGCGGCCCCGGTGGCCCTGGAGGACCTCGACCCGTACCGCAACTGCTTCCCCCGCCCGCCCAGGCTCCGACTCGGCGCCGGGGAGGCCGAGGAGTGGCGGGGCAGGCTGGACCGGGCGTGGGCGCTGCTGCACAAGGCGGTGCCGGAGTTCGCCCGGGCGGCGGCCACCGGGCTGACCACGCTGACGCCGCTCGCGGGCGGCCCGCGGGCGGGCGGCTGGGGCGAGGCCGGGCGGCACGGGCCGGGTGCGCTCGGGGTGCCGTACGCGGCGGGGGTGCGGGAGACCGCGCTGGCGCTGCTGACCGGGCGGCGGCGGACCAGGCTGCGGGCGCTGACCGAGGTGGCCGACCTGTACGCGCTGGACGGCCAGTGGCAGCACCGCTCGCCGTGGCGGGAGCGGCCGGTACCGGTGTCCCGGCTGCTGGCGGACGTGCACGAGCGGGTGGCGGTGGAGGCGTACCGGCGGGCCACGGCCACGCCCGAACCGGGCGGCTCGGACCGTATCCACCGGGCCCTGGACCAGCTCTCGGAGGCGGCCGAGCTGACCGTCACCGGGAAGAGCCTGGTAGCGGAGCTCCGCTACGAACTGAAGACGGTCGACGCGTGACCGCGCCCTCCCCCGCGCCGTCCTCCGCGCCCTCCCCCGCGCCGTCCTCCGCGCCCGGCAGGCTCCGGCTCGCCGTGCAGTTGCGGCTGGCCGGGGTCCGCCCCGGCATGCGGCTCATGGTGCACTCCGCCCTCGGCGGGACCGGGCTGCGCGCGGAGCTGCTGCGCGACGCCCTGACGGGCGTCCTCGGGCCGCGCGGCACCCTGGTGGTCCCTGCGTTCACCCCGGAGAACTCCAAGACCTCCACCGCCCACCTGGAGCAAATCCGCGGTCTGGACGAGGCCGGGGTGCGGGCCTTCCGCGAGCGGATGTCCGCCTTCGACCCGGCGAGCACCCCGAGCCAGGGCATGGGGTCCCTGGCGGAGGCCGTCCGCACCGCGCCGGGCGCCGCGCGCAGCGCCCACCCGCAGACTTCCTTCGCGGCCCTCGGGGCGGACGCGGAGCGGCTGTGCTCGGGGCATCGCCTCGAAAGCCATCTGGGGGAAGAGTCGCCCCTGGGAAAGCTGTGCTGGGAGGGCGGGCAGGTACTCATGATCAATGTGGGGTTTTCGGTCTGTACCGCTTTCCATCTCGCGGAGTACCGAATTCCGAAGCCCCCCTTGCGCATGTACGAGTGTGTGGTGAAGGTGAACCTTCCGGGGCCGCAAAGGCACCGGCAGGAGGGGGAGTGGACCGCATACGAGGACGTCGCGCTGGACGACGGCGATTTCGCGGAGATCGGTGACGCGTTCCCGGATTCACGGGTGCGCAGGGGGCGGGTGGGAGGTGCGTCGACCATGCTCTTCTCCCTCCCGGAGGCCGTCGATCACGCCCTTGACTGGATGACCGAAAACAGACGCTGATTGACTGAACGATGAGGGGATGTGGCGAAGCAGCTCCGGAATGATGTTTCTTCGCTTCGCATCTTCGGGACGGGGGTCGTGTGCCCGCATCAGGGGAGCCGTACTTTTTTCTCAGTTACGCACATACACCGAGGTTCGGGGCCGGGGGCCCCGACCCGGACATGTGGGTCGAGCGCCTGTTCCGTGATCTCTGCGGGCATGTCATGGCGCTGACGGACCTGCGCGCCGGGTACGACGTCGGGTTCATGGACCGGGAGATACGCAGCGGCGAGGGCTGGTCCGAACGGCTCGCCCGGGCACTCGCCAACTGCCGGGTCTTCGTTCCCCTGTTCTCGCCGCGCTACTTCGCCAGCGAGATGTGCGGGAAGGAGTGGTTCGCCTTCGCGCAGCGTGCCGTCCAGCACGGCGCGGTCAGCAACAAACAGGCCGAGGCCATCGTGCCCGCGTTATGGGTGCCGGTGCCGCCGGAGCAACTCCCGGGACCTGCCGAGCGGTTGCAGTTCAACCACAACACCTTCGGCGAGCGCTACGTCACCGACGGCCTGTACGGGCTGATCAAACTGCGCGGTTACGCCGAGCAGTACGAGCAGGCCGTGTACGAGCTCGCCCGGCGCATCGTCCAGGTCGCCGAGACCGCCCACCTGGACCCCATCCGCCCGCTGGACTACCGCAACGTTCCGAGTGCCTTCGGCTCCAGCGGCAGTCCGGCCCGCACCCTGCACGTGACCGTGGCCGCCGCCTCCCGGCACGATCTGCCCGATGGCCGGACCCCCGAGTACTACGGGGACACCGCGCTGGAGTGGAACCCGTACCACCCGGTCGCCCAGCGGCCCATCGCCTACGTCGCCGAGGACCTGGTCAAGAACCTCAACTACCAGACCACCATGTCCTCCTTCGACGACGAGGCCGGGCACCTCGACAGCAAGCAGCTGCCGACCCGGCCGGAGATCCTGATCGTCGACCGGTGGGCGGTGGAGGACGAGCAGCGGCGCCGCCGCCTGGCCGCCTTCGACCGGGAGCCCCGGCCCTGGGTCAACGTGGTCGTGCCGTGGAACCGGTACGACCACCAGAGCCGGTCGAAGGAGACCGAGCTGGCCGACCGGCTGGAGAGCACCATGCCCAAGACGATGAGCCAGGGCCGGGCCGCCTGCCGGGCCGCCGCGAACGGCGTGGCCAACGTGGAGACCCTCGGCCAGATCCTGCCGCAGGTGGTCGAGGCCGCCGCCCAGCAGTTCCTCAGACACGCGCAGCCGTATCCGCCGAAGGGCGACACCTCCATCGAACGGCCCCGGTTGCTGGGGCCGATGGGGATGAACGGGCCGCCAGGGCCGCCATCGCCCCGTGTCCCGTTCCCGCCCGACTCCGACCGGCACCGGGCCGGGCCGGCGGGGGCCGGCCTCCACGACAACGACGACAACGACACCGACCGGGGGGACGCGGATGACAGCGAGCAGTGACAACAGCGGCAGCGACAGCGACAGCCGTGACGGACGCATCGTCACCTTCTATTCGTACAAGGGCGGCACGGGCCGCACCATGGCGCTGGCCAACACCGCCTGGATCCTGGCGGCGAACGGCAAGCGGGTCCTCGCCGTGGACTGGGACCTGGAGGCGCCCGGCCTGCACCGTTTCTTCCACCCCTTCCTGGACCCCTCCACGCTGGGGGCCACCACCGGGGTCATCGACCTGATCAGCGAGTACGCCTGGGCGGCGACCAGCCCGGTGCAGCGGCCCGACGACTGGCACAAGGACTACGCGCGGATACAGCCGCACGCCGTCTCGCTCACCCCGGAGACCCACGGCTGGGAGTTCCCGGACGGCGGCACCCTGGACTTCGTCTCGGCGGGCCGGCAGAACCGCGAGTACTCGGCGACCGTCTCCACCTTCGACTGGGACAACTTCTACGACCGGCTCGGCGGCGGGCTCTTCTTCGACGCCTTACGCGCCGACATGAAGCGGAACTACGACTACGTCCTGATCGACAGCCGCACCGGTCTGTCCGACATCGCCGACATCTGCACGGTCCACCTCCCGGACATCCTCGTCGACTGCTTCACCCTGTCCGACCAGTCCATCGACGGCGCCGCGTCCGTCGCCCGCCAGATCGACGAGCGGTTCAACGACCGCGGCATCAAGATCTATCCGGTCCCGATGCGCATCGACGAGGGCGAGAAGGAGAAGGCCGACGCCGGCCGGGCGCTGGCCCGGATCAAGTTCGACCGCTTCCCGAACGGCCTGGTCGGGGACGAGCTCACCTCCTACTGGGGTGCGGTGGAGATCCCGTACCGCCCCTACTACGCCTACGAGGAGACCCTGGCCACCTTCGGAGACGAGGCCGGGCTCACCAACTCCCTGCTCTCCGCCTTCGAACGGCTCACCGCCGTGGTCACCGAGGGCCACATCACCTCCATGCCGGTCATCGGCGAGGAGGTCCGGCTGCGCATCAGGGACGCCTTCACCCGGCGCCGTCCGGCGCTGCCCGCCGACCTGTTCCTGTCCTACGTCGCCGAGAACCGGATGTGGGCCGACTGGATCGAGTCGGTGCTCACCCGGGCCGGTTTCCGGGTCGTGCCGAAGGACGTCTCGGCCGAGCGGGCACCGGGCACGGCCGCCGGGGACACCCTCGGGGGCGCGGGCATCAGCATCGACACGGCCGCCCGGACCGTGGTGCTGCTCTCCACGGCCTACCTCAAGTCGGCCCGGGCCGTGGACGTGTGGGAGCGGGCGGCCGCCGAGGATCCGACCGGGGGCCGGCGCCAGCTGGTGCCGCTGAGGGTGGGCGACGTACGGCTCTCCACGCCGTACATCGACCGCAACCCGGTGGACCTGTTCCGGCTCGACGAGGTGCACGCGACGACCGCCCTGCTGCGTGCGGTGGAGCGGCCCATGGCCCTGCCCGACAGCGTCAACAGTGCCTCGCAGCCCGGCCCCCGTTTCCCGGGGACCGTCCCGAAGATCTGGAACGCGCCGCCCCGCAACCCCGGGTTCACCGGGCGCAGCATCGTGCTGGAGCGGATGCGCGACCAGCTCGGCGGGGGCATGGCCGTGGTGCTGCCCCAGCCGCAGACCCTGTTCGGGCTCGGCGGGGTCGGCAAGACCCAGGTGGCGCTGGAGTACGTGCACCGGTTCATGGCCGACTACGACCTGGTGTGGTGGATCTCCTCGGAGCAGACCGACGACGTGGTCGCGGCCCTCGCGGAGCTGGCGGTGCGGCTGGGTGCGCAGACCGGCGAGGACATGGCGGCCGCCTCCCAGGAGGCGATCGACCTGCTGCGGCGCGGGGTTCCCTCCTCGCGCTGGCTGCTGGTCTTCGACAACGCGGACGATCCGGAGACGCTCAAGCGGTTCTTCCCGCCGGGCGGGCCGGGCCATGTCCTGGTGACCTCCCGCAACCAGTCCTGGTCGCAGTACGGTGACGCGCTGCCGGTGGACGTGTTCCTGCGGGAGGAGTCCATCGAGCACCTGCAGCGCCGGGCTCCCGGGCTCAGCAAGGACGACGCCGAGCAGGTGGCGGTGGCGGTGGGCGACCTGCCGCTGGCCGTCGAGCAGGCGGGTGCCTGGATCGCGGAGACCGCGACCCCGGTGGCCGCGTACATCGAGCAGCTGGCCCAGCAGGCGGCGAGCGTCCTGGGCCTGAACCAGCCGCCCGGATATCCGGAGCCGGTGGCCGCCACCTGGAACATCTCCATCGAGCGGCTGCAGTCCCGTTCCCCGGCCGCCGTGCGGCTGCTCCAGCTGTGCGCCTTCCTGGCTCCCGAGCCGATCTCCGCGAGCCTGCTCTACAGCAAGGAGATGATCGACGCCCTCAAGCCCTACGACGCCTCGCTCCAGGAGAAGCTGGTGCTGGGCCGGGTGATCCGGGAGATCGGCCGGTTCGCGCTGGCCAAGGTCGACCAGGTCAGCAACAGCATCCAGGTGCACCGGCTGGTCCAGGCCGTGATCCGGTCGCAGATGCCGGAGGAGGACCAGCGGGAGGCCCGGCACGCCGTCCACCGGATCCTGGCCGGCGCCCGGCCGGACGACGACGAGCCGATCGACAACCCGGAGACGTGGCCGCGGTTCAACACCATCTGGTCGCACCTCACCCCGTCGGAGGCCCGGTACTGCAAGGAACCGGAGACGCGCAGGCTGCTGATCGACCGGGTCCGCTACCTCTGGAAGCGCGGCGACTTCAAGGCCGCCTACCAGCTCGGCGAGGAGCTGCGCGAGGCCTGGAAGGAGATGCTGGGCAACGACGACCTCCAGTACCTGTACCTGCGCTTCCACCTGTCGAACATCCTGCGCTCGCAGGGCCGGTTCGTGGAGGCGAAGGAGCTGGACGAGGTCACGCTGGAGCGGCAGAAGGCGGTGCTCGGCCCCTCGCACCCGCACACGTACATGACCATGAGCGGGCTGGCCAACACGCTGGGCGCGCTGGGCTATTACGGACAGGCGATGGAGCTGGCGACCGACGCGCACGAGGGCTTCAGCCAGATCTTCCACGAGGCGCACCCGCGCACGCTGGCCGCCGCGAACAACCTGGCGCTGAACCTGCGGCTCGTGGGTCAGTACACCAGGGCCCGGGAGATCGACCAGGAGGTGCACGACCTGCGCACGGAGGTGCTCGGGCCGGAGCACCCGTACACCCTGTCCTCCGCGCAGAACCTGGCCCGCGACCTGCGCGAGGTGGGCCGGTACGAGGACTCGGTGCAGTTGCTCAGCCGGACGTACGACACCTACAAGCGGACGCTGGGACGGACGTTCCCCGGCACCCTGTCGGCCGCGAAGAACCTCGCGGTGTCGCTGCGCCGGGCGGGCCAGCTGGAGGACGCCCTCCGGCTGACCACGGCCACCCGGGCCCGCTACCGGGCCAAGTACACCTCCGTCAACCCGGACCTGCTGTCCTGCGAGCTCAACCTGGCCTCGGACCTGTTCGCGACCGGGGATCCGGGCGGGGCGCGGGACCTGGCGCAGGAGGTGGTGGACGAGTACATGAAGGTGCCGGGCGAGCGGCATCCGTACACCCTGGCGGCCGTGAACAACCTGGCGGTCTTCCACTGGGGCACGGGCGCCGCGGAGACGGCGGAGACGATGCTGCGCCAGACGATACGGGGGATGCGGGACGTCCTCGGCGACAACCACCCGCACACCGTCTTCGCCCACCTCAACCTGGCCAACACGCGGGCCGACCTGGGCGATCCGGAAGGCGCTCTGGAGCTGGAGCGGCTCGCGGTGATGCGGCTGCGCGAGGCGCTCGGGGCGCACCATCCCGAGACCCTGGCGAGCAGCTCCAACATGGCGGTCAGCCTGGACTCGATGGGCCGCAAGGAGGAGGCGGCCCGGCTGCGGGCGGAGGCGGTGTCCGAGCTGACCCGGCTGCTCGGCGAGGACCACAGCCTGACCCGGTACGCGCGCGACGAGCGGCGGGTCCATCGCGACCTGGAGCCTCTCGCCGTCTGATCCGACGGCGGGCGGCGGGGCTCCGCGACCGCGGGGCCCCCGCCGCCCGCCACCCGACAGCAGGGGGGCGCTGTGACCGACAGCATGACCTTTCGAAACGAGGACCTGCCGGCCCTCTTCCACCACACCGACCAGGCGGCGATCTCCCGGCAGCGGGAGTCCACCCAGGCCACCCGCGCCCAGTTGCTGCTGCTGGTCGCGGCCGCGGCGGCGGCCGCGCTGCCCGCCGGGCCGAAGCTGGGCTCGATGTACCTCTTCGGGCTGCTGAGCGTGCTCGCGTACGTGGGGGTGCTGGGCGTGGGCATGCGGGCGACCCGGCGCCGGGCCCGCCCACAGTGGCAGCTCAACCGCAGTGCGGCGGAGTTCGTCAAGTCCCTGGCCTGGCGGTACGCGGTGCACGGGGCGCCGTTCGGCAGTGAGGTCGCCGCGCCCGAGGCGACGTACCGCACCCGGCTGGAGGCGGGTCTGGCCGAGCTGCGGAAGATGGGCTGGGAGGATCCGCGGGCCGCCGGGACGGTGCCGGAGGGCGGGGAGATCACCGGCGCGATGCAGCGGCTGCGCGGGATGGACTACCAGGCGCGGCGCGAGACGTACGTCCGGGACCGGCTGATCGAGCAGCGCAACTGGTACCGGCGGCGCACGGAGGTGTCCCGGCGGGCGACGAGCGTGTGGTCGTGGACGATCGTGCTGCTGACCTGCCTGGCGCTGCTGTTCGCGCTGCTGGGGTCGTTCGGTTCGGGTCCGGGGCCGAGGCTGACCGCGCTGCTGAGCGCGGCGGCGGCGGCCGGGATCGCCTGGAACGAGGTGCGCCGCCACCATCCGCTGATCGAGGCGCACACGCTGATCGAGCAGGATCTGGCGGCGATGATGGTAGTGATGCAGACGACCATCACCGAGTCGCAGTGGCCTTCGTCGGTGTACGAGACGGAGCGGTACGTGTCGCCGCAGCACACGGACTGGCTGGCTCGGCACAGCAGTTGAGGCGCTGCTGGTGGGAGGTGTGGCTCAGTCCCGGGTCACGCCCTCGCACCAGATGACGGTGACCGGTTTGCCGAGCGATCGCGCGTAGGCGACGATCTCGGCGGTGCCGCCGTGCCCGCGGGCGGGCTGCCCGTCCCAGACGGCGACGAGCCGGTCGCAGGAGTCGGCGATGTAGGTGCCGGCGGCGTAGTAGGCCTCGTCCGTGGAGCGGGCGAAGTCCATCCGGATCTCCTGGGCGGCCCGGTTCTTGAGGCCCCGGTAGCGGGCGAGGGCCTCGGCGCCTTCGAAGGCGTCCTCGTAGTCCCCGCTGGGGATCACCACGGTGAGGTCGGCGCCGTGTTCGAGGGCGATGGAGGCGAACAGCTGGTCCGCTCCCTCGGCGAGGCTGGAGAAGGCCTCCAGCGGTCCTTCGTGGCCGCCCAGTACGGCGCGCAGTCCGCTCTCCACATGGCCGAGCACCGAGTCCGGAATGGCTCGGTGCCCGGTCACGCCGATTCGTTTCATGCAGAAACCAGCCTCCCCCGTGGACACGGTCGCCTGGAACATCCTCCCAGAAGGCGGGAGGACGTCCAGGGGTGTGACAGGGGCGCGTGAGCCACCGTCAGTAGACGCTGACACCGTAGGCGTTGAGGGCTTCGACCACGGGCTGGAAGAAGGTCGTGCCGCCGGAGGAGCAGTTGCCGCTGCCGCCGGAGGTGAGGCCGACGGCGCGGGTGCCCGAGTAGAGCGGGCCGCCGCTGTCGCCGGGTTCGGCGCACACGTTGGTGCGGATCATGCCGTAGACGATGTCGCCGCCGCCGTAGTTGACGGTGGCGTTGAGCCCGGTGACCCGGCCGCTGTGGATGCCGGTGGTGGAGCCGCGCCTGGTCACCGACATGTTGACCGTGGCGTTCACGGCGCTGATGATGTCCTGGCTGCCGACGGTCCCGGGGGGCACCGGCGTATTGCTGGCGTACTTGATGAGGCCGTAGTCGTTGGTGGGGAAGCTGGATCCGGTGGTGGTGCCGAGGACGGTGGTGCGGGCGGAGTTGGTCCACCAGGTGCCCGCGCCGTCGGTGCAGTGTCCGGCGGTCAGGGCGTAGTAGTTGCTGCCGCTGCGCACGTTGAAGCCGAGGGAGCAGCGCCAGCTGTTCGCGTAGATCGCATCGCCGCCGGACACCAGCTTCGTCAGCTTGCCGGGGATGCGTTCGATGCGCAGGGCTCCGACGTCGGCTCCGGCCTCGCGCTTGATTCTCGCGATTCCGGCCTCGGAGACCGTGGAGTCGGCGGAGACCACGAGGGTTCCGGTGGCGGGGTCGGTGTGCCAGGCGGTGCCCGCCACGTCGGCGCGCAGGACGGAGGCGCCGGCCGAGGCGAGCCGGTCGGCGCTGAATGCCGTGTCCTTGCCGTCCCGGTCGGAGTCCGCGCTCGCGGCCGTGGGGACGGCGAGCGCTGCGGCGGCGGCCAGGCCGGTGGCCGCCGCGAGCAGCCTGGTACGGGTCATGCGCTTGATCCTCACTTCTCGTCCTCCTGGAGAGGGTCGGGGGCCCGGCGGTCGTGGGGGTTGCCAGAGCCCGTGAGGCGCAGCCGGGGGCACGGCGGGCGCATGAACTTTGGCCGTGCCCCTGACAAGCGCTGTCGGGAGTGTCCTGTCGTCAGATACCGGTCGCAAGAGCGGCTTTCAGCCTCCGCTCGCCCGCCGTCACCTCGAAGGGCAGCGTGTTCCCGGGCGGCGGGAAAGGACAGATGAAGTGGTCCGCGAAGGCGCAGGGAGGCAGCAGGGAGCGGTTGAAATCCACCGCCATCGCGCCTCGCGCGTCGGGTATGCCGGGCTTCAGGAACCGGAAGCGGTAGCTGGAGCGCCCGGCGGTGGCATCGCCGAAGACGGCCCAGAGGCTGCCGTCGTCGGCGTCGACGGCGACCTGGAGGGTGTGCTCGGCTCCCCCGAAGGAGAAGACCAGCTCCCCGCCGAGGTCCAGTCCGCGCGCCCGCCCGTCGGCGTTCTCCACCCGGACGCTGCGGTCCTCGGCGTACGGACGGAATCGCCCCGGCCGTACGAAGGCCGGGTCGTAGGGGGTGGCTTCGAGGCCGGCGTGGGCCCGGCGGGCCTCGGAGGCGGGGCCGTAGACGCGGACGCCCCACTCCTCCTCGCGCCGGATCACCACGATCCGGGGCTCCCCGGCGGAGAGCCTGGAGTGCGCGGGCGGGGCCTCGTCGGCGCCCAGGACGACGTCACCCGTGAAGGGCTCGCCGTCGAGACGGCAGGAGTCCCCGGCGGTGGCGGTGAGCGCCACACCGGTCCCTGTCCGGCGCCAGTGCCCCGGAACGGCCGGAATTCGACCTTCCGGGTAGTCGGCGAGCCAGAAGGTTCCGGTCAGCGCGAGGGGGCCGTAGGGCGCGGACACGGCCGCCGCCCTGCGCTCGTGCCATTCCCGCCACGCGGCGTGCGGGTCGTCTGCGTCGTCGCTCATCCCGCTCAACCCTTCCACACGGGTCCGGACGGGAATCCCCGCGTACGCCGTCCGGACCTGTGAATTCTGAAAGAGCCTCAGCAGCCGTCGCAGGGACAGCAGCAGCAGTCGCTGCATCCACAGTCGCCGCAGCAGTCGCAGCCGTCGCAGCAGTCCTCGCCGTCACAGAGCGGTTCGCGGCGCTCCCGCGACCACGGGCCCTCGTACTCGGTGCAGCACATCTGGCAGGTGCAGAACAGCCCGATGGCCACCGCGCAGCCCGCGAGCAGCCCGCGGCGCGGCCGCTGCGGGGGCCGGCCGCCGCCACCGCCGCCTCCGCCGGGCCCCATGGGCGGCGGCATACCCGGGCCGCCGGGGGCCTGGGGGGCGTTCGGGGCATAGGGGTTGCCGCCGTACGGATTCCCGCCGTAGGGGTTCGACCCGTACGGGCTCTCCACCGCGGGCCCACCCGCGTACGGGTTGCCGCCCTGACCTGCGGAGGCCGTCGCCGTGTGGCCGCAGCTACCGGCGCCGAAGGCCCGGTCCACCGAGGTGCGCAGCTCGTGCACGAGCAGCCGGTGGGCGAGCCCCGCGTCGGTGAACTCGACCTCGCGCAGGGCCAGCCTGATGCCGTGGAGGGCGTCGTCGCAGAGCCTGCGGGCCTCGGTGAGCGAGGTCCCGGTGGCGGTGAGCGGGTTCCAGGCGCCCGCGACGGCGTCGGCGCCCTGGTCCTCCACCGCGTCCAGCAGGTGCGCGAGCCGGCCGAAGTACCGGCCGGCCTCGGCCAGCGCGGTGGCGTTGCCCGGCCGTCCGGCCAGCTGCGCGGTATGCGCGAAGGCGGCGGCCGTCGCGGTCTCGGTCGGCTCGGTCACCACGAGCACGGGAGTGCCGAGGCCCGCGAGCGTCTCGATGCCCGCCTGCCGGTCCACGGCGTCGACGAGCACAGCGGTGTCGAAGCCGAGCGAGGCCCCGGTGCGGGCTCCGGCCCGGTCCCAGCCCCGGGCCACCTTGCGCGCGGCGGCGGCGATGGGAGCGCGGGCCAACAGCCCGTCCCGGTCGGCCACGTGGTCGCGCACCTTGGCGGAGGCGAGCACGAGCGAGACGGCGGCGGCGAGCCGCGCCCCCTCGCCCTGGGCCACGGAGGCGGTGCGCATCCCGCGCAGCGGGCAGGGCCCGGCGGTGCGCCGGGCTTCGGGCGCGGTACCCGACTGAGCCTCCGTCAGAACGGAGACGAGCAGCCCGTCATAGTTCGTCACGATCCGGGCGAACTGTCCGTGGTCTCCCCTAAGTGCCAGGCAGAGCCCGCACAGATGGGCCATCCACTCCGCCTTGAACCGCTCCCCCAACCTGTGCGTGCAAGGTCTCACGATGCCGAACAAGCTGCTTCCCCCGTGTGTCGTACGCGTGCTTGCCGGGCATCGTATCGACCCGCGCGTTTCACCCGTACGTCCGCGTCGCTCACCCGTACGGCGGCTGCGGTCGTATTTTCACTCAGTCAGCAGTGGTAGCCACCAGGATCCTTGACCGTGCAACGGATGTTCTGCACCAGTACCGTCACGAAACCCCTGCGCGGCGACTATCCACTTGGCGCGTTGTCAGCATCATGGACGAGCATAGGGGCAGCGGAGAGAAGACAGACTGACCGCGGTGAAAGGAGGCAGTCCATGGGTTCGGTGCGCAAGGCGAGTGCCTGGCTGGGTCTCGTGGAGGACAGCGACGACGAGCGCTACTACGACGACGACTACGCGGAGGCCGCCCAGGGTTCGGTGGCCGGCCCCGGCGAGCAGTGGGTCACCGACCCGCGGGTCCGCGTGGCATCCGAGTCGGCCGTGGAGCACGGCCGTCGCATCGCGACGGTCACCCCGGACGGTTTCCGTGACGCGCGGGGCATCGGCGAGCTGTTCCGCGACGGGGTCCCGGTGATCGTCAACCTGTCGTCGATGGACCCGGGCGACGCGAAGCGCGTCGTCGACTTCGCGGCCGGACTGACCTTCGGGCTGCGCGGTTCGATCGAGCGGGTGGCGACCAGGGTCTTCCTCCTGACCCCGGCCGACACCCAGATCGTCAGCGGCGAAGCGGGCGGCCGCTCACGCGACTTCTTCAACCAGAGCTGAGCAGGGCTCTCACCGGAAGGCGTCCAGGCCGGTGAGCGCCTTGCCCAGCACCAGCTGGTGCATCTCGACGGTGCCCTCGTAGGTGAGGACCGATTCGAGGTTGGTGGCGTGCCGCATGACGGGGTATTCGAGGGAGATCCCGTTGGCGCCGAGGATGGTCCGCGCGGTGCGACAGATCTCGATGGCCTCGCGGACGTTGTTGAGCTTGCCGAAGCTGATCTGCTCCGGCCGCAGGGTGCCCGCGTCCATCCGCCGGCCCAGGTGGTGGGCGAGCAGGATGCCCTTGTGGAGTTCCAGGGCCATGTCCGCCAGTTTGGCCTGGGTGAGCTGGAAACCGCCGATCGGCTTGCCGAACTGCTCCCGCGTCCTCGCGTAGTCGAGCGCGGACTCGAAACTGGCCCGCGCCGCGCCCATGGATCCCCAGATGATCCCGTACCGCGCGTGGCTGAGGCAGCCGAGCGGCCCCTTGAGCCCGGTGACCAGCGGCAGCACCGCGTCGGCGGGCAGCCGTACGTCGTCCATCACCAGCTCGCTCGTGACGCTGGCCCGCAGCGACCACTTGTGCTTGATCTCCGGCGCGGAGAACCCGGGGGTGTCGGTCGGCACCGCGAAACCGCGGATCCCCTCGTCGGTCTGCGCCCACACCACGGCGACCGCCGCGACGGAACCGTTGGTGATCCACATCTTGCGGCCGTTCAGCACCCAGTCGGTGCCGTCGCGCTTGGCGAAGGTCCGCATCGCCGCGGGGTCCGATCCCACATCGGGCTCGGTCAGCCCGAAGCAGCCGATCAGCTCGCCGGCCGCCATACCGGGCAGCCAGCGCTGCTTCTGCTCCTCGGAGCCGTACTTCCAGATCGCGTACATGGCGAGCGAGCCCTGCACCGACACGAGCGAGCGGATCCCGGAGTCGGCGGCCTCCAGCTCCAGGCAGGCGAGCCCGTACTGCACGGCACTTGCACCGGCACATCCGTAGCCCTGGAGGGACATCCCGAGCGCTCCGATGCCACCGAGCTCCCGGGCCAGCTCACGGATCCCGGGCAGCTCCCCGCTCTCGTACCACTGCGCGATGTTCGGCAGCACCCGGTCGGCGGCCCAGGCGCGGACGGTGTCCCGGACGGCGAGGTCCTCGGGCCCGAGGAGCTCGTCGAGCCCGAGCGGATCATGGGGCAGGAACGCGGACACTGGGCCTCCCGGCGGCCTGAGACAGAACCTAGCAGCGCAAGTTTTGCGCTCGTCCGAAGCTATTCGCCCGCGCCGGGCAAATCCAGCCCCCACCAACCCGGCCCCGCCAACCCGGCCCCGCCTCACCAACCCAGCCCCGCCCCGCCCCGCCAGGGGGTACCTCCCAGCGGTAGCTGGGGGAGTTTGAGGTGCGGGGTTCCGGGGGCAGCGCCCCCGGCAACGGCGCCGCACCCGGCGGCACCGGACGGCGTCAGCCCGCCTGCTCGACCGGGGCCGGGACCGGGGCCGACCGCACCTCACCCTTCGCCTGCGCGGGCAACCGCACGGCCTCGCCGGCGGCCGGCGCCGCCTCGTCCTCCACCGCCCCGCAATCCATCGCCCGCGGCAACTTCAGTGCCATCACCGCCCCCGCGAACAACAGCACCGCGCTCACCAGCAACGTCACATGCAGTCCGTGCACGAACGACTGCCGCGCCGCCGCGTACAGCGACGCCCCCGCCGGCCCCCCGAGGTGCGCCGCGATCTGGTAGGCCTCGCCCAGAGAATTCGCCGCGCCCGCCGAATCCGCCGCCGTCACCCCCGGCACCCCGACCAGCCCCGGCCGGTACGCCGCGTTCATCACGCTGCCCAGCAGCGCGATGCCCATGCCCGCGCCCAGCTGGTACGAGGTCTCGCCGATCGAGGCGGCGCCGCCCGCGGTGGCCGACGGGGCCTCGCTCAGCATCGACTCGTACGCGGCGAACAGCGTGGTCTGCAGCCCGAAGCCGAGCAGGATGAAGCCGATGGTCAGCAGCAGCGGCCGGTCGTGCTGGCCCATGAGCGTCAGCAGCAGCACGGCGAAGGCCGTCAGGACGAAGCCCAGCGACACCATCGTGCGCGGCCCGACCCGCCCCAGGGTGTACGAGCCGGTGGCGCCCGCGGCCATCGCGGCGAAGGTCAGCGGCAGCAGCCGCAGGCCGGTCTCCAGCGGGCTGAGGTGCAGCACCAGCTGCAGGTACTGGACGGCGATCAGCTCCAGGCCGACCAGGGCCAGCATGGCGAGGACGATGCAGGCGACCGAGGTGGAGAAGGCGGCCCGCGAGAACATCCGCATGTCGATCAGCGGGTGCTCGCGCCGCTTCTGCCGCCGCACGAACAGCACGAGCAGCACCACGCCCAGCAGCAGCGGGAGCAGCGCCTCGGCGTCGAGGAGCCGGCGTTCGGCGCCCAGCCGCTTGATCCCGAGCACCGTGCCGAGCACTCCGGCGGCGGCCGTCAGCGCGCCGAGCACGTCCCACGGCCCGTCGGCGGATCCGCGCGACTCCGGCAGCAGCCAGCGGCCGAGCGGCAGGATCAGTGCCATCAGCGGAATGTTGATGAGGAAGACGGAGCCCCACCAGAAGTGCTGGACGAGGAAGCCGCCGAGCACCGGGCCGCTGGCCGCGCCGATGGCGGCGACGGCGGTCCAGATGCCGATGGCGAGCGCCCGCTCGCGCCGGTCGGGGAAGACCTGCCGCAGGATCGACAGGGTGGCGGGCATGATCATCGCGCCGCCGATGCCGAGCAGGGCGCGCGCGGCGATCAGGACCTGGGCGTTGTCGGCGAGGGCCGCGATCGCGGAGGCCACGCCGAAGAGCCCGTAGCCGAGGAGGAGGATGCGGCGGCGGCCGACCCGGTCACCGAGGGTGCCGAAGAGGATGAGCAGCGAGGCGCAGACCAGCGGGTAGGCGTCGACGATCCACAGGAGCTCGATCGAGCCGGGGCGCAGGTCCTCGGTCACGGAGGGGACGGCGACGTGCAGGATCGTCGCGTCGAGCGCGACGAGGACCAGGCTGACGCAGAGCACCGCCAGGACGACCCAGCGGTTGGTCCCACCGGAGGCGGCGTTCAGCCGCTGCCAGGGGGAAGGGGTCTTGACCCCGGCCGCGTTCGTCCCCGACATGCATGTACCTCCCAGGTGATCCCTCGCGCTCGGCGGACCAGCGTCTTGTGGAGCCACGGGGGGTGGTGCGCTGTGCGGCGTCCCACGGGGTCCGGCATCGACACGCGAGTGAACGGTCAGCGTACGCGAGTTCGTCTGCCCGACACGTGGTCAAGCTCTCATCCCGGTGGCGGCCCCGGTGTGGTGTATGCCACTCCCTCCGCCGCCCTCCTTCCCCCGTGTACACGCGCACTCACGGCCCGTGGTTTCCGCACGCCACGTTCCCTGCCCCTTGAGGGACGTATTGCCGGCTCCACCGATAATCATGTCTGTGGAAGATCTTGGATTTCGCCGGGCCGCGCCCGCACTGGCCGTCTTCGCGGCGGTCCGGCTGCTCGGGCTGACCGTGCTCGCGGCGTGGGGCGCGGCGGTCGGCAGCAGCCCGCACACGCTGCTGTCGGCCCGCTGGGACTCGCTCTGGTACGCCCGCATCGCCGCGGAGGGGTACGGGTACGAGGTGCTCCTCCCGAACGGGGACGTTCACTCGAACCTGGCGTTCTTCCCGCTGCTGCCGTGGCTGGAACGGGTGGTGTCCGCCGCGACCGGGTTCTCGTACGGCTCCGCGGGTCTGGTGGTGTCCGTGATCGCGGGGCTCGCCGCGGCCTGGGGGATCTTCGCGGTGGCCGATCTGGTCCACGGCCGCCGGGCCGGGGTGTTCGCGGTCGCGGTCTGGGCGGCGCTGCCGGTCGGGATCGTGCAGTCCATGGCGTACAGCGAGTCGCTGTTCACCGCCCTGGCCGCCTGGGCGCTCTACGGGGCCCTGCGCGGACGGTGGCTGACGGCGGGGCTGCTCGCGGCCGGGGCCGGGCTGACCCGCCCGGTCGGCGCGGCGGTGGTCGCGGCGGTGTGGGTGGCCGCGGCGATGGCCTGGCGGCGCGGGGAGCGGTCCTGGCGGACGGTCGCGGGGGTGCTGCTGGCTCCGGCGGGCGCGGCGGCGTACGTCCTGTGGGTCGGCGCGCGCACCGGGGGCGGTCTGCTGGGCTACCTGGACGTGCAGGGCGGCTGGGGCAACGGCTTCGACGGCGGCTGGGCGTTCGCGGGGTTCATCGGGGCGAAGCTGGCCTCGTCCGCGTTCCTCGCCGGGGTGGGGCTGATCGCGGGGGTCGTGCTGGTGCTCTGGCTGTACGCGAAGTGCGTCGGGCAGCGGCAGCCGGTGCCGCTGCTCGTGTACTGCGGGATCGTCGTGGCGCTGGCGCTGTGCGCGTCCGGGTACTTCGGCTCCAAGCCCCGGCTGTTGCTGCCCGCCTTCCCGCTGCTGCTGCCGCCGGCGGTGGCGCTGTCGCGGTGGCGGACCGGGCGGGCGGCCGCGGTGGTGGGAGCGCTGGCCCTGGCCTCGGCGGTCTACGGGGCGTTCTGGCTGAACGGCTCGGGTCCTCCATAGAGCCCCCACGTCACGGAACGGATCATTCCGGTCCATCTTTCAGCAAAAGAAATGGCCCGCGCGGCAATAAAGTCCGGATAAGTGACCGAATCAATTCGCCGAGACAGTGGATCAAGCAGCCGCCAACCGCTGTCGAAATAGCGGGAATTAAGTCCCGCGTGAGACCAACTCCACATCACATGGTCATCACAAAGCCCGCGATTCGCCCGGGCCGACCATCGACGGGCGGTAACGTCGATTGAGTGCGTACCGACCAAATCCTGACCCGTCTGGAGCGGGTGTTCGCCCGGCTGGACCGGGAACCAGAGCGACCGGCTCATCTGCAAACCCCGCAGATGAGCCGGCACCGCGTCGTACTCCTGGGATCGACCCTCGCCTTCTATCTCGCAATCGTGGTTGCCGTACTGACCACTTCCTGGCTGGTCCGCCTGGACTGGCAGATCATGTTCTTCCGGCCCTACGAGCAGTGGCCGCAGCTGCACGCCTTCCTCGACTATCTGGTCGTGCTGGGCCAGCGCGGACCCACCGCGGTCATGGTCGCCGCCTGGCTCGGCTGGCGCTCCTGGCGGCAGCACACCCTCCGCCCGCTGATCACCCTCGGCGTGGCGCTGCTGCTGCTCAACATCACCGTCGGCTCCGTCAAGCTCGGCCTCGGCCGGCTCGGTCCGCACTACGCCACGGAGATCGGATCCGCCGAACTCTTCGCCGGTGGCGATATATTCCCTTCCGGTCACACCGCCAACGCCGTGGTGACATGGGGAATCCTGGCCTACCTGGCCTCCACCGGGGTCACCCGCCGGGTGCTGTCCGTGGTGTCCGCGGTCGTCTCGCTGAGCGTCGGCGCCACCACCGTGTACCTCGGCACCCACTGGGTCAGTGACGTCCTGCTCGGCTGGTCCGCGGGCCTGCTGATCCTGCTGGCCCTCCCCTGGTTCGAGCCGCTCATCGCCCGGACCGAGGCCTACGTCTTCGACGTGCGCGAGCTGCTGCGCCGCCGCGCCGAGACCGGCCGGATGCCCGCGCCGGTCGTCTCCGTGCTCACCCCGCTGCTTTCGGCGGGCGGCAAATGGCAGTTGCGGAGTCCCGCCGAGACGGCTGCCGGCACCGCCGCGGAGCCGGTCCCGCAGCCCGTCACGGCGACCGTGGCCGTGGCGGCCACCACGAGCACCACAACCACCACGAGCGCCACGAGCAACGTCACCGCGCATTCCCCCACCGCCCGGCCCGCCGTGCATCCGGCCGGCCGGCCGCACGTGATCCGCTCCGAGCGGACCCCGGTCACGCCGGTCGGCAGCCGCCGCCCGGCGCACACCGAACGGGCCCCCGCCCGGGGGGCCGCGGCCCGTCCGGTGGCCGGGGGCTGACGTCCCACCGCGGGGGCGGTACGCACCACCTCTCCCCGCGACGCACGAAGGCGGGCCGGGTCCTCGGACCCGGCCCGCCTTCGCCGTTCGTCAGCGCCACGCCCGGACGTTCGTCCGTCCCGGGTCACGCTTGTGTCACAGAATATCAACAGCCGCAAATTATTTACCGGTCCGCGACACGCCCGGGGTTCAGGCGGTTTGGAATTTGCGCCGAACCCTGGCGAATTCCTGTCCGGGATTGCCGCGATCCTCTTGGACCAGACCAGTTGAATCCCCCTCAGCTCCCCTACATTTCCTTCACTTCTCCGGTCTCCACGGCCCTCCCCAGGAGATCACGCGCGGCCCTGATCCGATCCGTCAGCTCCGGCGGCTCGACCACTTCGAACTCACAACCGAGCAGCATGACGTGAATCACCAGAACGTCCAGGTTGACCGCCCCGGTGCGCAGCAGACAGCTCTGCCCGTCGACCGGTTCCAGGACCCCGTCGCTCGGCCCGATGATCCGTGCCGCGTCCTGCGCCGAAACCTTCAGCCGCACCAGCGCGCGGGCCGCGTACACCCGCTGCGAGACGCCCTCGGATACGTACGCGGCGAGGTCCTCGGCGGGCGCCGGGCGCGGGGTGAACCGCGGTCCGTGCGGAGGCCTGGGCTCGATCCGGTCCGCGCGGAAGGTCCGCCACGCCTCCCGGTCCAGGTCCCAGGCGACCAGGTACCAGCGCCGCTCGGTACACACCAGCCGGTGCGGTTCGACGGTGCGGCGGCTGACGTTCCCCTCGTGGTCGCGGTACCCGAAGCGCAGCCGCTCGGCGTCCCGGCAGACCGAGGCCAGCTCGGTCAGCACCGAGGGGTCCACGGTGGACCGCTGGGCGCCTCGTAGCATCGGTACGGTGAACTCGTTGAGCGCGGACACCCTGCGGCGCAGCCGCGACGGCAGCACCTGCTCCAGCTTCGCGAGGGCGCGTACGGAGGCCTCCCCGATGCCCTCGACCCCGTTCCCGGCGGCGGTCCGCAGGCCTACGGCGACGGCCACGGCCTCGTCGTCGTCCAGCAGCAGCGGCGGCAGCTCGGCCCCCGCGCCCAGCTGGTAGCCGCCGCCGGTCCCGGGGCTGGCGTTCACCGGATACCCGAGCTCCCGCAGCCGGTCCACGTCGCGCCGGACCGTCCGCGCGGTGACCCCGAGGCGGTCCGCGAGATCGGCCCCGGTCCATTCGCGGTGGGCCTGCAGCAGGGACAGCAGGCGCAGCAGTCGTGCGGAGGTATCGAGCATCCCCAGAGTCTGCCAGCGCGCCGCGCCCGGCCGGGCCTCAGCAGACCAGCGGTGCCTCGGCGCCGCTCAGCTCGACGAGTGTGCAGAGGGTCTTCAGAGAGACCTTCCAGACCCCGTCCTCCAACACCACGGTCCCCTTGCTGCCGGGCAGTACCGTCTCGTCGCCGACCTTCAGGTCGTAGGTCACCTCGGCCTCGGTGGGCGAGGTGAAGGTGACGCCGGTGACCTTGGCGGAGGTCTTGGCCGCTTCGGCACCGGCCGAGAAGCCGTCCAGCAGCACCTTGAGCAGGTCGCCGTGCTGCAACAGCCCGGCCTTCTCGTCGGTCGGGGTCTTCGGGTCGAAGAATGCGGTCCAGTTCTTCTCGATCTGTTCCTTGGCCGCCGCGGGATCCGCGGGCCCGTCCGCGGCCGGCAGGATCAGGACGGCTGCGGACGGTGGGCCCGGCGGCCCCGCCGCCACCGCGGGTGCGGACCACCCCACGGCCGCCGGGACGGCCAGCAGGACCGCGGCCGCCGTGCAGGCCGCGGCCCGTACGGGTGCGCGCGGGTCTACGTGTGGGTGGGCGCGTGGGTGTCTGCTCTGGAGCATCTGGCTCACCACCGGTCTCCGAGCGAGCCGTACGGCTCGTCGTTTCCAGGGTCAGCGCCCGCACGGCATCGCGCAACGCGCGGCCGGCCGGGCCGCCCGGACGGCCCGGGCCGCCCCGGTCAGGGGCGCGGGGCCGCCGGCGGAGCGGCCGGAGCGGTGACCGGCCCCGGCACCGGCGAGGGCGCCGGCCCGGCCGGGACCTGCGGCGGGGCGGCGGGCTCCGGGGTCGGGAGGGCCAGCAGCATGCCCACCGTGAGGGCCTCCGGCTTCGGCCCGATCCGCTCCCGGTTCGCCTCGTACAGGGCCCGCCACCCGCCCCGGACCCGGTGCTTGTGGGCGACCGACACCAGCGTGTCGCCGTCCCGCACCGCGTGCATCCGTCCGGCCAGCCCGTACCGCTTGGAGCACACCGGCCACGCGTTCCAGCCCTGCGAGCCGAGGACGTCCTCCGCGACCCGGATCTGCTGCACGCGGCTGGCCAGGTCGGCCCGTTCCGCGAACGCCGGCCCGCCGAACTCCTCCCACGTCGGCTGCCAGAACTGCAGCCCCCCGTAGAAGCCGTTACCGGTGTTCACCGCCCACCGCCCGCCGCTCTCGCAGTCGGCCACGCAGTCCCAGGGCCATTCCCCGCCCGGTCCGCAGTCCCCCGGCCCGTCCCCGATCACACCGGGCGAGCCGGGGTGCGCCGCCCCGGCCGGCCCGGGCGCCGGTGGCGGCGGAGCCACGGCCGCGGCTGCGGCCGCGCAGGGAAGTACGAGCGCCAGCACGGCGGCGAGCACGACGGCGCCGCCGGATACGGCCCGACAGGTCCGGTGGTTGGGCATCGGGTCACGCTACGCAGCCACCTGCGGCCCCCTTCGGCCCGCCACGCGGCAGGTCACCGCACCCCACCCGGTCGGCCGACCGTCACCACCACCCAAAACGACCACACCCGGGCATCAACTGAGCACAAGCAGAAAACAGTTGGCACGAAAGGGAAGCGCCGGTCGCACGGTTCACCCTTCCGGGGGCCAGGTTCGAATCCGTTCCCTCAAATGGCGTGACCCCGGCCGCCGCTCGGCCGTTGAGCCCGGCGAGCCGGGAGCCTCCCGGACCCGCACCTATGCCGAGGAGCCACCCCGTGCCGCGCATGCTCGACGTCAGTGATGAGGTACGTGCCGAGATCGGTGACGAAGAAGCCGACAGGCTGCTCGTCGGCGAAGACGCGCCGCGCAGTTACGACTGCACCTCCTGCCGTACCCCGGGCGACCCCGAGAACGACCGCACCAGCACGGTGCTGTTCGTCGGCGAGGAGACCGCCGTCCTCGCCTTCGCCCACGCCACCTGCATCCCCTCGCAGGTGGTCTCGGTCTCCGAGGAGCAGCTCCAGGGCGCCGTCCGCAGCATCACCGGTGACAGCCCGGCGGCCGCCGGCTGCCCCGGTGCCGCCCCGCAGAACGTGCCCGGCGGCCAGGCCGTCCTCGGCATCACCAGCGGCCTGATCCTGATCGCCGGGGAACTGCACCCCGCCCTGGTCGTCGAGCCGACCGCGCCCATCGCCCGCCCCGGCAGCGACGGCCCCGGCGACGACTTCCTGCCGCTCCTGATCGAGCAGGGCTTCATCCCGGTCACCGACACCGCCGAGGTCCCCACCGTCCTCGGCGGCTGGTCGGTCCTGCTCGCCGCGGGCCAGCTGCACGCCGTGCTGCAGCCGGGCAACGACGGCGGCGGCCAGGTCGCCTGGTGGCAGGCGCACCAGGCGCTGTCGGTCACCGACGGCTGGCGGGCCGCCGTCAACAAGACCCAGCGCGTGCTCATCTACGCCGCCCCGGTCGGCTCCATCGGCCAGCAGCCCCGTGAGGACCTGCTGCGCGACGCGCTGGACAAGGCCGCCGCCGCGGGCAAGCTCGTTGCCGCCGCGATGCCGCTGGCGGGTACGCCCGGCGCCTGATCCCAGCCGGCAGGAGAACGGCCGCCCAGCCCCCCGCCGAGGGGGCCGGGCGGCGTGCGCCGGGGGTGTGCGGTCCGTCCCGCACACCCCCGGCGATCTGCGTTTCGTCCCCTGTCACCCCGCATCCGCAGCGCGCCGGTTTCGTTGGCTGGTACGTGCATTCATACGACTCCTCCCGCGCCCCGTCCTATCCGAGCACCGTCCCCGCGATGCGTCCCGCACGGGACCGGGACACCCCTCCGGCCGTCTCGCACACCCCGATCTACGACACGCTGTACTCGGAGTACCTGCGCGCCTTCCGGGCGCTGCCGGGCGACCGTACGGGCGAGGAGGACCACGGGTTCACGTCCTTCTCATACGGGGGCTCGTACACGAGCGGCAGCTCGTACGGCAGCGGTTGGAGCGGTTCCGCGTGGCAGCGCGTCGACGGCTGGCAGCCCTCGTACACCCCGCAGCCGCTGCCGGCGTACTCGTACGCGGGCAGCCCCGGATACGCCGACGGGCGGCAGCACCAGACCGGGATGACGCACATCCCGGCGGCCCTGCCGCCCGCTCCGCGCCGGGGCTACTGACCCCGCTGAGTCCGCCGGAGTCCCCGCCCGGTCCTACTTCTTCTTCTTGTACTGGGCGCCGCGCTTCTCGCGCACCCGCACCGAGATGTGGATCGGGGTGCCGTCGAAGCCGAACTCCTCGCGCAGGCGGCGCTCGATGAAGCGCCGGTAGCCGTGCTCCAGGAAGCCGGAGGCGAAGAGGACGAACCGCGGCGGCTTGCTGCCCGCCTGGGTACCGAACAGGATGCGGGGCTGCTTGCCGCCACGGATCGGGTGCGGGTGGGCGGCGACGACCTCACCGAGGAAGGCGTTCAGCCGGCCGGTGGGGACGCGCGTCTCCCAGCCCGCCAGCGCCGTCTCGATCGCCGGGACCAGCTTCTCCATGTGGCGGCCGGTGAGCGCCGAGACGTTCACCCGGGGCGCCCAGGCGACCTGCTGCATCTCGGTCTCGATCTCGCGCTCGAGGTAGTAGCGGCGCTCCTCGTCGAGCTCGTCCCACTTGTTGTACGCGATGACGATGGCGCGGCCCGCCTCGACGGCCATCGTGATGATGCGCTGGTCCTGGACGCTGATGGTCTCGGTGGTGTCGATCAGGATCACCGCGACCTCCGCCTTCTCGACGGCGGCGGCCGTGCGCAGGGAGGCGTAGTAGTCGGCGCCCTGCTGCAGGTGGACCTTCTTGCGGATACCGGCGGTGTCGACGAACTTCCAGGTGATGCCACCGAGTTCGATCAGCTCGTCGACCGGGTCGCGGGTGGTGCCGGCCAGCTCGTTGACGACGACGCGGTCCTCCTTCGCCACCTTGTTCAGGAGCGAGGACTTGCCGACGTTCGGGCGGCCGATCAGGGCGATGCGGCGCGGGCCGCCGAGGGCGGCGCCGCCGAAGGTCTGCGCGGGGGCCTCGGGCAGGGCCTCCAGGACGGCGTCGAGCATGTCGCCGGTGCCGCGGCCGTGCAGCGAGGAGACCGGGTGCGGCATGCCGAGGCCGAGCGACCACAGGGAGGCCGCGTCGGCCTCGCCGCTCTGGCCGTCGACCTTGTTGGCGCACAGCACGACGGGCTTGCCCGCCTTGCGGAGCAGCCGTACGACGGCCTCGTCGGTGTCGGTGGCGCCGACCTTGGAGTCGACGACGAAGACGACCGCGTCGGCGGCCTCGATGGCGTACTCGGCCTGGGCGGCGACGGAGGCGTCGATGCCGAGGACATCCTGCTCCCAGCCGCCGGTGTCGACGACCTTGAAGCGGCGGCCGGCCCATTCGGCCTCGTACGTGACGCGGTCGCGGGTGACGCCGGGCTTGTCCTCGACGACCGCCTCGCGGCGGCCGATGATCCGGTTCACCAGGGTCGACTTGCCGACATTCGGGCGGCCGACGACGGCGAGGACGGGAAGCGGGCCGTGACCGGCCTCCTCGATCGCGCCTTCGACGTCTTCGATGTCGAAGCCCTCTTCCGCGGCGAGCTCCATGAACTCCGCGTACTCGGCATCGCCAAGTGCTCCGTGGTCGTGCTGGTCGTTCATGAAGTCCGTTCCTCGTCGTTCGTGGTGATCGGTGGTACCCGCGCAGCGCGGTTCCACTACTGGTTTCAAGTCTCGCTCAGCGCCCGGTGAGGCGCTTGGCGTCGGCCAGGTGGGCGGTCAGCCGGTCCTGGATGCGTACGGTGGCCTCGTCCAGCGCGGTACGGGTACGGCGGCCACTGCCGTCACCCGCGTCGAAGGCCGAGCCGAAGACGACGTCGACCCGGCTCTTGAGGGCCGGCAGGCCCTTGACGACCCGGCCCGGGGTGTCCCCGCTGCCCAGGACGGCCACGGGGACGATGGGTGCGCCGCTGCGGACCGCGAAGTACGCGAGGCCCGCGCGCAGCGAGGCGAAGTCGCCCTCGCCCCGGGTGCCCTCGGGAAATATCCCCAGGGCCCCTCCATTGTCGAGCACGCCGAGGGCGCGGCCTATCGCCGTCCGGTCGGGGCCGCCGCGGTCGACCTTGACCTGCCCGATCCCTTCGAGGAAGGGGCCGAGCGGGCCCACGTACGCTTCCTTCTTGATCAGGAAGTGCAGCGGCCTGGGCGCGGTGCCCATGACCATGGGGCCGTCGATGTTGTGCGAGTGGTTCACGGCGAGGATGACGGGGCCCGAGGCGGGCACCTTCCAGGCCCCCAGTACGCGCGGCTTCCAGAGCCCGTACATGAGCCCGATTCCGATGCGCCTGCCGACCGCCGCACCCTTGAGGGAGGGCGCTTGGCTCACTTGCGGCCCGCCCGCTTCTCTTCCACCAGCGTCACGACGCACTCGATCACCTGGTCGAGCGTGAGTTCGGTGGTGTCCACCTCGACGGCGTCGTCGGCCTTGGCCAGCGGGGAGGTCTTGCGGCCGGAGTCGGCCGCGTCGCGCTTGATCAGCGCCTCCTTGGTGGCCGCGAGGTCGGCGGCCTCCTTGCCGCGGAGCTCGCCGCTGCGCCGGGCGGCGCGCGCCTCGGCGGAAGCGGTCAGGAAGATCTTGAGGTCGGCGTCGGGCAGGACGGTGGTGCCGATGTCCCGGCCCTCGACGACGATCCCGTCGGCCTCCTGGGCCGCCTCGGCGGCGATGGAGCGCTGCAGGTCGGTGATCAGGGTGCGCACCTCGGGGACGGCGCTGACGGCGCTGACCTTGGAGGTGACCTCCTGGGTCCGGATGGGACCGGCGGCGTCGAGGCCGTCCACGGTGATGGTGGGGGCGGCCGGGTCGGTGCCGGACACGATGGTGGGCTTGCCGGCGGCGATCGCGATGGCCTGCGGGTCGTCGGTGTCGACGCCGTTGGTGATCATCCACCAGGTGATGGCCCGGTACTGGGCGCCGGTGTCCAGGTAGCGCAGCCCGAGCTTGGCGGCCACGGACTTGGAGGTGCTGGACTTGCCCGTGCCGGAGGGACCGTCGATGGCGACGATCACGGCGGACGGAGCTGCGGTTTCCACGGTGCGGGCACCTTCCTGGTTGCGCGTACGTGTCCGGGCGCGGCAAAGCGCCCCTCCCCAAGGTTACCGGCCCCGGACGGCCCCCGTCCCCGCCGTGCGTTCCGGGGGCCGGCCGGCCCCCGGAAGCCGCCCTGCCGCTCCGCTACTGCTGTCGCAGCGCCCAGCCCCGCTCGCGCAGCTCGGCGGTCAGGCCGGCCGCCGCCCGCGGCTCCACCATGAGCTGGACGAGGCCGGCCTGCTGGCCCGTCGCGTGCTCGATCCGTACGTCCTCGATGTTGACCCCGGCCCGCCCTGCGTCGGCGAAGATCCGCGCCAGCTCACCGGGCTGGTCGCTGATGAGCACGGCCACCGTCTCGTAGACCGTGGGCGCCGCACCGTGCTTGCCCGGCACCCGGACCCGGCCCGCGTTCCCGCGGCGCAGCACGTCCTCGATGCCGGCGGCGCCGCCGCGCCGCTTCTCCACGTCGGCGGACTGCAGGCCCCGCAGTGCCTCCACGGTCTCCTCCAGGTCGGCGGCGATCCCGGCGAGGACGTCGGCCACCGGTCCCGGGTTGGCCGAGAGGATCTCCACCCACATCCGCGGATCGGAGGCCGCGATCCGGGTCACGTCGCGGATGCCCTGCCCGCACAGCCGGACCGCCGTCTCGTCGGCCTCCTCCAGCCGGGCCGCGACCATGCTGGAGACCAGCTGCGGGGTGTGCGAGACGAGCGCCACCGCGCGGTCGTGGGCGTCGGCGTCCATCACCACCGGTACGGCCCGGGACAGGGCCACCAGCTCCAGCGCGAGGTTGAGCACCTCGTGGTCGGTGTCCCGGGAGGGGGTCAGCACCCACGGCCGGCCCTCGAAGAGGTCCGCGGTGGCGGCGAGCGGCCCCGACTGCTCCTTGCCGGCCATCGGGTGCGTCCCGATGTACGCGGTGACGTCCACGCCGAGCGCCGCCAGCTCCCGCCGCGGTCCGCCCTTGACGCTGGCCACGTCCACGTAGGCGCGCGCGACCCCGCGCCCGATCAGGTCGGCCAGGGTCGCGGCCACGTGGGCCGGCGGTACGGCGACGATCGCGAGGTCGACCTGGCCCTGCGGGGCCTCGTCGGTGCCGGCTCCGAGGGCCGCCGCCGTACGGGCCCGGTCCGGGTCGTGGTCGGCGAGGTGAACGGTGATCCCCCGGGCGGACAGGGCGAGCGCCGCGGAGGTGCCGATCAGTCCGGTTCCGATGACGACGGCGGTTCTCACGAGGCACTCCCAGGGGACGAAAAGGCGAGCTGACGGGCTGTCCGGCCAGGGTATCCAGCACCCGCGGCACGAGGGCCCGACCGCCCATCCCGTGGGACGGCGGCCGGGCCCTCGTGCGGCGCTGTCGGGCGGTCAGA
Source organism: Streptomyces sp. NPDC001502 (assembly GCF_042894785.1). Taxonomy (NCBI): domain Bacteria; kingdom Bacillati; phylum Actinomycetota; class Actinomycetes; order Kitasatosporales; family Streptomycetaceae; genus Streptomyces; species Streptomyces sp. NPDC001502. Next base: position 34,783 of record NZ_JBIAVW010000034.1, read on the forward strand.
ACTTCTGCGCGCGGATGATGTCCTCCAGCGACCCGGTCGGAAGCTGTCCTTCCGGGCTCAGCTTGTCGACGGCCGCCGGCAGCGCCTGCGCGATCTGGTCGGCGGCCTCCTGCGGGCTGACGCCGGCCTGCGCGGCCGCCTTCTGCAGGGCCTCGTCGGGCACCGCCTCGGCGATCTGGGCGCCGCTGACCGCCTGGTTGTCGCCGGTGCCGATCCAGGACTGGGCCTGGTCGGCGAGGCCGGATTTGGTCAGCATGTCCAGCAGCCCGCCGAGCGGGTTGCTCCCACCGGCCTGGGAACCGCCGGCCTGCGAACCACCGGCCTGGGAACCGCCGGCCCCGCCCATGAGGGCGCCGAGCAGCGCACCGAGGATGTTGCCGCCGCCGGAGCTCGCGCCCTGGCCGCCGCTGCCACCCAGGAGGCCGCCGAGCAGGGAGCCGAGGTCGTTACCCGCCATCGTCATGCCTTTCGCAGAGGGACCGGGCCGCGCGGACAGCGGCACACCCGGCTTCGAGACACGGACAATGTCACCCATTGCGGACCATGCCGCCACCTGGCGCACACGTACACGCCCCCTGAGGTAGAACGATCCGCATGATCTTCCACATCGTCCCGCTCGCCGACTGGGCCGCCGCGCCCGAGCTCCCGTACGCCCCGCCCTCGCTGGAGGCCGAGGGGTTCGTCCACTGTTCCGCGGACCGCCCCACGGCGCTCGCGATCGTCGACGCGCACTACCGGTCGGTACCCGGGATCCTGCTCGCGGTGGAGCTCGACGAGGGCGTGCTGACCGCCGAGGTCCGCCGGGAGAGTGATTCCGGTGGCCGATATCCACATGTTCACGGTCCGCTGAACCGGGAAGCCGTGATCCACGTGTGGGAGGTCGTACGCACACCCGGCAGCCCTGCCTCACTGGCCCCATGGGAACCGGGCCGATGAACCGGCGCGGCAGGCTTCACCTGAGGCCCGCCGCAGGCCAGGATGCTGCACGCCATCCGGCCACGAAGCGAGGAGAGACTCATGAGCGACCTCACGCACACCGCCCGGCGCACGGTACTGACGATCGGCGCGGCCACCCTGGCAGGCGGCGCGATCACCGCCTGCGGCGCTGGAAGCGGCGAGAAGGCCTCCCCGGGGGAACCGAACGACGCTGCCGTCCAGCCCGCCGCCCCGGCCCCCGCCACCCCGTCGGACGCGGGCGCGGCCGGCAAGGCCCTCACCAAGAAGGCGGACGTGCCGGTGGGCGGCGGCAAGGTCTTCAAGGAGGAGAAGGTCGTGGTCACCCAGCCCAAGGCCGGCACCTTCAAGTGCTTCACGGCGGTCTGCCCCCACCAGGGCTGCCTGGTCAACAAGGTGGAGGACGGCAGCATCGACTGCCCCTGCCACAACAGCAAGTTCGCGATCGCCGACGGCGCGGTGACCAAGGGTCCGGCCACCAAGGGGCTGGCGGAGAAGAAGATCAAGGTCGCGGCGGACGGCAATATCTCGCTCGCATAGCGGCAGGTCAGGCGCCTACGCTCCCTTGATGGACGATCTGACGCTGGTACGGGACCACACGGTCTACCGGTGCGTGATGGGCTCCCGGGCGTTCGGACTGGCGACGGAGGCGAGCGACACCGACCTGCGCGGTGTCTACCTCGCCCCGACGCCGCTGTTCTGGCGGTTCGAGAAGCCCCCCACGCATGTGGAGGGCCCGCGGGACGAGGAGTTCTCCTGGGAGCTGGAGCGCTTCTGCGAACTCGCCCTGCGGGCCAACCCGAACATCCTGGAGTGCCTGCACTCCCCCCTGGTGGAAGAGGTCACCCCGGTCGGCGAGGAGTTGCTCTCCCTCCGCGGGGCCTTCCTCTCCCGCCGGGCCCACACCAGCTTCAGCCGGTACGCGGCCTCCCAGCGCGGCAAACTCCTCGCGGACGTCCGCATCCACGGCGCCCCGCGCTGGAAGCACGCCATGCACCTGCTGCGCCTGCTGCTGTCCTGCCGTGACCTCCTGCGCACCGGCCGGCTGACCATCGACGCCGGCCCGCACCGCGACCGCCTGCTCGCGGTCCGCCGCGGCGAGCTCGGCTGGGAGGAGGTCGACGCCTGGATGGCCCGCCTCCAGGAGGAGACGGAGAGCGCCCTGGCCTCCACCGTGCTGCCCGCGGAGCCGGACCACGCCCGGGTGCAGGACTTCCTGGTCCGCACCCGCCGCGCGTCAGCCGCGTAGCGTGCGCCGCCGTACGACGAACTCGTCGAGCGCGTCGTACGCCGTCGCCTGCTCGGGCAGCGCGGACGCGGCCTGCGCCGCGTCCAGCACGGCGTGCAGCGCCTCGAAGTCCTCGCGCACGCCGCCGACGGGCGGTCCCTCGTAGCCCCCGTGCTCGGCGGCCACCTTGGCCTCGATGAGGGCGGCGAGGTACGGGGGCGCCTCCGGCACCTCGGCCAGCAGGGTCGGCAGGTGCGCCTGCACCTCGGCCGACCGCATGAGGTGGATGCCGGTGAGCAGCGCCCGGAACGCGTAGAGCAGCGGTTTGAGTGCGGCGGCCTTCTCGAAGAGCCGCCACTGGGTGCCCGCGAATCCCCGGTAGTGGTGGGCGTGGTGGGAGGTCAGCACGCCGGGGGCCAGCGCGATCAGTTCCTCGTGCGCCGCCGTCGTGTGGACCACGAGCGGGGAGAGCAGCTGCTCCAGTACGTAGCCGTTGCGGTTCAGCATCAGGCGGACGAACTTGCGCAGGTCGTGCGTGACGAGGTCCATCTCCACGTCGTCCCGGTCCCACATGCGGGTCCGGGTCTCCTGCGGATCGCGCAGGCCCAGCAGGTCCCGCGCCGGGAGCAGGTGGGCGCCGCGCAGGTCGATGTCGGAGTCCCGGGACGGGAAGCCGTACAGGTGCGCGCCGGAGACCGTGGCGAAGAGCAGCGGGTCGGGCTGCTCCGCCACGACGGGGGTCAGGTCGATACTCAGTGCGTCCAGCATGGATCAAGCGTCCCAGAGGGTGCCGAAGGCCAGGAGTTCGTCCCGGTACTCGATGCGGCCCTCCCATTCGCGGGGCCATGCGTCCGCGCCGAGGTGGGCTCCGGCGAAGGCGCCCGCGAGGCAGGCGAGGGAGTCGGAGTCGCCGCGTGTGCAGGCGGCCCGGCGCAGCGCGGTCAGCGGCTCGTCGGGGAAGAGCAGGAAGCAGTGCAGGGCGGTGGCGAGGGCTTCCTCGGCTATCCAGCCGTCTCCCGTGGTCAGGCACGGGTCGGTCTCCGGGGAGGGGGAGCGCAGGGCGGCCGCGAGCCGGTCGAGGACCGCCAGGCACTCGTCCCAGCCCCGTGCGATGAAGGACTCCGGGGAGGCGTCGGACGCGGTCCGCATCCACAGGTCGCCCAGCCAGCGCTCGTGGTAGCGGGTCCGGTTCTCCAGGGCGTAGGAGCGCAGCCGTCCGACGAGCCCGGTCACCTCGGTGCCCTCGGCCAGCAGGTACACCGCCCGTGCGGTCAGGTCGGAGGCAGCGAGCGCCGTCGGGTGTCCGTGGGTGAGGGCCGACTGGAGCTGTGCGGCGCCGGCCCGCTCCTCCTCGGTCCAGTCCGGCACCAGCCCGACCGGGACCACCCGCATGTTGGCGCCGCAGCCCTTGGAGCCGATCTGGCTGGCGTCGCGCCAGTCCCGGTCCGGGGTGTCGAGCAGCCGGCAGGCCGTCATGCAGGTGCGGCCCGGGGCGCGGTTGTTCTCCGGGGAGTGGTACCAGTCGACGAACTCCTCGCGGACCGGCCGGGTCAGGCGCAGCGGGCCCACCGGGCCGCGCTCGGCCGCCGTGCGCATGCCGCGGGCCAGGGCGAGGGTCATCTGGGTGTCGTCCGTGACGAACGCCGGGCGCGGCAGGCGCATCTCGCGCCAGGGGCCCGTCTTGGCCAGGATCGAGGGCACGTCGTTGAATTCGGTCGGGAAGCCGAGGGCATCGCCCAGGGCCAGGCCGATCAGGGCGCCCGTCGCGGCTCGCTTGGTCATCGGGTGGTTCCTTCCGGTCGCAGCAGGGGAGGGTGGAGGGTGGTCGCGGGACCGGGCCGGTAGAGGGCGGCCGGTTTGCCGCGGCCGCCGGTCAGCCGGGCGGCGCCCGGTACGGCCTCGACGAATCCCGGCGTCGCCAGGACCTTGCGGCGGAAGTTGGGGCGGTCGAGGGTGGTGTTCCAGACGGTCTCGTAGACGGACTGCAGCTCGCCGAGGGTGAACTCGGGCGGGCAGAAGCCGGTGGCCAGGCAGGTGTACTCCAGCTTGGAGCCGATCCGCTCGCGTGCGTCCGCCAGGATCACCGCGTGGTCGAAGGCGAGTTCCGAGACCTCGTCCAGTGCGGTCCAGCGGGCGTGCGCCGCGTCCCCGCCGCCCTCGGCCGCCGGCTCCGGCAGGTCGGGGACGAGGGCGGTGAAGGCCACCGAGACCACCCGCATCCGGGGGTCGCGGTCGGGTTCGCTGTAGGTGCGCAGCTGCTCCAGGTGGAGCGCGGCCACGAGCCGGTCCGGCAGGCCGGTCTCCTCGGCCAGTTCGCGCCGGGCGGCGGTCTCGGCGGACTCCCGCGGCAGGACGAACCCGCCGGGCAGCGCCCAGGCCCCGGCGTACGGTTCCTGGCCGCGCCGGATCAGCAGGACGTGCAGGGCGCCGCCGCGCACGGTGAAGACGGCCAGGTCGACGGTCACCGCGAACGGCTCGAAGGCGTACGGGTCATAGCCGGCGGTCATCGGTTCTCCGGAAGGGGGTCGGTGAAGTGCCAGCCCTCGGCGAGCAGTCCGTCCACGGCCCGGACGGCTGCCTCCAGCCGGGCCGCCCGGTCCCCGCGTACGACGAGGAAACGCCTCCCGGTGCGCTCCAGTTCCGCCCGGAACCGCTCGGTCATCCAGGGCCGCAGCTGTGGCCCGTCCCGCAGTCCGTCGTCCTCGAAGGGCACGTCGGCGTGGTCGGTGAGCAGGTACAGGTCGCGCCGGGTGAGGTCGGCGATCCGCTCGACCTCCGTGTTCCGGCCGCCCATGTACCGCTCGTGCCAGATGGCGGTCGCGAAGGAGTCGGTGTCGCAGAACAGCACCGGGGAGCCGAGCCGGGCCGCGTGCTCCTCGTCCGCGTCCTGGCGGCGTGCGATGACCGGGAACTCCTGCGAGGTGAAGGACACGTCCGCCCAGGAGGCCGCCGGGTCGGCGGCGCGGGCCGCCGCCAGCTTCTCCTCGCTGTACCGGCGCCCGTACTCGGCGACCCAGCCCGTCTTGGCCCAGACGCCGCCGCGCCGCCGGTAGTGGTCCGCCAGGGCCCGCGAGAGCGTGGTGGTCCCGGTGGACTCCGCGCCGAGGACGACGACCCGCCGGGTCAGGGCGGCGCGGACGGCCGGCCCGAGGAACTCCCAGGAGCCGGCCGGGTCCTTGCGTACCGCCGTACCGGACACCGGGAACAGCGTCCGTTCCCGGTCCACCAGGACCTCCTCGGCGCCGAAGCGCCGGGCGAGCTCGCCGCCGTACTCCTCGGAGGTGAACACGGCGTCCACCCGCCCGGGGACGGCGCCGCGGAAGACGGCCATGTGCGCCTCCCAGATCTCCGGGTCGTGCAGGTCGACCGGTATGTCGTCCACCGCGCCGACGACGTCGGCCCCGGGGTGCGCCTCGCGCATCCAGGCGACCCGGTCGGCGAGCGGGACCGACTCGACGGAGGCCGCGCACACCAGCACGGTCAGTCGCTCGCACTGGTCCTGGGCGGTGCGTACGAGGTGGTGGTGCCCGGCGTGCGGCGGGTAGAACTTGCCGAGGACCAGGCCGTGGCCGTGGCGTCTCATGCCGTCGCCTCCGCCGCCGTACGGGCGCCGCGCGCCGGCAGGGTGCGCCGCCAGCCGAGGAGTCCGACCACGCACAGGGCGAGGAAGCCCACGTAGAGCGCGGAGGTCAGGTAGAGCCCCTTGTGCGCGTAGAGCGGGATGTAGACGAGGTCGGCGGCGATCCACAGCCACCAGGACTCCACGAGCTTGCGGCACTGCCCGTACGTGGCGACGAGCGAGAGCCCGGTGGTCAGCGCGTCCCAGAAGGGGACGGTGGAGTCGGTGGCCCGGCTCAGCAGCAGGGTGAGCGCGAGCACCCCCACCGCCCCCGCCGCGGCGAGCGCGGCCCATTCGGTGCGCGTGGTGCGGCGCACCGGCAGGGCCTCGGCGGATCCTGGTCCACCCCCGTGGGTCCAGGACCACCAGCCGTAGGCGGCGAGGGCGATGAAGACGATCTGGAGCCCGGCGTCGGCGTAGAGGCCGGCCTGGGCGAAGAGCACGATGAAGAAGACGTTGTTGGCGATCCCGATCGGCCAGTTGGCCACGTGCTGCCGGGCGACCAGCCAGACGCACAGGGCGCCGGTGGCGAAGCCCAGCACCTCGGTCCAGCTCATGGTCCAGCTCATGACGACCCCCCTCGGACTGTTTAATGGTCAGACTGACTATAAACAGTGATGGGGGTCCCCGACAAGCAGAAAACCCGCGGCGCCGTGGGGCACCGCGGGTTTTCTGCGATCGGACCGGCCGCCTGCGCGGCGGCCGGCCTGCGTCCTAGAGACCGACCTCGCGCATCAGCATGCCGACCTCGGTGTTGGTCAGGCGGCGCAGCCAGCCCGACTTCTGGTCGCCCAGCTCGATCGGACCGAAGGAGGTCCGGACGAGCTTCTCGACCGGGAAGCCGGCCTCCGCCATCATGCGGCGGACGATGTGCTTGCGGCCCTCGTGGAGGGTGACCTCGACCAGGTAGTTCTTGCCGACCTGGTCGACGACGCGGAAGTGGTCGGCGCGGGCGTAGCCGTCCTCCAGCTCGATGCCGTCCTTGAGCCGCTTGCCGATCTCGCGCGGCAGCGGGCCGGTGATGGCCGCCACGTACGTCTTCTTCACGCCGTACTTCGGGTGCGTGAGGCGGTGGGCCAGCTCACCGTGGTTGGTGAGCAGGATGATGCCCTCGGTCTCGGTGTCGAGCCGGCCGACGTGGAAGAGACGGGTCTCACGGTTGGTGACGTAGTCGCCGAGGCACTGACGGCCGTCCGGGTCCTCCATGGTGGAGACGACACCGGCGGGCTTGTTCAGCGCGAAGAACAGGTACGACTGGGTGGCGACGGTCAGGCCGTCCACCTTGATCTCGTCCTTCGGCAGGACGCGCTTGCCCTGCTCCAGCACGATCTCGCCATTGACCTCGACGCGGGCCTGCTCGATGAGCTCCTCGCAGGCGCGGCGCGAACCCATGCCGGCGCGGGCGAGCACCTTCTGCAGACGCTCACCCTCCTCCTCGGCACCCGGGAAGGTCTTCGGGGTCTTGACCACGGGCTTGTCGGCGTACCGGTCGCGCACGCGCTCCTCGATCCGCGCGTCCAGCTCGCGCGGGCGGGACTGGCCGCTACGGCTGCCGGGGCCGCTGCGCGGGCCGCCGGCGCCGCCGATGCCGGGGGTCTTGGAGGTCCGGGGACCGCCCTTGGCGCCACCGCGCGCCGCGGCGCCGCGGGCACCGCCGCCGCCCGCCTTGGGGCCGCTGCGTCCGCTGCGCTCGCCCTCGGGGCCTACGTCGTAGCGGCGCTCCTCGGGACGCGGGTTGCGGATGCGGGGGGCCGGCTGGTCGCGGTCGCGCGAGTCGGAGCCGCCGCCCTGGTAGCCGCCACCGCCCTGGTAGCCGCCGCCCGAGCTGCCGCCGCGGGAGCCGCCGCCCTGGTAGCCACCGCCCTGGTAGCCGCCGCGGGAGCCGCCGGAGCTGCCTCCACGGGAGCCGCCGCCGGAGCTGCCGCCGCGGGCACCGCCGCCGGAGCTGCCGGAGCCGCCGGAGCTGCCACCCCGGTAGCCGCCGCCGGAGCTGCCGCCGCGGGAGCCGCCGGAGCCGCTGCCACCGCCGGAGCCGCTCCCGCGGTAGCCACCGCCGCCGCTGGAGGAGCCGCCGCGGGCGTTACCGCGCCCGCCGCCACCGCCGCCGCCGCTGTTCCTGTTGCCGCCACCGTTGCCGTTGCCGCTGCTTCGCATCAAAGTTCCGTCGTCTTGTCGTCGTCTGCATCTGTGTCCGGTGCGTCCGGATCGAACGACGGAACACCTTCCTGCGTCTCGGCTTCGATCGCCTCCGCCTCGGGGAGGAAGGGCGCGAGCTCCGGGAGCTCGTCAAGACCGCGCAGGCCCATCCGCTCCAAAAAGTGGTTCGTCGTCCTGTACAGGATCGCACCTGTTTCGGGTTCCGTCCCCGCCTCCTCCACCAGACCCCGCTGGAGGAGGGTCCGCATGACCCCGTCGCAGTTGACCCCGCGGACCGCCGAGACCCGCGACCGGCTCACCGGCTGGCGGTACGCGACGACCGCCAGGGTCTCCAGGGCCGCCTGGGTGAGCCGGGCCTGCTGGCCGTCCAGTACGAAGCCCTCCACGGCCGGCGCGTACGCGGCCCGGGTGTAGAACCGCCAGCCGCCGGCGACCAGCCGCAGCTCGAAGCCCCGGCGGGCGGCCGTGTACTCGTCGGCGAGCTCCCGCAGCGCCTGCCCGACCTCGCGCGGGGTGCGCTCCAGCACCTTGGCCAGGTGCGCCTCGGTGGCCGGCTCGTCCACGACCATGAGCACGGCCTCCAGGGCCGGCTTCAGCTCCAGCGCGGCCACCGCGCTCACGTCGCCGTTCAATCCTTCGCCTCCACGATCTGGTCGAACTCGTCGGTCACGGTCGGCATGCCGTCGCCGTCCCCGCCGCTCCAGCGCACGGTGAGGGTCTGCAGGGCCTCCTCCTGGTCGAGGACGACCGCCTTCTCCCGGTAGAGCTCCAGCAGGGCCAGGAAGCGCGCGACGACGGTGAGGGTGTCCCCGGCGTCCTCGGTGAGCTCCTGGAAGGTGGCCTCGCCGCGCGCCTTCAGCATCCGCACCACGAGCCCGGCCTGCTCGCGCACGCTGACCAGGGGGGCGTGGATGTGGTCCACGTACACCTGGGGCTTGGCCTTGGGCTGCATGGCCTTCACGGCGAGCCGGGCGAACCCCTCCGGGCCGATGCTGATGACGACCTCGGGCAGCAGGTCCGCGTGGTGCGGCTCCAGCCCGACCGTCCGCGGGTACCGCCTGCCCTCGGCCTCCGCGCGCCGCTCGAAGATCTCGGCGATCTGCTTGTACGCCCGGTACTGGAGCAGGCGCGCGAAGAGCAGGTCCCGGGCCTCCAGCAGGGCCAGGTCCGCCTCGTCCTCGACCTCGGCGACCGGCAGCAGCCGGGCGGCCTTCAGATCGAGGAGGGTGGCGGCGACGACGAGGAACTCGGTGGTCTGGTCGAGGTCCCAGTCGGGCCCCATGGCCCGGATGTGCGCCATGAACTCGTCGGTGACCTTGGACAGCGCGACCTCGGTGACGTCGAGCTTGTGCCGCGAGATCAGCTGGAGCAGCAGGTCGAAGGGGCCCTCGAAGTTGGCGAGGCGCAGGGTGAACCGCCCGTCGCCGCCCGCGGGAGGCGCGGTGTCCGGGCGTACGGCCGCCCCGGCGTCGGGGGCCGGGCAGGACTCAGGAGGCTGCTGCTGCCCGTCTGCGGGCCCGGGGGAACGTTCCGGCTGGGTACCGCCCGCCGTCGGCGCGGGGCGCACAGCGGGCGCCTCAGGGGCTTCGGGGCCCGCTCCCCCCTCACGCGCGTCCGGTTGCCGGGCCGCGTCGGGGGCGCCGGGGCCGCGCCCCAGGACGCGCCGGGTCGGTCGGCCGGATTCGGCGGGGAAGGGCATCGCGGTCCAGAAGGTGCATGGGGGCGGCGTGGAGGGCCGGGCGCCGTGGCCGCGGCCACCAGCAGCCTACGGGCTCCCCCGCGCTCCCCGGTGGACCACCGCCCGGCACGGCGCCCACCGCCGGACCGGCGCTCCCCCGCCTGTACGGAGCCCCGTGGGGGCGGCTCCCCGCGCCGGGGCGAAGTTCCGGGGGACGGGGCCGCAGATCGCCCGGAGGCCCGGCCATCGGGCGGACGGCCGCCGGGTCCCGGCTCCGGGAGCGCGCGCCGCGGGCCGGGCGGCGACGCGCCGGCGGCCCGGACGGGCGGGGGCATCGGGAGAGCGGGCCCGCAGGGCGGTCAGCGGCCGCGCAGGCGCCGTACGAGGATGCTCGCGTCGCCGCGGGATTCCAGATCGGCGAGGACGACCGCGACCGCCTCGCGGACGATGCGGCCCCGGTCCACCGCCAGTCCGTGCTCCCCGCGCAGCACCAGCCGCGCGTGTTCCAGGTCCATGAGCTCCTCGGCGGAGACGTAGACCGTGATCTTCTCGTCGTGGCGCTCGCGGCCGCTGGGGCGCCGGTTCGCGCCCCGGCCCTGCCCCTTGCCCCGGCGGCCCGCGCCGGCCGGGGCGGACCCCACGGCGCCGGCCGGTCCGGCAGAACCTTCCTGCGGCCGCCTGGGCTGCCCCACGACGGGCCCGCCGGAGTCCGTGGTCTCCCGGCCGCGGCCCTCGCCCGCCGTGCCCTCGGCCGAAGTGGCCGAGTGTTCCGCGGCGGGCGCCTCCTCGGCCCCGCGCCGCGGTGAGGACGACTGGAGCGCCATCCCACCGGTCGTACGGAACAGTTCGTCGGCTCCGGGCAGACTCACTCGGCGGGACACCGGGCGAGCACCTCCCTGGCCAGCTGGCGGTAGGCGGCGGCGCCGACGGAGTTGGACGCGTACGTCGTGATCGGCTCACCGGCGACCGTGGTCTCCGGGAAGCGCACCGTGCGGCCGATGACCGTGTGGTAGACGTGGTCGTCGAAGGCCTCGACGACGCGCGCCAGCACCTCACGGCTGTGCACCGTACGGGAGTCGTACATCGTGGCGAGGATGCCGTCGAGCTCCAGCTCGGGGTTGAGCCGCTCCTGCACCTTCTCGATGGTCTCGGTCAGCAGCGCCACGCCGCGCAGCGCGAAGAACTCGCACTCCAGCGGGACGATGACCTTGTGAGCCGCCGTCAGGGCGTTGACGGTCAGCAGACCGAGCGAGGGCTGACAGTCGATCACGATGTAGTCGTAGTCGGCCATCAGGGGCTTCAGGGCCCGCTGCAGGGTGGACTCGCGCGCGACCTCACTGACCAACTGCACCTCGGCAGCGGACAGGTCGATGTTGCTCGGCAGCAGGTCCATGTTGGGGACCGCCGTCTTGAGCAGCACCTCGTCGGCCGACATGCCCCGCTCCATGAGCAGGTTGTAGACCGTCAGGTCGAGTTCCATCGGGTTCACGCCGAGACCCACGGACAGCGCGCCCTGCGGGTCGAAGTCGACGAGCAGCACGCGGCGCCCGTACTCGGCGAGCGCGGCACCCAGGTTGATGGTCGACGTGGTCTTGCCCACGCCGCCCTTCTGGTTGCACATCGCGATGATCTTCGCCGGACCGTGGTCGGTCAGCGGACCCGGGATGGGGAAGTACGGAAGCGGGCGTCCGGTCGGGCCGATCCGCTCACGGCGCTGACGGGCAGCGTCGGGGGCGAGAGTGGCCGCGTACTCGGGGTCCGGTTCGTACTCCGCGTCGGGGTCGTAGAAGTGCCCCTCGGGCACATTTTCGTAGTCGGCGAAACCCACGGGCTTTTCGCCGCTCAGGTCGCCGGCCCTGGAGTTCACGTCTAGGCCGTCCATGCTCTTTTGGGGCGTCGTCATGTGCTGGTGGTTTGCGAAGGTGCGTACTGCGACGGAGCCGACGGCTTCGAGCCCGGTAGGGCCCTGGCCCCGCTCAGGCATCCCTGCTCGACCACCCCCAGGAGCAAATGTCGACTCATTCACAAGTCGTCTTACCTCCTCGGACGTGACCAGGACACTTATCGATAGGTCAGCGTGGCACCATGCCGACGGTTGGCGACTCTATGGCGTGTCACCGCCCAGCGGCAACACAATCCGCCGGACCCGGCACGATGTGTCGGCAACCGAACACCACTCTGTCAAGGGCGCACGAGCTGTCGCTGCGAAGTTTCGCGGGTGTGCGAAAGGGTTAAAGGGTTACGTTCGAGGCGAGTTGAACGGGGTCCCGGGGCACCCCGCAAACGCGCCCGGCCGGACCTTGCGGGCAAGGTCCGGCCGGATACGTGAGATTGACGTCAGTCGTTGACGTGTCAGCCGAGCAGCGTGCTCAGCTCAAGGGTCTCAAGGCCGTGGGCCTCGGCGACGGGACCGTAAACGACCTGGCCGTCATGGGTGTTGAGGCCCAGCGCGAGCGCGGCGTCACGACGCAGCGCCTCGACCCAGCCGAGGTTGGCGAGCTGCACGATGTAGGGCAGCGTCGCGTTCGTCAGCGCGTAGGTGGAGGTGTTCGGAACCGCGCCCGGCATGTTGGCGACGCAGTAGAAGACCGAGTTGTGGACCATGAAGGTCGGCTCGGCGTGAGTGGTCGGACGGGAGTCCTCGAAGCAGCCGCCCTGGTCGATCGCAATGTCGACAAGGACACTTCCGGGCTTCATCTTGGCGACGAGCTCGTTGGTGACCAGCTTCGGGGCCTTCGCACCCGGGATCAGCACCGCGCCGATGACGAGGTCGGCCTCGACGACGGCCTTCTCCAGCTCGAAGGCGTTGGAGACGATCGTCTTGATCTTCGTGCCGAAGATCTTGTCGGCCTCGCGGAGCTTGTTGATGTCGCGGTCGAGCAGGGTCACGTGGAAGCCCATGCCGATGGCGATCTGCGCGGCGTTCCAGCCGGAGACGCCGCCGCCGATGACGACGCACTCGCCGGCGTGGGTGCCGGGGACACCGCCGGGGAGGACGCCACGGCCGCCGGCCGAGCGCATCAGGTGGTAGGCGCCGACCTGCGGGGCCAGGCGGCCCGCGACCTCGGACATCGGGGCGAGCAGCGGAAGCGCGCGGTTGGCGAGCTCGACCGTCTCGTAGGCGATGGCGGTGGTGCCGGACTCCAGCAGGGCGTCCGTGCACTCGCGGGAGGCCGCGAGGTGCAGGTAGGTGAAGAGCGTCTGGTCCTTGCGGAGGCGGTGGTACTCCTCCGCGATGGGCTCCTTGACCTTGAGCAGAAGGTCGGCGGTGGCCCAGACCTCGTCGGCGGTACCGAGGATCTCGGCGCCGGCCGAGACGTACTCGGCGTCCGTGATCGAGGAGCCCACACCGGCGTTCTGCTCGATGAAGACCTGGTGGCCGCCTCGGACCAGCTCATGCACGCCGGCGGGCGTGATGGCGACCCGGAACTCGTTGTTCTTGACCTCGCGGGGGATGCCGACCTTCATCGTCGATCACGGTCCTTGGCTCAGGGGATATTACGGGGCACTTCCATACATACCCGCCCACAAGAACGCGCAACGGGATGCACCACGGGAAGCCGCGGTGAACCCAGTCTAATGAAGGATGAGTCGCTGTCTAGCCTTGCAAACCAATAATCTCAGTCGGAAGCACTACGGATTTCGCAGGCTGCGGGGTCATCTCCCAGCAATCTGTCGGCTGCGGAGCGGTGCAGCCTGGCAGCCGCGGGGTCCCCCAGCCTGTCCAGCGTGTCGGCCAGCCGGACCTGCAGTGCGGCCTGAAGTCGCTGGTCGCCCGCCCTGCGTGCCAGCTCCACCGCCTCGCGGCAGGTGTGCAGCGATTCCTCGGGCCGGCCGGCGTACTCCTGGACCCGCGCCATCTCACTCAACGCCTTGGCCTGACCGGGGACATCGGCCAGCTTCCGGTAGCCCGCGGCGGCCGCCCGCCAGCTGCGCAGCGCGTCCCCGTACCGCCCCGCGTAGGTGTGGACGTTCCCGAGCCGCCCGTACAGCCGGGCCTCGTCCGCGCGCTCGCCCCGCGCGAGGGCCTGGGAGAGCGCCCGGCCGAACCAGTCGGAGGCCCGGTGCCAGTCCGCCAGCTCCTGGTAGGCGCCGCCTACGGATTCCATCGCGCGGCCCGTCGCGTACGGGTCGTTCGCGGCCCGTCCGGCGTCCAGCGCGGCCCGGTAGCGCTCCAGGGCCTCCTGGGTCCGGCCGGTCTCGGCGTCCAGGTCGGCCAGGTTCAGCAGCGCGGCGGCCTGCTCCCGGCGCAGATTGCGCCGCTCGGCCACGTCCAGGACCAGGCGGTGCAGCCCGTACAGCTCGGGGGCGGCCCCGGCCGTGCCCCGGTGGTCCGCCAGCGCCCGCACGAGGGCCGCGACCAGCCGGCGGGCCAGGGTGTCCAGCTCCCCGTCGGCCACGGCCAGGGAGGCGGCCGCGGTGAGCGCGGGCAGCCGGGTGTCCAGCCAGGTGGCGGCGGCCCGCCGGTCGGGGAACCGCAGGGCGCGCGGCAGGCCGTCCAGCAGCTCGCGGAGGCCGTCGTCGACGGCGGCGTCCACCCCGGGCTCCTCGGCCTCGGCCATGGCCCGGCAGGAGTGCAGCAGCCGTACGGTGCGCTCCAGCATGCGGGCCCGGGCCAGCTGGACCTCGGCGGGGCGTTCCTTGGCCTCCAGGAGGGCCTGGAGCAGCGGCGCGAGACAGCCGGGCAGCAGGAAGAGGCCGTCGCGGGAGGGGCGGACGAGGCCCAGCCCGGCGAAGTCGTCCAGGGTGGACTGGGCGGCGGCCACGGAGCAGCCGGCGAGGGCGGAGGCGGTGTGCGAGTCGACGATGCCGGCCGGGGCGAGCGGCAGCAGCCGCAGGGTCCGCTGGGCGGGCTGCGGCAGAGACTCGTAGACCAGCCGGAAGCCGCGGGCGAGCGGGCCGCCGGTGGTGGCGGGCATGTCGTGGAGCTGCTTGGCCACGTCGGCGACGGAGGCCTTGGGGTGGGCGGCGAGCCACCCGCCGACGAGGACGAGCGCGGCGGGCTGGCCCCCGCACTCCTCGGCGAGGGCCTCGGCGGCCCGGGGGTCGGCGGTGACGCGGGTGTCGCCGATGCGCTGCGCGAGCAGTTCCACGGCGGAGGGGGTGTCGAGCCCGCCGAGGGTGCAGGGCCGGACGTCGGGGATCCCGGTGAGCGGCCCCTCGGCGGTGACCACGACGAGGCACTCGGGGGTGTCCGGCAGCAGGGCGTCCACCTGCTCGGGGTCGGCGGCGTCGTCGACCAGGATGATGACCCGGCGGCCTTCGAGGGCGGTGCGCAGGGCGGAGCTCAGCTCGTCCTCACCGGCCCCGGGCGGGGTGGGCCGCCCCAGTCCCTCCAACAGGCTCCGGACGGCCCGCTCGGTGGCCACGGTCTCCCCGCCGGGGGCGGTGAGCCGGGTGCGGACGACTCCGTCGGGGTACTCCTCGGCGACCTCGCGCACGAAGGCCTCGGCGAGGGCCGTGCGCCCGGAGCCGGGCCGCCCGGCGACGAGCAGCACCCGGGCCCGGGGCGCCTTGGCCTTGCGGCCGGAGAGGGTGTCGAGCCCGGTCCGCGCGATGTCCTCGCGCAGCTCCTTGAGCTCACGCCGCCGCCCGACGAAATCCGCCACGGATCCGCTCCTCTCCCTGCCACCGGATTGCGAGCGTAGTTCACGCAGAGCGACGACCCGGGTGGAGCGCGGCGGGCAAATCCCCCAATCGGATCAGCAGATGGGCCTATTTTTCACGCGCAGCTCGCGCGGCGCGCCCGGCCGGCACCCCGCGGACGCGCCCTGGGTGGTGTCGTGCCGACGAGCCCGGCGGGATCGCCAGGAGGCCCCCTAAGCCTCGTAGGGGCGGGCCGGCCAGGGGGCCAGGGCCGGGCGCAGGGCGTCGATGCCGCCCTCGGAGGCGAGGGCCGCCGTGAGGGCCAGTACCCCGGTCACCAGCCCCGGGTTGTGCAGCTCGCCCGCCAGCACCCCGCGGACCAGGTCCGCGAGCGGGACCCGGGCGATCTCCATGTCCGCCTCCTCCTCGGAGACCTCGTACCGCTCCCCCTCGGCCTCCGCCAGATCCCGCGCGAGGAAGATCCGGACGGCCTCGTCGGATCCGCCGGGCGAGGTGAAGAAGTCGGCCAGCACCCGCCACTCGCCCGCCTTGGCGTGCGCCTCCTCGTACAGCTCCCGCTGGGCCGCGTGCAGCGGGTTCTCGCCGGGTACGTCCAGCAGTCCGGCCGGGAGCTCCCACAGCCGGTGCCGCACCGGGTGGCGGAACTGCTTGAGGACCAGCACCCGCTGCTCCTCGTCGAGGGCGAGGACGCACACCGAGCCCGGGTGCACCTGGTAGTCGCGGCGGACCACCGAGCTGTCGGGCATCCGCACCTGGTCCGACTTAACGGCCGTCTTCGCGCCCTCGAACGGGGTACGTGAGGCGACGACCGCCCACGACTCCGGTGTGTCCACGATGTCGTTGCCCATGGCCATGGCCGATACCTTCCCCGAGAACGCGACAGCCGGGACACGGTCCGTGCCCCGGCTGCCTACGTTATGCGGTCAGGCTCTCACTTCGCGGACTGCTGCCGCTCCACGGCCGCCTTCACCAGGCCGGCGAAGAGCGGGTGCGGGCGCGTCGGGCGCGAGCGCAGCTCCGGGTGGGCCTGGGTGGCCACCAGGTAGGGGTGCACCTCGCGCGGGTACTCGACGTACTCGACGAGCTTGTTGTCCGGGGAGGTGCCGGAGAAGACGAGGCCCGCCTTCTTCTCCAGCTCGCCGCGGTAGGAGTTGTTGACCTCGTAGCGGTGCCGGTGGCGCTCGTCCACGTAGGCCTCGTCGCCGTAGACCTCACGGACGATGGAGCCCTCGGCGAGCTTGGCCGGGTACATGCCCAGGCGCATCGTTCCGCCCAGGTCGCCCGCGCCCTCGACGAAGGCCAGCTGCTCCTCCATGGTCGAGATGACCGGGTGCGGGGTGGAGGCGTCGAACTCGGTGGAGTTGGCGTCCTCGATGCCCGCGAGGTTGCGCGCGGCCTCGATGACCACGCACTGCAGGCCCAGGCACAGGCCGAGCAGCGGGATCTTGTTCTCGCGGGCGTAGGTGATCGCGCCGACCTTGCCGTTGACGCCGCGGTCGCCGAAGCCGCCGGGCACGCAGATCGCGTCCACGTCGCCGAGCACCGCCGCGGCACCGGCCGGGGTCTTGCAGTCGTCGGAGGTGACCCACTTGATCTGGACCCGGGCCTTGTTGGCGAAACCGCCGGCGCGCAGCGCCTCGGTCACCGACAGGTAGGCGTCGGGCAGGTCGATGTACTTGCCGACGAGCGCGACCTTGACCTCGTGGTCGGGGTTGTGGACCCGGTCGAGCAGGTCCTCCCACACCGTCCAGTCGACATCGCGGAACGGCAGGTCGAGCTTGCGCACGACGTACGCGTCCAGGCCCTCGGTGTGCAGGACCTTCGGGATGTCGTAGATCGACTTGGCGTCGATCGCCGCGACCACGGCCGCCTCGTCCACGTCGCACATCAGCGAGATCTTGCGCTTGATGGAGGTGGGGACTTCACGGTCGGCGCGCAGCACGATGGCGTCGGGCTGGATGCCGATGTTGCGCAGGGCCGCGACCGAGTGCTGGGTCGGCTTGGTCTTGAGCTCACCGGAGGGGCCGATGTAGGGGAGCAGCGAGATGTGCACGACGAAGACGTTGTCGCGGCCGACCTCGTGGCGCACCTGGCGGACGGTCTCCAGGAACGGCAGCGACTCGATGTCGCCGACGGTGCCGCCGACCTCGGTGATGACGACGTCGACGTCCTCGGTCGCCATGCGGCGGATGCGGTGCTTGATCTCGTTGGTGATGTGCGGGATGACCTGCACGGTGTCACCGAGGTACTCGCCGCGGCGCTCCTTGGCGATGACCGTGTTGTAGACCTGGCCGGTGGTGACGTTGGCCGAGCCGTCGAGGTCGACGTCGAGGAAGCGCTCGTAGTGGCCGATGTCCAGGTCGGTCTCGGCGCCGTCGTTGGTGACGAACACCTCGCCGTGCTGGAACGGGTTCATCGTGCCGGGGTCGACGTTCAGGTACGGGTCGAGCTTCTGCATCGTGACCCGCAGACCGCGCGCCTTCAGCAGCGCACCCAGGCTGGAGGCCGTCAGGCCCTTGCCGAGGGAGGAAGCGACACCCCCGGTGACGAAGATGTGCTTGGTCGTCATGGATTTGGGCGGCATCGCCAAGAGGGGGCTCCCGTGGTCGCGAGGTGAGGTGCGTCCGGCGCCGGCCACCCTCGATCCGGAAGGGTCTCGGGGGGCGCCGAAGCTGCGGTTTCGGGGCTCCTGATTCGCACAGGCAGACCACCGGTCCACGGGGTACCAGCCTATCAGCGCCCGGAGCGGTCCGCCTCCGGGCACGCGGCGCGCACGCTCGGTCCGGGAGCGCCGAAGTGCGCCGGGGCGGCATCGCCGCTGCTCACCCGTTCGGCCCAGCCGCATTCTCCACAGGCTCACGTAGATCACTAGGGTGCCGTCATATCCTGCTCGGATATTGCACACATCACCGCCGGGCAGTCCGTCAGACGGCCTAACCGAGCCGATATACGGAATCATGGGCTCACGCGGAGATCCCTGCACACAGGAGACCGCGCAACCGCGCAATGCAAGCGCCCTTCGGGGCGGACGTGGCCGTTCGACTGGAGATGCACGTGTCCGGGCGCATCGAGGATTACGCACTGATCGGGGACATGCAGACCGCGGCACTGGTCTGTCGGGACGGGGCGGTGGACTGGCTCTGCCTGCCACGCTTCGACTCGCACGCCGTGTTCGCGAGCATTCTCGGCACCGAGGATCACGGGTTCTGGCGGATCGGCCCGTCGTTCCCGGCGGGTACCGAGGCCCCGCGTGCGACCCGCCGCCGCTACCGCGGCGATTCGCTGGTGCTGGAGTCGGAGTGGGACACCCCGCGCGGCAAGGTCCGCGTGATCGACTTCATGCCGCCCCGCGAGGATCACGCGCCGCAGCTGATCCGCATCGTGGAGGGCATCAGCGGGCGCGTGCCGATGCGCTCGGCCCTGCGGATGCGTTTCAGCTACGGGCGGGTCGTGCCGTGGGTGCACAAGGTCGACGGGCGCACCGTGGCCGTGGCCGGCCCCGACTCCGTCTGGCTGGACGCCGACGCGCAGACCTACGGCAAGGACCTGACGACGTACTCCGACTTCACCGTCGGCCCCGGCGACCGGAAGGCCTTCAGCATCAGCTGGCAGGCCTCGCACCGCGACGCGCCCGAGACCCCCGACGCCGAGGCGGCCCTGGAGTCGACCGCCGAGTTCTGGCGCGAGTGGGTCGAGCAGTGCACGTACCACGGGCCCTACCGGGAGGCCGTGATCCGCTCGCTGATCACCCTCAAGGCCCTCACGTACGGCCCCACGGGCGGGATCGTCGCCGCGCCCACCACCTCCCTCCCCGAGGAGATCGGCGGGGTCCGGAACTGGGACTACCGCTACACCTGGCTGCGGGACGCGGCCATCACCCTCTCCTCGCTGCTGCGCACCGGATACCGCGAGGAGGCCCGCGCCTGGCGCGAGTGGCTGCTGCGCGCCGTCGCCGGCGACCCGGAGAACCTGCAGATCATGTACGGGATCGCGGGCGAGCGGGAGCTCGGCGAGACCGAGCTCGACTGGCTCCCGGGCTACGAGGGCTCCACCCCGGTCCGGGTCGGCAACGGCGCCGCCGGCCAGCTGCAGCTCGACGTGTACGGCGAGGTCACCGAGGCCCTGCACCTGGGCCACATGACCGGGCTCGCCCGCAGCGACTACGCCTCGCTGCTCCAGCTCAAACTGATCCGCTACCTGGAGACCCACTGGGACCAGCCGGACGAGGGCATCTGGGAGGTGCGCGGCCCGCGCCGCCACTTCGTGCACTCGAAGGTGATGGCCTGGGTGGCCGTGGACCGCACGATCAAGCTGATCGAGAGCGGGGACGCGGACGGCCCGCTGGAGCGGTGGCGCGAGCTGCGCGACGAGATCCACCAGGACGTGTGCGAGAAGGGCTACGACAAGGAGCGCAACACCTTCACCCAGTCGTACGGGTCGAAGGAGCTGGACGCCTCCCTGCTGCTCATTCCGCAGATGGGCTTCCTGCCGCCGGACGACAAGCGGGTCATCGGCACCATCGAGGCGATCCAGCGCGAGCTGTCCACGCCCGACGGTTTCATCCTGCGCTACCCGACGGCGGGCGAGGAGGCCGGTGTGGACGGCCTGGAGGGCGACGAGGGGGCCTTCCTGGCCTGCTCGTTCTGGATGGCCGACGACCTCGCGATGATCGGCCGGGTGGACGAGGCGCGGCGGCTGTTCGAGCGGCTGCTGTCGCTCCGCAACGACCTGGGTCTGCTCGCGGAGGAGTGGGACCCGCGGCTCCAGCGGCAGGTGGGGAACTTCCCGCAGGCCTTCAGCCACGTTCCGCTGATCGACACGGCCCTGCGGCTGACGGCCAGCGGGGCGTACGGAGGCTAGGTCGAAAGGGCCGGCCCGGGCCGGCTCGGCTCGGCTGCGGGCGACTCGCCCGGGGCGCGGATCTTCTCGCCGCGCCCCGGTGATCGTCCGCGCCTACCCTGGAAGGGTCCTATGCCCTCCCCCCGGTGGAAGGGGGCAGCCATGGCTCCCCTGTCGAAGGCGGGCGCGGCCCTGACCGCGCTCCGCGAGGATCTGTCCGGCGAGGTCTTCGCCCCGGAGGATCCGGGGTACGACGAGGCCCGGACCCTCTTCAACGCGATGATCGACCGCAGGCCCGCCGTCATCGCCCAGTGCGAGAGCGCGGCGGACGTGGTGACCGCCGTGCGGTTCGCGAGGGATCTGGACCTGAACGTCGCCGTGCGCGGCGGCGGGCACAGCGTGGCCGGGATGTCCCTCAACGACGGCGGCCTCGTCGTGGACCTGCGGCGGATGCACGAGGTGACGGTCCATCCGGCGGCCGCGGCCGCGCACATCGGGGGCGGGGCCACCATGAGCCACCTGGACCGGGCCTGCCAGCCGTACGGGCTGGCGACCACCGGCGGCCGGGCCTCCACCACCGGCGTCGGCGGCTACGTCCTGGGGGGCGGCAGCGGCTGGCTGGACCGGAAGTTCGGCCTGGCCGTGGACAACCTGCTGGGCGTGGACCTGGTCACCGCGGAGGGCGAGCTGATCCACGCGACCGCGGAGGAGCATCCGGAGCTGTTCTGGGGGCTGCACGGCGGCGGCGGGAACTTCGGCATCGCCACCTCGCTGACCCTGCGGCTGTACGAACTGCCCGCCATGTCGATCGCGTTCCTGCTGTACCTGCCGGAGCGCGGGCCCGAGGTGGTCCGTACCTACCGGGACGTCATCGAGGCCGCACCGCCCGAGGCCGCGGGCGCCGCGCTCTACCTCACCGGCCCGCCCGAGGAGTTCGTCCCGCCGCACCTGGTCGGCCGGCTGCTGGCCGGGACGCTGCTGACGTACGCCGGCCCCGAGGACGAGATGCGGAAACTGGCCGAGCCGCTGCTGGCGATCCCCCACGAGTCGGAGATCGTCACCGCCATCCCGTACGCCGATCTCCAGTGCATGATCGACGACCCGCCGGGCATGCGGAACTACTGGTCGGCCGAGTACCTCACCGGCTGTCCCGACGCGTTCGTGGACGTCTTCTGCGCCCGCGCCGAGGCCATGCCGGTACCGACCGGCACCCAGCACCTGGTCTTCCCGCAGGGCGGCGCCATCGCCTCCGGCCCCGCCGACTACCCGGTGCCGTACCGCGACGCGCCGTGGGCGGTGCACCCGTTCGGGATCTGGGAGGACGCGGCCGACGACGAGCGCTGCCGGCAGTGGGTCAAGGACGTCCGCGCCGACGCCCGGCCGTGGAGCACCGGCGCGGTCTACCTCAACTTCACCGGGGACGAGGGCGTGGAGCGGGTGGTCTCGGGCCTCGGCGGCGAGAACATGCAGCGGCTGGGCGCGCTGAAGCGGCAGTACGACCCGGACAACATCTTCCGCTTCAACCACAACATCCGGCCCGCCTGACGATGGGCACGGTTGTGCCGGTAGCGTCCCGCGATATGGAAAACCAGGGCGGGATCACGGTTCAGCGGGCACTGGAACTGCCGGGGCTGCGCAGCGGACTGCCGGAGGTGGTGGCCTGCGCCGACCGCCTGGGGCGGACCGTCCGCTGGGTGCACGCGGGCGAGGTGCCGAACATCGCCTCCCTGCTCAAGGGCGGTGAGCTGCTGCTGACCACGGGCCTGGGCCTCGGCACCCGGCCGGCCGAGCAGCGTGCCTTCGTACGCCGCCTCGCGGACCGCGGGATCGCCGCGCTGGTGGTCGAGCTGGGCCCGCGCTTCACCCGGCTGCCGGCGACCCTCGTGGAGACCGCGCGCTCGGCGGGGCTGCCCCTGGTCCAGCTCCACCGGGAGGTCCCCTTCGTGGCGGTCACGGAGGAGGTCCACACCGAGATCGTCAACCACCACTACGCCCTGCTCCAGCGGGCCGAGGAGGTCCACCGCCGCTGCACGGAGGCCTTGCTGGGCGGCGGGGGCATCCCGCAGGTCCTGCGGATCCTGGCCGACTTCACGGGGAACCCGGTCTTCCTGGAGACCCCCGACGGGCAGCTCCTGTACGCGGCCGGCAGCGCGGCCGGGGACGCGGGCGCGGACCCGCTCCAGGTGTGGGAGGGCCTGCGGGGCCAGCGCGAGGCCGAACCCTCCACGAACACGGTGGTGGTCGACGTACCGGGCGGGGGCCACGGCACCGGCTCGGTCCGGGCCCGGGTCGTCCTGGTCGGTGTCTCGGCCCCGCTGCTCCCGGTGCACCGGATGGCGGCCGAACGCACGGCGGGCGTCCTGGCCGTCGTCCTGATGCAGGCCCGGCAGGAGGAGGAGCTGGCGGCGCGCGGCCGCGGCGACTTCCTGACCGACCTGGCGGAGGGCCGCATCTCGGCGGAGGACGCACCGGCGCAGGCCCGTGTCCTGGGCTTCAAGCCGGGCGGCGGTCCGCTGCTGCCGGTGGTGATGCGGCTGGCCTCCGACCTCGGCCCGTCCGGGAACTGGGCCGTCCTGGCCCGTGCGGTGCTGGAGGAGCTGTCGTCCGTCGGGGTCCCGGTCCTGCTGGGCGTCCGCCCGGTCGAGGGCCGGGTGCCGCTGCTGGTCTCCCTGCGCGCGGAGTCGGAGCGTACGGCGGTGGCGGACCGGGTCTCGGCCGCGCTGCGGGCGGGCGTCGAGCGCGCGGGCCTGGACCGGGCCGCCGCCCCGCCGGCCGTGGTCGTCGGCGTGGCGGGTGGCTGGGCGGCGGCCTCGGCGGGTCTGCGCCACGCCGCGGAGACCGCCACGGCGGCCCACGGCCTGCCGGCCCGTCCCTGGTACGACGCGCGCCGCCTGGACATCGACCTGCTGCTGTGGCGGCTGCGCGAACACCCCGACCTGGCCGCCTTCGTGGACCGCGCGATCGGGCCGCTGCGCACGCACGACACGACGTCGCGCCCGCCGCTGCTGCCGACGCTGGAGACGTACCTGGCCCACGCGGGCCGCAAGGCGGAGACGGCGCGCGAGCTCCATCTGAACCGGCAGACGCTCTACAACCGGCTGGCCCGCATCTCGGAACTCCTGGGCACGGACCTGGACGACCCGGAAACGGTCCTCTCCCTGAGCCTGGCCCTCCGCGCCCGCCGCCACACCCTTTCCTGACGCGCCGCTCGCACGCCTCGGCCCTGGCGGGCCTTTCCGGACCCGCGCCTCAATCGCCGGCGGGGCTGAATTCCAGCCCCGCCGGGAGGCTACCTACGGCGTTCCATCAGTTCGTCGTAGACGGACAGGACCTGCGCCACCGTGTCGTCCTCCGACGGCCACGTCGCGGCCTGGACGCGCCCCGCGGCCACCAGGGCGGCCCGGCGGTCCGGGTCGGCCAGCAGGCCGGTCACGGCCGAGGCGAGCGGCCCGGCCTCGCCCGGCGGGACCAGTACCGCGCCCTCTCCCACCAGCTCCGGGACACCGCCCACCGTCGTGGCGACCAGCGGCACGCCGACCCGCAGCGCCTCCTGCGCCAGCAGCGCCCGCGCCTCCCACCGGCTGGGCAGCACCGCCAGGTCCGCCGCCGCCAGCAGCTGCGCCGCGTCCCGGCGGCGCCCCAGCAGCCGTACCGGGAGGCCTTCCGCCTCGATCCGCCGGGAGAGCTCCGCCCGTAGCGGTCCCTCCCCCGCGATCACCAGCAGCGGCGCCGGGTCCAGACCGCGCCACTCGCGTGCCGCGTCGAGCAGTACGGAGTACCCGCGGTGCGGCACCAGGCTGCCGACGGCGATCAGCAGCGGCCGTTCCACCGCGCCGAGTTCCGCCCGCACCTTGCCGGGGTCGGCCACCGCCTCCGGACCCGCCAGGACCGCCGGGACCGCCACCGGCGCCAGCCGCGCGTCCCTGGCGCCCCGCAGCCGTGCGGCGTCCACCTGGTCCGAGGAGGCCCCGAGCACCACCGCCGCGGCCCGCGCGACGTGCCGTTCCAGCATCCGGCCCAGCCGGCCGAGCGCACCGGCCGCCGTGGGGCCCTCGCCGTGCCAGCTCACCACCAGCGGCACCCGGCGCCCCCGTATGGCCAGCGCGGCGCGCATCCCGGCGCGCACGCCGTGCGCGTGCACGAGGTCCGCCCCGGCGCAGGCGGCCCGCAGCACGCTGACCGCGTCGGGCGCGAACTGCGCCCCGGCGCCGGTGAAGTCGTACTCCCCCTCCGCCTGGACGGGCGCGCACACCGTGACCCGTACCCCGCGCGCGGCGAGGCCGGTCGCGAGGGACCGTACGTGAGCGCTGCTGCCCGCGCCCGCACCGCCGCCGAGTACTTGCACGGTGCGCAGCGGAGGCCGGCCGTAGGGCTGGGCCGGGAGGGAGGTGGAGACCGGGGAGCTGCTCACGGGCCGAAGCTCCAGGGTGAGGGAGTCAGAGAACGCCAAGGATGCCAGTCCGCACGCGCGTTCCGGGACCATACGGGTGCGGATCCCGTACGAGATACCGCTGGACGCGCCTCAGCCTCACCCACACGGACTATCCCCGGACGGCGAAGGGCCCGGAACTCCGCGCGTTCCGGGCCCTTCGCACCGTGTGTCATCTCACGCGTCCGCGCGCGCCGCCGCCAGCAGTTCCTCGGCGTGCGCCCGCGCCGAGGCCGAGTCCTCGTGGCCGGCCAGCATGCGCGACAGCTCACGGATCCGGTCCTCGCCCTCCAGGACGGTGACCCCGCTCCGGGTGACCGATCCGTCGTTGGTCTTCTCGACGAGCAGCTGCCGGTCCGCGAAGGCCGCCACCTGCGGCAGGTGCGTGACGACCACGACCTGCGCCGACTTGGCCAGCTTCGCGAGGCGCCGGCCCACCTCGACGGCCGCCTTGCCGCCGACGCCCGCGTCGACCTCGTCGAAGAGGTAGGTGGGCACCGGGTCGGAGCCCGCGAAGACGACCTCGACGGCCAGCATCACCCGGGACAGCTCACCGCCCGAGGCGCCCTTGGCGATCGGCCGCGGCTGGGCGCCGGGGTGCGGGGCCAGCAGCAGCTCGACCTCGTCCGCGCCCGAGGGGCCGTAGGCGACCGGGCGGCCGTCCACGTCCACTCCGTCGGGGTCCTCCGCCTGCCGGATGTCGATGGTCACGCGGGCGTGCGGCATCGCCAGCGAGGCCAGCTCCTGCGTCACCGCGGAGGCGAAGCGCGTCGCGGCCTCCACCCGGGCGTCCGTCAGCGCCTGCGCCAGCAGGGACAGTTCACCGCGCAGTCCGTCGCGCTCGGCGGTCAGCTCGGTGATCCGCTCGTCGTCGCCGTCCAGTTCCAGCAGCCGCGCCGCGCCCTGTTCGGCCCACTCCAGCACGGCGTCCACGGTGCCCGCGGAGCCGTACTTGCGGGTGAGCTGCGTCAGGGCGGCCCGCCGCTCCTCCACCGCGGCCAGCCGCAGCGGATCGGCGTCCAGGTCGTCGGCGTAGCCCGCCAGTTCCCCGGCCACGTCGGACAGCAGGATGCCCAGTTCCCCGATCCGCTCGGCGAGCGCGCCGAGGGCCGGGTCGTGGGACCGTACGGATTCCAGCGCCCGGTGGGCGCCCGCGACGAGCATGTTCGCGTCGATGGCCTCCGGGTCCTCGGGGTTGCCCGCGAGGGCGGCGTGCGCCAGCTGCGCCGCCGAGGACAGCGATTCGGCGTGCCCGAGCCGCTCCGCCTCGGCGGCGAGTTCGGTGTCCTCGCCGGCCACCGGTTCCACGGCCGCGATCTCGTCCAGCCCGAAGCGCAGCAGGTCCGCCTCCTGGGCCCGTTCCCGGGCCCGGGTGGTGATCTCCTCCAACTCGACGGCGACGGCGCGGAGCCTGCGGTAGGCCGAGCCGTACTTCTCCAGCGGGACGGCGACGGCGTCCCCGGCGTACCGGTCGAGCGCCTGCCGCTGCCGGGCGGGGCGCAGCAGCCCCTGCTGGTCGGTCTGCCCGTGTACGGCGACCAGGTCGTCGGCGAGCTCGGCGAGCAGGCCGACGGGCACGGAGCGGCCTCCGACGTGGGCGCGCGAGCGTCCCTCGGCGGACACGGTCCGGCTGATCAGCAGGGCGCCGTCGTCGAGCTCGGCCCCGGCTTCCTCGGCGCGTACGGCGGCGGGGGCGTCGGGGCGCATGACGATGCGGCCCTCGACCACCGCGGCCTTGGCCCCGATCCGTACCAGGGCCGGGTCGGCGCGACCGCCGAGCAGCAGCCCGAGGCTGGTGACGACCATCGTCTTGCCCGCGCCGGTCTCGCCGGTCACCGCGGTGAATCCGGGCGACAGCTCGACCACCGCGTCGTCGATGACCCCGAGCGACCGTATCCGCATCTCCTCAAGCACGGGACGACGATACCGAGGTTTCATGGGTGCCATGTGACGTCACCCGCCCCGAGTTCTCCGAACGCATGTGCTATTAATGCTCTCCCGGCCGAACTCCCCCTCGCGTCAGGGGAATAGGCGCCGGGGACCGTTTCGGATTCAGTCCGGCTTGCGGGCGACGAGTGCGGCATTCGCGCCCGCCGCGTCCAGCGGCAGGACCTCGACCGGCCCGAATCCGGCGTCGGCCAGCCAGCCGCGGTACTCGGCGTAGGTGTAGTTGTGGCCCGATCGGGTCTCGACCAGCATGTTGAGGCCCATCAGAGCCGCCGGGGCGGGCCCGCGCTCGTCGTCGTCGAGGACCAGCTCACAGATGATCACGGCGCCGCCCGGGGGCAGCGCGGCGAAGCACTTGTCCAGCAGCCTCCGCCCGGTCTCCTCGTCCCAGTCGTGCAGGATCATGCTCAGCAGGATGACGTCGTGGCCGTCGGGCAGCCGCTCGTCGTGCAGGAAGTCGCCGTCGCGCGCCTCGATCACCTCCGAGAGCCCGAGGCCGGCCACCTTCTCCCGGGCCATCGCGGCGACCCGGGGCAGGTCGAGGACCGTGGCGCGCAGATGGGGGTGGCGGCGGCACAGGGCGACGGGAAAGGCTCCGGTGCCTCCGCCGATGTCGAGCAGCCGCCGGTGGGCGGTGAAGTCGTACGCCTCTCCGAGCCCGGCCGCGGTGAAGGAGGAGAGGGTGAACATCGCCTCCCAGAAGCCCTCCAGGATGCCGGGATCGGCGGTGACGAAGGCCGACTCCTGGGTGTCCGGGTCCCAGGTCGTGGGACGGTTGGTGTGCAGGGCCTCGCCCAGCCGCTGCCAGGCGGGGTAGCCGTAGCGGTCCGAGTAGCGCACGAACCCGCCGAAGTAGTGCGGGCGTCCCTCGACGAGGAACTCCCGTGCCGTCGGCGCGTTGCGGTAGCGGCCGTCGTCCCCGCGGTCGAGCAGACCGAGGGCCGTGCAGCAGGCGAGCAGCATCCGGACGGGGCGGGGGTGCAGGCCCAGTTCGGCGCCGATCCGCTGCGCATCGGCCGCTTCCAGCCGCGCCAGCGCGGTGAACAGGCCGAGGTCCACGGCGGCGGCCAGCACCTTGAACCGCCAGAAGCCGGTGGTCAGTTCCATCAGCGGCACGGGGGTGGGCGGTGCGCCCGGGCCCCGGTCCGGCTCCGGCCGCCCGTCCCCGGGCCGCTCTTGCGTCTCCGTTTCGACGGTCCATGCCATCGCACCGCTCCTCACTTCGAGATCTCCGACTGACCGAGCCACCCCCCTGAGCACGTATGGTAGTTACTCAAGTGCAGAGAGTTAACCATGTGACGCAGGAGGTTCTTGTGACGAACGCCGTCGGCCTGGACGGCCCGGCCATGCTGCTGATGCCGCTCCCCGGCGAACTGCCGGGGTCCCCGGCCCCCGTCGGGGCCCGGCTGACCGGCCTGATCGAGGAGCTGGGAACCTCCGGGTACACGGCGGCCATGGGCTCCGACGCGGACGCCGGCGCGGCCCGGGCGGAGCTGCTCGCGCGGCTCGCCGCCCTGCCGGACGAAACCATTCCGCTCTCGGGCGAACCGCCCGTCGGCAGCTGTGTGCACGACGCGTTCTTCGAGGTCCGGCGGGGACTTGGCGACAGCGCGGCCCTGCTGGCGGGGGCCGTCCTGGTGAGCGACGTACTGGTCCGCGAGGACCTCGCGGCCAGCGGCAGCACCCTGGAGGAGGACCCGGACGACCTGCTGCTGGGCGTGACCGGCTTCCTCACCGGCACCCTGCTGCCGGCCGTCAAGGCCGGACCCTGGCTGCCCGACCGGCCCGTGGAGGCGGCCAACCGGCGCTGGCTCGTCGGACACCAGCGGTTCTTCGTGATGCTCCAGCTCCTGACCGTCGCCCTGCGCCGGCTCGACCGTCCCGACGCCACCGCCCCGCAGGAGGAGGCGGCGGTGCGCTCCTTCGGCTGGCTGTGCCGCAGCACGGCGGTCTCCATGCGCTACGCCGCCGACTTCCCGCCCGAGCTGTACGCGGAGGTGCGCGAGACGATGACCCCGCCCGCGGTCAACGCCGGCTTCAGCGGACTCCAGACCCGTGACCACCAGGAACTGGTCAACTGGATGCGGCGGTTGAAGCACGGCGGCGGCCTGGACCGGCTGGACCCGGCCTCCAGGACCGCCGTGCACGCCGCCGTCCAGCACCTCTACGACGCACACGTGTGGGTGTGCGACCGCTTCGGCGGCTCCGCCGAGCCCAGTCTGCTGATGGCCCAGGCCGCGCAGGCCGCCGGGGAACGGGCGGAGAGCGGGGTGGCCGCCGCCGAGCGGCTCGCCCGCCGGCGGCTGCGGTACCTCACCCCGACCGGCACCGCCTGACCGGCGGCGGTTCGCCCGTCCGGGGGACGGCTCGATCGCCTCACCCCTGGGACCTCCCGGTCCCCCGCCCTCGTCCCACCCACCGGCCCGCCGGCCCGCCGGCCCGCCACCCAGGAGACAGCAGGATGACCACCCCGCGTACGGACGCCCCGGCCGCCTCCGCGTCACCGCCGGAGACGGGCCGCTTCCGCCCCCGTCGGCTGGCCGGGCTGCTGCGCCCCCGCACCGTCGAGGAGGTGGTGGGCCACGTACGGGCGGCGGCCCGGGCGGCCGGAGCCTCCCCCGACGGCGGCGGATCCGCCCCGGTCCCGCTGCACCCCGTCAGCACCGGCCGCAACTGGGGCCTGGGCTCGGCCCTTCCGGTCCGGGACGGCGCCGCCGTCCTGGACCTCTCCGGCCTCGACCGCATCCGCGAGATCGACACCCTGCGCGGTTACGCGGTCGTCGAACCGGGCGTCACTCAGGACCTGCTTGCGCGGCGGCTGACCGGAACCGACCGCGTACTCAACCTCACCGGCGCTTCCCGCCACACGAGCATCATCGGCAACATCATCGAGCGGGGCGTCGGACTGCACCGGACGCGCGCCGAGGACCTCGCCGGCCTGGAACTCGTCCTCGCCGACGGGCAGCGCGTGCGGACCGGCTGGTGGCCGGCGCCCGGCGGGCCGGCCGTCGTACAGCCGCACGGCTCCGGCCCCTCCCTCAACCACCTGTTCACGCAGGCGTCCTGGGCCGCCGTGACGGCCGCCGTGGTCCGCCTGCGGCCCCGCCCCCGGACGGTGGCCGTCCTGCCCCTGACCTTCCCGGCGGACCGGCTGGCCGCAGCGGTCGACGTCCTGCGGGAGTGGACGGCCGGGCACCTCGTCCCGCCCACCACGAAGATCTACGATCCGGTCGCGGCCCGCACCTACGGCGTACGCGACCGCTACCTGGCGCACCTGGCCCTCACCGGCGACGCCGAGGTCACCGACGCCCTGACCCGTATCGTCGGCGACCGGGTGCGCACCCCCGGGTCCCCCTTCGAGCACGCTTCCCCGGAGGCCGCCGACGCGGACGTGCACGCCGCCTACGCCGGGCGGCCCGACCCGGCCGACACCCTGTTCCGCCGCAAGACCGGCGGCTGCTGCGCCCGCTGCCTGGACCGGGAGCGCGGCCTGCTGATGTTCCTGCCGCTGGTGCCCTTCCGGGGTACGGCGGTGGCGGAGGCGGCCGGGCTGGTGCGGGACGCGACGGCGGACACCACCGCCGGCGTCACGATGAACGTGCTGGACGCCGACACCGTCGACCACGTGGTGACCATCGGCTTCGCCCCCGGTGACCCGGACGCCGCCCGGCGGGCCCACCGCACCCTGGACCGGCTGCACACGGCCTTCGCCGCCCGGGGCTGGCTCCCGTACCGGCCGGACGTCGACCACCCCCTGCCCGCCCCGCACACCGCCCTGCACCGGCGGCTGCGCGACGCCCTCGACCCGCACGGCGTGTTCGCCCGGGGCCGCTTCGAAGGGCCGCGGCCACCCGCCGCCCCGTGATCCCGTCCGTCAGTGCGGCGCGCCGCGCCACCCCGACACCGGCAGCGCGAACTTGGCGACGAGCCGGTCCGTGAAGGACGCGTGGTGCAGCCGGGCGAGCCGCACCGGCACCGCACCACGCCGTACCTCGACCCGAGCCCCGGCGGGCAGCTCCAGCGTGCGCCGCCCGTCGCACCACAGCACGCCGTGCGGCGTGCCGTTCTGCACCTCCACCGCCAGCACCGAGGTCGGCGAGGTCACCAGCGGCTTCGCGAACAGCGCGTGCGCGCTGATCGGCACCAGCAGCAGCGCCTCGACCTCCGGCCAGACCACCGGCCCGCCCGCGGAGAAGGCGTAGGCCGTGGAGCCCGTCGGAGTCGCGCAGACGATCCCGTCGCAGCCGAAGCCGGTCACCGGGCGCCCGTCGATCTCCAGGACCACCTCCAGCATCCGCTCCGGGGACACCTTCTGGACCGCGGCCTCGTTCAGCGCCCAGTCCCGGTGGACCACATCGCCGTTCGTGCGCACGATCACGTCGAGCGTCATCCGCTCCTCGACCTCGTACGAGCGCGTCACCACCCGGTCAACGACCTTGTCCAGGTCGTCGCGCTCGGCCTCGGCGAGGAACCCCACCCGGCCCAGGTTGACGCCCAGCATCGGCACCCCCGAGGCGCGCGCGAACTCCGCACCCCGCAGCAGGGTCCCGTCCCCGCCGAGGACGATGAGCAGCTCACACCCGTCGAGCGCCCCCGGGGTGGACTCGGTGACCAGCTCCACCTCGGGGGGCAGCGGCAGGTCCACCGCCTCGTGCTCCATGACGCGTACGCCCAGCCCGCATCTCAGCAGACCCTGCACCACCAGCTCGGCACTGCGGATGGCCGCAGGCCGCCCGGTGTGCGCGAGCAGGAAGACCGTCCGCCCTTCCCCCGAAATCCGTGAACCCGCTGCACCTGCTGAACCCGCTGAATCTGTCACTGCGGCCCCTCCGCCACTGCACGGTCAACATCTGCCGGGTCGAGGGCCGGTGCCCCCGCCCGCAGCCACAGAAAGTACTCGACGTTCCCCGACGGCCCCGGCAGCGGACTCGCCGTCACGCCGAGAACACCCAGCCCCAGCTTGGCCGCCTGCGCCGCGACCTCGCGTACGGCCTCGGCCCTCAGCTCCGGGCTGCGCACCACGCCGCCGCTGCCCAGCCGGTCCTTGCCGACCTCGAACTGCGGCTTGACCATCAGCACCAGGTCCGCGTCCGGCGCGCAGCAGCGCACCAGCGCCGGCAGCACCAGACCGATGGAAATGAACGACAGGTCACCGACGACCAGGTCGACCGGGACCCCGTCGAGCTGCTCCACCGTCAGCTCGCGCACGTTCGTACGGTCCTTGACCGTGACCCGGTCGTCGCTCTGCAGGGACCAGGCCAGCTGCCCGTAGCCGACGTCCACGGCCATCACGTGGGCCACGCCCGAGCGCAGCAGCACGTCGGTGAACCCGCCGGTGGAGGCGCCGGCGTCCAGCGCGCGGCGGCCCTCGACGGCCAGCCCCTGCGGCTGGAAGGCCGCCAGCGCGCCGGCCAGCTTGTGGCCGCCCCGGGAGACGTAGTCGGGGTCGCTGTCGTCCTTGCGGACCACGAGGGCCGCGCTGGTCTCGACCTGGGTGGCCGCCTTGGTCGCGGTGGTGCCGCCCACGGTCACCCGGCCCGCTGCGATCAGCTGCGCGGCGTGCTCGCGCGAGCGGGCCATGCTGCGGCGTACCAGTTCGGCGTCCAGGCGGCGGCGTGCCACTCCTGCCACGTTCGGTTCAGCTCCTGTTTTCGTACGGTCCGGGGACGGGCGGTGCGTCCAGCGCGGTCAGCGCCTCGCGCAGGCCCCGGTGGACATCCTCGTACACCTCGACGTGTCCGTCCGCCGCGAGGTGGTCCGCGTCCGCCAGCCGTGCCAGGTGCGCGTCCACGCCGGCGTGGCCGGTGGGCGTGCGTACGACGCCCAGCGCCACGGGCCCGGCGGGCTCGACGGGCTCGGCGGAGGCTTCGACCCGGGGGTCGGCGGCTTCGTCGGTCATGCCCCGACGCTACCTCGAAGCGCCCCGCGACCACGCATGGCTCTGCGGTACGGTCGTGATCACGATGGCTACGATCCAGGAGTGCCGCGAAGCACTCGACAACCTCTCCGGCAATCTCGCGCGGGCCGACGACGGCGTACGCGGCGCGGCCGCGTTCGACCGCTCCCTGAGCTGCCACATCACCGACCTGGACCAGACGTTCACGGGCCGCCTCGACGCGGGCCGGATCCGGGTGGACGCGGTCGCCCCGGGGCCGCCCGCCTCGAAGGCCGAGATCCGGCTCGCGATGACGGGCGACGACCTCGTGGCGCTGGTCGCGGGCGAGCTGAAGTTCGCGAAGGCCTGGGCCTCGGGCCGCGTCAGACTGGAGGCCGGCTTCCGCGACCTGCTCCGCCTCAAAACGATGCTCTAGCCCCCACCCAGCCCCGCCGCCTCGGTCCCCGCCGGCCCCTTCCAGCCCCGCCGGCGATTGAGGCACGGGGTCTGGGGCGGAGCCCCGGTCTTCTCAGCCCCGCCGGCGATTGAGGCGCGGGGGTCCGGGGGCGGCGCCCCCGGCAACCGGCCCGCACCCGA
The DNA here is from genome assembly GCF_042894785.1 of Streptomyces sp. NPDC001502. Lineage (NCBI taxonomy): Bacteria > Bacillati > Actinomycetota > Actinomycetes > Kitasatosporales > Streptomycetaceae > Streptomyces > Streptomyces sp. NPDC001502. The sequence goes on from NZ_JBIAVW010000034.1 coordinate 67,713, forward strand.
AGCCGAAGCCGTCCGCCCGGCCGGAGGCTACTCCGTCCCGGCCACCACACGGGCCTTGCGCGCCGCCGGAACCACCAGCGGCGTCCCCGTCTCCGGATCCGGGATCACCTGGCAGCGCAGCCCGAACACCTTCTCCACGAGCTCCGCCGTCACCACCTCGGCCGGCGGCCCCTCCGCGACGACCTTCCCGCCGCGCATCGCGATCAGGTGCGTGGCGTACCGGGCCGCGTGGTTCAGATCGTGCAGCACCGCCACCAGCGTCCGCCCCTGCGTCTCGTGCAGCTCCGCGCACAGGTCCAGCACGTCGATCTGGTGCTGGATGTCCAGGTACGTCGTCGGCTCGTCGAGCAGCAGCAGCGGCGTCTGCTGGGCCAGCGCCATCGCGATCCACACGCGCTGCCGCTGCCCGCCCGACAGTTCGTCCACGGCCCGGTCGGCGAGCTCGGCGACCCCGGTCGAGGCCATCGACTCGTTCACGATCCGCTCGTCCTCGGCCGACCACTGCCGCAGCAGCCCCTGGTGCGGGTACCGGCCGCGCGAGACCAGGTCGGCCACCGTGATCCCGTCGGGCGCGATCGAGGACTGCGGGAGCAGGCCCAGGATCTTGGCGACCTTCTTCGCGGGCATCGACCCGATGGCCTGCCCGTCCAGCAACACCCGCCCCGTGGACGGCTTCAGCATCCGTGACAGGGCCCGCAGCAGCGTGGACTTGCCGCAGGCGTTGGGGCCGACGATCACCGTGAAGGAGTTGTCGGGGATCTCCACCGACAGGTTCTCGGCGATGACCCGCTGGTCGTAGCCGAGGGTCACGTTCTCCGCGGTCAGCCGCTGCACTTGCGTACTCCTCATCAGGTTCATATACGTCCCGCCTTGCGCTCGGTGACGAGCAGCCAGAGCAGGTAGACACCGCCGACGAGGCCGGTCACCACACCCACCGGCAGCTGGTCGGCGCCGAAGGCCCGCTGCGAGGCCCAGTCGGACACCATCAGCAGCACCGAGCCCATCAGGGCGGCGTTCACCAGGTTCATGCCGGGCGAGCGGGTCAGCCGCCGGGCCAGCTGCGGCGCGGCCAGCGCGACGAAGCTGACGGGCCCGGCCGCGGCGCTCGCCGCGGTGGTGAGCAGGACCGCGGCGAGCATCAGCAGCATCCGCGTCCGCTCCACCCGCACCCCGAGCGCGTACGCGGCGTCGTCGCCCATCTCCATCATCCGCAGGGCCCGGCCCTGCCCGAGGACCAGCGGGAAGAGCACCGCGCACACCGCGAGCAGCGGCCACACCTGCGCCCAGTCCCGGCCGGCCAGCGAGCCGGTCAGCCAGACCATGGCACGGGTGGCCTCGATCAGCTGGGCCTTCGTGATCAGGTACTGGATCACGGCGATCAGGACCGCGGAGGCTCCGATGCCGACCAGCACCAGCCGGTAGCCCTGGATGCCCTGCTTGTAGGCGAGCAGGTAGACGACGACACCGGCCAGCAGACCACCGACCAGCGCGCCGACGGCCACCTCGGTGGCGCCGCCCTTGAACAGGATGATCACGACGAGCGCGCCGACCGTCGAGCCGTACCCGAAGCCCAGCATGTCCGGGGAGCCCAGCGGGTTGCGGGAGACGGACTGCAAGACGGCCCCGGAGATCCCGAGCGCCGCGCCGACGAGCAGCGCGACCAGGGCCCGCGGCAGCCGCAGGTCGTTGACGATGAAGTCGGTGGCGGGGGTGCCGTTGCCGAGCAGGGTCTGTACGACGTCCCACGGCGCGATCTCGAAGTCGCCGGTGCCGATGAGCACGACGGACATCGCGAGCGCCGCGACGGTCAGCAGGACCCCGACGGCCAGGGCGCGCCGCTCGACACGCAACGAGACCCCACCGGGCAGGCGCAGCGGACGGGGGCCGGACCGGCGGCCCTTGCGGGGGGTGTCGGTCGCGGTCACGGTGGTGGGCGCGGTCGCGGTCACAGCTGGGCCATCCTCTTGCGCCGAACCAGGTAGATGAAGACCGGGCCGCCGATGAGCGCGGTCACGACGCCGACCTGCAGTTCGGCGGGCCGGGTGACGACACGGCCGACGATGTCGGAGCCGAGCAGCAGTGCCGGCGCCAGGACGGCCGAGTGCGCGAGCACCCAGCGCATGTCAGGACCGGTGACGGCCCGGACGAGGTGCGGGACCATCAGCCCGATGAACACGATGGGCCCGCACGCGGCGGTCGCCGCACCGCACAGCAGGGTGATGGCGACCATGGCGCCGATCCGGGTCCGCGTCAGGTGGGCGCCGAGCGCCCGCGCCGTGTCGTCGCCCATCGCCATCGCGTTGAGCGGCCGGCCCAGCACCAGCGCGAGCACCGCGCCGACGAGCAGGAAGGGGGCCACCTGCCGGACGGTGTCCATGTTGGCCGAGGCCAGCGAACCCACCGTCCAGAAGCGCAGCTTGTCCAGCGCCTTGCTGTCCAGCAGCTGCACGGCGTTGATGTAGCCGACGAGCGCCGCGCTGGCCGCCGTACCGGCGAGCGCGAGGCGCACCGGGGTCGCGCTGCGGCTGCCGCCGAGCACGTACACGAGGACCGAGACGAAGGCGGCGCCGAGGAAGGCCCACCACACGAACTCGTTCAGCGAACTCGCGCCGAAGAAGCTGATCGCGGAGACCACGGCGGCCGCGGCACCCGCGTTGACGCCGAGGATGCCGGGCTCGGCCAGCGGGTTACGGGTCAGCGCCTGCATCACGGCACCGGACAGGCCGAGTCCGAGCCCGACCATCAGCCCGAGCAGGGTGCGCGGGATCCGCAGATCCCGCACCACCACGTCGGAGGGCGTACCCGCGTAGGCGAACAGGCCGTGCCAGACCTCGTCCAGGGACATCTGCTTGGCGCCCACGGCGATGCTCACGACGGCGATCAGTGCCAGCACCGCGACAGCGGCGAGCAGACCGGCGGCGCGCGCGGCATGGCGCGGGCGGGCTACGGCGGCGGCGCCCGCTTCGGGCGCCGCGCTCCGTTCGGGTTCAGGGGGACTCTCGACCAACACGCAGGTTAGGCTAACCTACCCTCCGCACGGGCGGGTCCCCCGGATGGCGCTAAAGACCCAGCCTGGCCAGCGCCTTCGCCGCATCGAGCGTGCAGACCCCGTCCCCGGCCACGGTCCAGGCCGCAGCGCACAGCGCCCGCAGCGCGTCGAGCGGATCCCCGCCCTGCCCGGCCTCCCCGCCTTCCCCGCCTTCCCCGCCCTGCCCGGCCTCTCCGGGCTCTCGCAGTTCCAGCACGCCGCCGTTCGTCGCGACCGCCGTCCAGCCGCCGCAGCGGAAACCCTCCGCGCACGGCTCCACTTCCGGCTGCCCGGTCAGCAACCCCCGCAGATCCCGGTCCACATAGGTCGGGCGGTGCCTCGGCTCGGCCCGCAGCAGCTGCTCCGCGTCCGTGACCCCGGTCAGCACCAGCAGCGAGTCCACCTCCCCGTTGAAGGCACCCTCGATGTCGGTGTCCAGCCGGTCGCCCACCACCAGCGGCCGCTGCGCCCCGGTACGCAGCACCGTCTCCCGGTGCATCGGCGGCAGCGGCTTGCCCGCCACCTGCGGCTCCGCGCCCGTCGCGATCCGTACGACCTCCACCGCGGCCCCGTTGCCCGGTGCGATGCCCCGCGCCCCCGGAATCGTCAGGTCGGTGTTCGACGCGAACCACGGCACCCCGCGGTTGATCGCGTACGAGGCCTCCGCGAACCGCCCCCACGGCAGGTCGGGACCCCCGTACCCCTGGACGACGGCCGCGAGCCCCTCCTCCTCGGCCGACTCCACCGGCACCAGACCCCGCTCGCGCAGCGCGACCCGCAGCCCGTCCCCGCCGATCACCAGCACCTTCGACCCCGGCTCCACCTGCTCCGCGATCAGCCGGGCCACCGCCTGCGCCGAGGTGATCACCTCGGCGGCCTCCGTCGGAATGCCCAGCTCACCCAGGTGCTCCGCGACCGCGTCCGGGGTTCGCAGCGCGTTGTTCGTGACGTACGCGAGGTGCATCCCGTCCGCCCGGGCCGCTGCGAGGGACTCCACGGCGTAGGCGATGGCCTCGCCACCCGCGTACACCACCCCGTCCAGATCCAGCAGCGCGGTGTCGTACGCCTGGTGCAGACTCTGCTCACTCGCCGCGGGACTGGTCCTGCTCTGCCGGGTCATCCTGTCCGCTCCTCATGAGATCGACCTTGTCCGATTCCGTACTGCCCCGATCATCCCGCATGGCGAGACGCGTTTTACCATGCACCAATGACCACATCTGGTACCGCGGAGCATGGGCTGCGCCTGATCCCGTTCCATGGCCTGCGCTACGTCCCCGAGCGTGTCGGCAGCCTCGCGGCCGTCACCTCGCCGCCGTACGACGTGGTCGTGCGTCCCGACGGAGTCGACCACCTCGAATCCGCCGACCCGCACAACATCGTCCGCCTGATCCTGCCGCAGGCCGGTACCCCGGCCGCGCGCAACGAGCAGGCCGCCCGCACCCTGCACGACTGGCTCGCCGAGGGCATCCTCAGCGCCGACCCCGAGCCCGCGCTCTACGTGTACGAGCAGCGCCGGGCCGGCCTGCTCCAGCGCGGCCTCATCGGCGCCCTCGCCCTGTCCACCGCCGACGCCGGCATCGTCCTGCCCCACGAGGACGTCATGCCGGACGTGGTCACCGACCGGGCCGGCCTGATGCGGGCCACCTCAGCCAACCTCGAACCCCTCCTGCTCACCTACCGGGGCGACGACCCCGGCACTGGAGCGGCCGCGGTCGTCGAACGGACCGCCCAGCTCGCCCCCCTCCTGTCGACCACCACCGAGGACGGCTTCCAGCACCGCCTGTGGGCCATCACGGATCCGGCCGAACTCGCCACCGTCATGGCGGACCTCAGCCACCGCCAGGCCCTCATCGCCGACGGCCACCACCGCTGGGCGACGTACCTGCGCCTCCAGGAGGAGCACGGCTCCCCCACCGCCTGGGACTTCGGCCTGGTCCTCCTCGTGGACACCGCCCGCTATCCGCTCCAGGTCCGCGCCATCCACCGGATGCTGCGCCGCCTCCCGGTGCCGGACGCCCTCGCGGCCCTCGACGGCCACTTCCGCGTCCGCCCGGTCGACGGACCGCTCCCGCTGGCCCTGGACACCCTCGCGGACGCCTCGGAACGCGGCAACGCCTTCCTGATCGCCGGCGACGGCGCCTTCCACCTGGTCACCGACCCTGACCTGGCGCTCCTCGACACCACGGTCCGCCACGACCGCCCCGAGGCCTGGCGCCGGCTGGACGCCACCGTCCTGCACGCGACCCTGCTCGACGCCCTTTGGCACATCCCGGACGCCCCGGACCAGATCACGTACATCCACGACGCCGCGTCCACCGTGGCCATGGCCGAGCGGCACGGCGGCACGGCGGTCCTGCTGCATCCCGTACGCGAGGAAGTCGTGCGGGACCTGGCCCGCCAAGGCGTCACCATGCCCCGCAAGTCCACGTCCTTCGGACCGAAACCGGCCACCGGCCTGGTCCTGCGCGGCCTCGGCTGACCGCTTCCGGACATGAAGAAGGGCGGTACCCCGACCGGGGTACCGCCCTTCTTCATGTCACCGTGCCTCAGGCCTTGTCGCCCTCGGCGTCGGCGTCGACGTCGGCCTCGGACCGCTCCAGCGGCTCGTACTCCTCGTCGTCCTCGTCGTAGTACTCGGCGACGTCGGAGGCGCGCTCGGCCGCGGCGATCTCCGCCGCGTCCTCGCCCTCGTCGTCATCCTCGTCATCCTCGTCTTCGTCGTCGTCCCTGTCGTCGTCCTCGTCCTCGACCTCGGAGAGGTCGGACAGGTCGATCGAGGCGTCGACGAACTCGACACCGTCGAGCTCGGCGAGACGGTCGGAGGCGTCGGTCGCCCCGTCCTTGTCCGCTTCGAGGGTCTTGCCGAACCACTCGCGCGCCTCGTCCTCACGACCGGCCGCCAGCAGGGCGTCGGCGTAGGCGTACCGCAGGCGCGCGGTCCAGGGCTGGACCGAGTTGGAGGCCAGCTCCGGGCTCTGCAGGGTCACGATGGCCGCTTCGAGCTGCCCCTGGTCCCGCCGGGCACCGGCCGCGACCAGACGCATCTCGACCTGACCGGCCTTGTCCAGCTTCTGCACCTCGGGCTCGCCGGCCATGGCCAGTGCCCGCTCCGGACGGCCGAGGCCGCGCTCGCAGTCGGCCATGACGGGCCACAGCTCGACCGAACCGGTCATGCGCTTGGCGGCGCGGAACTCCGCGAGGGCCTCGCTGTACTTCTGCGTGGCGTACGCGGCGAAGCCGGCGGCCTCGCGGACAGCGGCGACGCGGGAGGCCAGCCGCAGGGCGATGCGCGAGTACGCGTACGCCTGCTCGGGCTCGTCGTCGATCAGCCGCGCGACCATGACGAGGTTCTTGGAAACCTCTTCGGCCAGGCCCTTGGGCAGGCTCAGCAGCTCCTGGCGCACATCGGCGTCGATCTCAAAGCCGGTGACGTCCTCGTCGATCGGAAGCCGCTTGACCGGGTCACGGTCCGAGCGGTAGTCGCGGTCGCCGCCGCGGTCATCGCGACCACGGTAGCCACCACGGTCACCACCGCGATCGTCACGGCCACCACGGAACCCGCCACGGTCGCCACCGCGGTCGCCACCGCGGTCGTCACGGCGGGGGTAGGACGGGCGGTCGCCGCCACGGTCGTCACGACCGCCACGGAACCCACCACGGTCGTCATCACGACGGGGGTACGACGGACGGTCGCCACCACGGTCATCGCGACGGGGGTAGGACGGACGGTCGCCACCGCCACCACCGGAGGGACGGCCACCACGGTCGTCCTCACGACGCGGGTAGGACGGGCGGTCGCCGCCACGGTCGTCACGACCGCCACGGAACCCACCACGGTCATCGTCACGACGGGGGTACGACGGGCGGTCGCCGCCACGGTCGTCACGACGGGGGTAGGACGGACGGTCGCCACCACGGTCGTCGCGACGGAAGCCGCCACCGCCGCCACCACCGGAGGGACGGCCACCACGGTCGTCCTCACGGCGCGGGTACGACGGACGGTCCCCACCGCGGTCATCGCGACGCGGGTAGGACGGGCGGTCGCCGCCACGGTCGTCACGACCGCCACGGAACCCACCACGGTCGTCATCGCGACGGGGGTACGACGGACGGTCGCCACCACGGTCGTCACGGCGCGGGTAGGACGGACGGTCGCCACCACGGTCGTCGCGACGGAAACCGCCGCCGCCACCGGAGGGACGGCCACCACGGTCGTCCTCACGACGGGGGTAGGACGGACGGTCGCCGCCACGGTCGTCGCGACGGAAGCCGCCACCGCCGCCACCACCGGAGGGACGGCCACCACGGTCGTCCTCACGACGCGGGTACGACGGACGGTCCCCACCGCGGTCATCGCGACGCGGGTAGGACGGGCGGTCGCCGCCACGGTCGTCACGACCGCCACGGAACCCACCACGGTCGTCATCGCGACGGGGGTACGACGGACGGTCGCCACCACGGTCGTCACGGCGCGGGTAGGACGGACGGTCCCCACCACGGTCATCGCGACGGAAGCCACCGCCGCCACCACCGGAAGGACGGCCACCACGGTCATCGTCACGACGGGGGTACGAGGGACGGTCGCCACCACGGTCATCGCGACGCGGGAAGCTGGGACGGTCGCCACCACGGTCGTCGCGACGGAAGCCACCGCCGCCACCACCGGAAGGACGGCCACCACGGTCGTCCTCACGACGCGGGTACGACGGACGGTCGCCACCACGGTCGTCACGACGGAAACCGCCGCCACCGCCGCCACCGCCGGCCGGGCGACCACCGCGGTCATCGCGACGGAAGCCGCCACCGCCACTGGACGGCCGGCCACTGGCACCACGGTCGTCACGACGGAACGGGGGGCGGTCGCCACCACGGTCGTCACGGCCCCCGCGGTAGCCGCCCCTGTCACCGCCGTCGTTGCGCCGAGGCTCGCGCTCCGGACGATCGTCGGGAGAGTTGGACATGGGTGTGACTCCTGTCTTCGGGGTACCGCTAGTCATTCTCGCGCAACCAACCCATGGCCGCGCTTCGGCGTAAAGAGGTGAAAATAAAAAAAGGACCTTTGGTCCAGCGTTGAACGCTGGACCAAAGGTCCTTTGAAAGATTGTTCGGCGGCGTCCTACTCTCCCACAGGGTCCCCCCTGCAGTACCATCGGCGCTGAAAGGCTTAGCTTCCGGGTTCGGAATGTAACCGGGC